>JAFGJE010000200.1 GCA_016929245.1 Phycisphaerae bacterium
GGAACGGATAACCGCTGAAGGCATCTAAGCGGGAAGCCAACCTCAAGATCAGGATTCCATATTTCTTCGGAAATGAGAGCCCCCATCCAGACCAGGTGGTTGATAGGCCGGATGTGTACGTACAGAAATGTACTTAGCTTACCGGTACTAACGGGCGATTGCTTGGCCACGTTTGTCGTCGGCCCCTTCGGGCTTGCGACAAAACCAGCCGCCGAGCTCTCGGCCTATGCGGGAAACGACGGAATATTTCAAAAAACCATTGCGAACTTATCCCTATGCTTTGATATTCAAACTGTACCGATGGGCGGAGACGCCTGCCGGTGCTTTGCCGGTGTTTTCACGTTACGGGCCACACCTGTTCCCATGCCGAACACAGAAGTTAAGCCGTAACGGCCGATGGTACTGCGACTGCGGGAGAGTAGGTGGACGCCGACTTTTACGAAAGACCTTCAGGGAAACCTGAAGGTCTTTCTTTTTTACGCCAATTCAACGTGCTCGTGGCACCTTCAAGCGAGTCTGCCTCAGGGCCAGGTCTCGCTTGTGGGGGCTTCTCCCAAGGAAAATAATTCGCAAAAAAAGGGATTTCGTGTTAATCTGCAAGGGCGCGACAATTTGTATCGCCCTTACCGGGCTTGGTTTTTATGAATCCATGCACCCAAGGCGATGCCTTGGGCTATGTTCTTTGCGCTTTTCCGGCGAAAAGAAAAACCCCCGCATGACTGCGGGGGCTCGTTTGATTGCGAAATCCTGTTTTTCCCAAAACTGTCTTCCGACTACGGACTACCGGATACCGACCACCAACCTAGAACTCATCCTCATCGGACTCCATGGTGTCTTTCCAGATTTCGAGGTTCTCCAGATAGACCGCCGTTCCGCGAGCGACGCAGGTTAACGGGTCTTCCGCGACGACGACGTCTAGGCCCGTCGCGTTGGCGAGGACCGTGTCCATGCCGCGCAACAGCGCCCCGCCGCCGGCGAGATTGATTCCGTTGTCCACCAGGTCGGCAGCCAGTTCCGGCTCGGCCTTCTCGAGCGTTCGCGTCACGCAGTCGATGATTGCACCGACGGGCTCTTTTAACGCCTCGCGCACTTCCTCGGAGGAAATGTTCGTTTTTCGCGGCAGGCCTGAGATCATGTCGCGGCCGCGCACTTCCTGCGTCATCTCCTGGTCCATGGGACTCGCGGAGCCGATTTCGATTTTGATGCGCTCTGCCGTCTGCTCGCCGATCATGAGGTTGTAGGTTCGTTTCATGTGGGCGGCGATGGCTTCGTCCATGTCGTCGCCGGCGACGCGGATCGACTCGCACACGGAGATGTCCGCCAGCGAGATGATCGCCACTTCCGTCGTGCCGCCGCCGATGTCGACGATCATCGAACCGGTCGGTTCCGTCACGGGCAGTTCCGCGCCGATGGCGGCGGCCATCGGTTCGTCGACCAGATACACCCGCCGCGCCCCGGCCCGCTCCGCCGAATTCAGCACCGCCCGTTTTTCGACGGCAGTGATGCCCGACGGTACGGAGATCACGACGCGGGGTTTGATCAGGCTGCGGCGGCGGTGGACCTTGCGGATGAAGTAGCTGAGCATCGCTTCGGTGATGTCGAAGTCCGCGATCACGCCGTCCTTCATCGGGCGGATGGCCGAAATCGATCCGGGCGTTTTCCCGAGCATTTCCTTCGCGACCACGCCGACGGCGTTTCCGTTCTGGAGAACGCGGTTCGTCCCCCGCTTGACCGCCACCACGGACGGTTCGTTCAGGACGATCCCCTGGCCTCGCACGCACACGAGCGTGTTGCAGGTGCCCAGGTCGATGCCCATGTCGGTGGAAAACATTCCCAGGATGGGGTCGAAAATCATTGGTCCGCGTTCCTTATTCGTTTCGCCGCCGGGCGGTGCAGGTATTGTATCCTGTCCGGGAGAAGCTCACAAAGCTATAACCCCAAACCGATCCTGCGGCGCATAGGAGTCTCAGTAGTGTATTTTCGACCACCGGCGGTTGGATGCTTTAATGTATTCCGCACAGGATTGCAATCCCTGACTGACAAATATGTAATAACAGAGAAAACCCCCGCCTTGTCATCCTGAGCCCCTAAGGGGTGAACTCCGCGACTCTTCGAGCGAAGTCGAAGGACCTCACGCCCAACTACCCGTAAGGTCCTTCGACTTCGCTCGAAGAGTCGCGGAGTTCACCCCTTAGGGGCTCAGGATGACATTCAATACAACAAAACAAAGTATTTTATAAAATATACCTTGCATTACAAGGTAGCGTGCCATATAATTCACTCAGTTGGATGTCGCGGGGAAATGGAACCGTCGTTGACGGCGGGACGTTTCGACGACCTGGGAGAGTATTTTGGACGATCGTTTGCATGACAACTGGACGACGCAGCTTCGCAAGGGATTGCTGGAGATGTGCATCCTGAATGCGATCAAACCAGGCCGGGCGTATGGGTATGAAATCGTCCGCCGGCTGCGGCAGATCGAGGGGTTGGTCATCGGCGAGGGGACGATCTACCCGATCCTCAGCCGCTTCCATCGCGAAGGTTTGGTGGAAACGCATCTGGAAGAATCCTCGGCAGGCCCGGCCCGGAAATATTACGAACTGACGGATCGCGGGAAAAAACTGTTAAAGAAAATGAGCGCGACATGGGAGACCATCGTTCGCGGCGTGCGGAATTTATAAGGGAGAACGAGTGATGCAATACGAAGAACCGGCACGAAAAATGTTGGACGCTTATCTTCAAAAGGTCAAAGTCTACGTCAGCGCCGCGAAAATGACGGACCCGGAGGAAGTGATCCAGGGCGTGACGGAACACATAGAAAGTGAACTCGCCGACGTCGCCCAACCGATTGCGGCTGCCGATTTGGAGGAGGTGTTAACCCGGCTGGGCAAACCCGAAACATGGGTGAATGAAGACGACATCACGTGGTGGCGGAAGTTTCTGTCCCGCCTTCGCGGCGGACCGGAAAACTGGCGATTGGCCTATATCACGGCCGGTTTGGTATTTCTCGGTATCCTCGTGTGGTTCGGGTTTTCCGTTTTTACCATCCCGGATACCCGCGATTATCTACAACTAAGAGCACCGAAATTTCTTCCGGGAATGACGGAAAACGATTACTGGAAAGACCTTGGAAGATATAACGAAACAATGAGAAACAATAATCTTATGCAATACGACGCTTATCGTAACGCGGCGATTCAAAGGCATAGTGAATATGAGGAATACGGTTTCGCCTTTTTCATTTTTTGCCTGTTGATGAGTTTCCTCACGGCCCAGGCGTCCCTCAGCGCCGCGGGGGATTCGACGCTGATTCCCGCTGGGCAAAAATGGCTGACGTATCCGTCCTTGCTGATGGTATATCTTCCGGTGGCGGTCGGCTTTCTGATCTGGCCCGCCGCCGTCGGAGGGGGGATTGCCGATGGTCTTGAACATCATGGATATGTGAAAATGTTCGGACATACCTACACCCTATTCGGCTTGGAGGGACGAAAATACAACGACTGGGTATTATTCATCCTGGCGGCATGCATTGCCGGCCCGATTTTCGGAATCTGGTTTATAACGTTAGGAATCGCGGGTTTGTTCCGTCGAACGCGAAATGGATTCGCGGCGGTGTTTCACCCGTTCCTGAATCCCGATAAACGTTGGATCAGCCTGATATTATTGATATTGGGCGTTGTGTTTTTCGCGCTTGGCTGTGGTTTGATTTTTATAACGGACCTGGGAATGAAGATAGTTCAATAAAAAAGGTTCTTCTCTCGATGGGAACAATCGCATTCTTTGAAAGTAGCCACGGGCGCAAGCCCGTGGACAAGATTGGCGTAATTCAGGAGTCCCGGAGGGACGATTGAAGCGTTCATTCGCCCCGCTGGGGCTTTGGAGTCTTTCGATGTCGGCAACCCCGGGCTCGCGCCCGGGGCTACTTTCATGAATCCAAACGTCCTTTTGCAACCTCTGTGGTATTTTAAAAACAACCTTATTCTTTTTCTTTCGGCGGTGGAGCGATGATTTTCAGGTCGAGTTCCGCCAGTTGCTTTTCGTCGACCTCGCCGGGGGCGTCGGTTAACGGACACGTGCCTCGCTGCGTTTTGGGGAACGCGATCACGTCCCGAATCGACTGCGCGCCGATCATCGTCATCACCACGCGATCCAGCCCCAGCGCCAGTCCGCCGTGCGGCGGGGCGCCGAAACGCAGGGCGTCCAGCAGGAAACCGAATTTCACACGCGCGGATTCTTCATTAATCCCCAGCATGTCAAACACCTTCTGCTGCACCTTCGGGGAGTGAATACGAATCGAACCGCCGCCCATCTCCATGCCGTTGCAGACGATATCATACGCCCGCGAGCGGATCTTCTCCGGCTGATCCTGGTGCTTGACCCAGTCGGCCATGTTCGGACTGGTGAACGGGTGGTGCAGGGCGTCGTAGCGTTTTTCGTCCTCGTTGTATTCCACCAGCGGAAAGTCCACCACCCACAGCCACTCGAACGCCCCGGCGGGGATCATCTTCCGGTCGCGCGCCAGCTTGCAGCGAAGCTCGCCCAGCACGCGCTCGACGACTTTGATCTTATCGGCCGCGAAGCACAGCAGGTCGCCCTCGGCGGCCCCGGTGACCTTGATGAGTTCCGCGGCGATGGGCGCGACGAACTTCGCGATACCGGTCTCGAACTCGCCGTTGGCGCCAAGTTTCGTCACGGGCATGCCGCCGGCGCCGAAACCCTTGGCCCAGTCCGCCAGGGCGTCGGTCGCGCTGCGGGGCATGTCCGCCCCGCCGGGCACGACGACGCACTTGACCGCCCCGCCCGCTTCGGCGGCCCCGGTGAACACGCGGAAGTCGCTCTTTTTCGCGATGTCGGTAATGTCGATCAGTTCCATGCCGAAGCGCAGGTCAGGCCGATCCGTACCGAAGCGACGCATGGCTTCGTCGTACGTCATCACGGGCACGGTTTCCGGAAACGGCACGGAACTGATGGCGCACACCTCGCGCAGGATGCGGTTGGTCACGTCCATCACATCGTGCTCGGTGCAGAAACTCAGTTCCATATCAAGTTGCGTGAACTCCGGCTGGCGGTCGGCGCGAAGGTCTTCGTCGCGGAAACAGCGGACGATCTGGTAGTAGCGGTCCAGACCTCCCACCATGAGAATCTGCTTGAACAGTTGCGGGCTTTGCGGCAGGGCGTAAAACGCGGCTTGCTGCAAGCGCGACGGCACGAGGAAGTCCCGCGCGCCTTCGGGCGTGCTCTTGGTCAGGAACGGCGTTTCGACTTCGACGAATCCCTGGTCGTCCAGCACGTGACGCATCGTCTTACAGATCTGGTGGCGCAGGCGCAGGGCGCGCGTCATATCAGGCCGGCGCAGATCGATATAGCGGAAGCGCAGGCGCGTTTCCTCGGCCGTCTCGCCGAATTCATCCGGCTCGAAGGGCACGGGATCGGAGCGGTTCAGGACCGTCAGGTCGTGGCAGATCACCTCGATCTGGCCGGTCGCGAGCTTGGGGTTATCCTTGCCTTCCCCGCGAGGCCGCACCTTACCGGCGACCGAAATCACCCACTCGTTGCGGGCCGCACGGGCGAGTTTGTAAATCGCCTGGGCGTCGGCGTCGTCTTTTTCAGAAACGTCGGGCAGGTCGAAGACCACCTGCGTCACGCCGTCGCGGTCGCGCAGGTCGATGAACACCAC
>JAFGJE010000201.1 GCA_016929245.1 Phycisphaerae bacterium
CCGACAAGAAAAATTCGCCCCAGCCCCGAAATCCCCCGCCACAAAACGGTCAAAATCCCTCAAACCGCCAAACTCCAGTCGCAGGACATAGTCCTGCGTAATCACGAAGCGAGAAGCAGGATGCTCTGCGTAGCTCGCGTTGTTACGAGCGTAGCAGAGCCGGGTTATATCTGAACGTTTCGTGGGGAAAGATTCCGATGTATGTTTATCTTCTTCGCTCTATTTCCCATCCAGACCAAAGATACGTCGGTCTCACGGCAGACTTGAATAAGCGTCTTGCGGAGCACAATGCAGGGAAGTCGCCCCATACCAGTAAATATGTTCCATGGGAACTTGTTGTATCGGTCTATTTCAAAGACCACACCAAGGCGGAGGCCTTCGAACGATACCTTAAACACGGCTCCGGTCATGCCTTCGCCAACCGTCACTTATGTTAAACGCATGGTTTCAAAAAGCGTCTCGTCCAGGTTTTTTTCCACATCTTCCTTGTGTATAATGCTTCATACGTGGGGACAACGTGTCCCCGAGACGCTTGAGCAGGAAGCCCAAGCTACGCAGGAAAAGGAGTATTATCATGTCATCGCCGAATCGTCGCGTCGCCATCATGCTCGATGAGCAATACCAGGAACTGGAAGTGTGGTATCCGTTTTATCGTTTCCTTGAGGAAGGGATGAAAGTGGACCTGGTGGCGCCGCAGGCGGGCGTGGTGTATTCCTCGAAACTGGGATATCCGTGCGTTTCGACGGTGGCGGCCGACGAAACACAGGGATCGGATTACGACGCCGTGGTCGTCCCCGGCGGGTGGTGCCCGGATTTCATGCGCCGCAGCGAACAGATGATCCGGTTTATCCAGCAGTGCGTCGACGCGAAGATCGTCCTGGCGGCGATCTGTCACGGCCCGTGGATGCTCTGCTGCACCGACGCGCTGCGGGGGCGACGAGCGACAAGTTTCATGGCCATCCGGCACGATGTCATCAACGCCGGGGGAACCTGGGTGGACGAGGAGTGCGTGGTGGACGGGAACGTGATCACCGCCCGCAAGCCGGACGACCTGCCGGCGTTCTGCAAGGCGATCTTCGCGGCTCTGAAGGAATAATTCGCGCCGCGAAACGATCCGTCCCCGCGGGTTCACGTTCTTGACACCGACCTTCGGGGAGACTACCATCCTGTTTGGAATTCCGCCTGACGGAACACAGGGAGAACGATCCATGACGGAAGGAAATGCGAAATTCAGCGTATCCAACAACAACGGCGTGACGGTCATCACGCTCCAGGAACAGCGAATCCTGGACGAGTTGAGCATCGCCGAAATCGGCAAGGAGCTTCAGAAAATGGTCGCCCTGGCGCCCGTGCCGAAAATGGTCGTCGATTTCCGCAACGTCACCAACATGTCTTCCAGCGCGCTGGGAATGCTGATCACCCTGCACAAGCGCATCCGGGAAGCCAACGGCCAGTTGCGATTGTGCAACATTCAGTCGACGATTGAAGAAGTCTTCAAGATCACGCGACTGAATGAGATTTTCCAGATTTGCAAGGGACAGGACGAAGCCCTCGCCAGTATGGATTGATTCGGCGGTTCGTCCGTCGAATCCGACCCAAGCCGGAAGTACGCCTTTGGAACAAACGATGGTCATATCGTCGAACTTGAACGAAGCCCGCCGCCTGGAGGAGCAACTTCTCCAGGAAGTGATTCGATACGGATATGCCGAAGCCGACGCCTTCGCGATCAAGCTGGCGCTGGAGGAAGGACTCGTCAACGCCATCAAACACGGAAACAAGTACGACGGAAAAAAAACGGTCCGCGTCGTCAGCAGGATCGACGAAAACGAAGCGGCCTTCACCATCACCGACGAGGGCGAGGGATTCCGCCTCGCGGACGTCCCCGACCCGACCGCCGACGAAAATCTGGAACGTCCCTGCGGACGCGGATTGATGCTCATCCAGGCGTTTATGGATGAAGTAAGCTACAACGAAACCGGAAACCAGGTGCGCCTGGTCAAACGTCGAAGCCGTTGACGCAATAGGCCTCCTCCCGACGCCGGCGCGAACCCGCCGCGGGGAGACGACGAATCGCATCTCTATGACTCTATCGGCTGACAGACCGTTGCAGTTGGACGTCCGACAGGACGAGCGGGGATTCATTGTTTCCGTGCACGGCAGCGTGGACGTGCTGGACGCCCCGGCGCTGCAGGATCAGCTGGAGCAGCTGATTCCCTTGCCCAGTCCTCTCGTCGTGCTGGACCTCAGCGATCTGGATTTCATCGGCCCGGACGGGATCGACGCCCTGCTGACCGCCCGACAGGCCCTCCAGTCTCACCACGGCGAAATTCGCCTGGTGCATCCGAACCCGGAAATCCGCCGCGTTCTCCAGGTGACGCGCCTGACGGAAATTCTGCCCATTTTCGACACCGTCGAGCAGGCGATGGAGTAGGATTTGCCTGTTTTCCCCCCGCGCGGGTTCTGTTACACTACCGGGCCTATGGTTATCACGATCGACGGACCTGCCGGCGCGGGCAAGAGCACCGCCGCGAGACGACTGGCCGGCGCGATGGGCGTTTCGTTCCTGGACACGGGCGCGACCTATCGCGCCGTGACGCTTCGCGCCCTCAAGGCCGGCGACGACCTGTCCAATTCCGACCGTCTGGTCGAGCATATCCGAGCCATGGACCTGAAACTCACCCCCCAGCCGAACGGCCTGCATGTTCTGCTCGACGGGCGGGACGTCACCGAGGACATTCGCACGGAAGAGGTTTCCCAGAACGCCCGTTTCGCCGCCGGGGCGCCTCCGGTGCGCGAGGAACTGGTGAATCTCCAACGCCGCATCGGGACGGAACTGGGCGATTTCGTCACGGAAGGACGCGACCAGGGAACGGTGGTCTTTCCCGACGCGGACGTGAAATTCTATCTCGACGCCGACCCGAACGAACGCGCCCGCCGCCGCCGCGAGGAACTCGCCCAACGCGGCGAGCAGGCCGATATCGAAACGATACTCCAGGCGATCCTCGCGCGGGACGAAAGCGACGCGGGGCGATCCGTGGGACCGCTTCGCGTACCCGACGGCGCCATCCGCGTGGACACGACCGGATACTCCATCGAAGAAACGGTGGAGCAACTCCTGCGACAGGTTCGGGAGCGAACCGGATGGGAGGGCGCGTAAATGGGCGATTATCGATCCCATCCCAATCCGCTCCTGCGACGCAGGCGTTTCACCGCCGACATCCAGAACTGCTCACCGTACTATCGCTTCATGCGGTGGGGATGCCGGATGGCCGGTGCGCTGTTCTACCGTCAGCGCGTCTACAATCGCCATCACGAACCGGCGGACGGCGGGGTGGTGTACATCTCCAACCACCAGAGTTTCTTCGATCCCATTATCGTGACCAACGCCCTGTCTCGCCCGGGCAATTACATGGCCCGCGACACGCTGTTCCGTCAGCCGATGTTCCGAAGACTGATCGAATCCCTCAACGCTTTTCCCATCCAGCGAAACAAAGCCGACACCGGCGCGCTGAAGGAAGCCATGCGCCGATTAAAGCAAGGGCGCACCGTCGTGGTCTTTCCCGAGGGCACGCGCACGCGCGACGGGCATATCGGCCCGTTCCTGCCCGGGGTGAGCGTGCTGTCCCAGCGGGCGGCCACCTGGACCGTGCCCGTGTTGATCGACGGCGCGTACGAAGCCTGGCCTCGCACGCAAGTCCTTCCCCGGCCGGGTCGAATCTTCGTGGAATACGCGCCGGCGATTTCTCAGGAAGAGGCCCGAAATTATTCCCCCGCGGAATTCGTCGAGCATGTCCGGAACCTTCTCATCGAAATGCAGACCCGCCTCCGCGCCAAAGTCGGCAGGCCGGCGCTGCGGTATGAATAGAGAGAAAAACATCCACGAATTTCACGAAGGACACGAATTTTTTATCCTTCCTTCGAGCCATTCGCGGTATTCGTGGATGAATGTCTTCAGGATGGTTCCTTCAATTCATGCGCGAGGGTCTCGAAGATGCGGCTTTCGCGCATTCTACCGGCGATCCAGAACCCCAGCAGCGCCCCGCTGCACCCGGCGGAGATCCAGTCAATCGGCAGCGCCTCGAACTGCGGGCGAATTTCCCCGCGCGTCAGCGCCGCCAGCAGGTAGAACAGCACCGCCGTGACGATCGGCATCAGCCACGCCACGAACATCGCCCTTGTGGGAAACACGTGCTGCGCCGCCATCGCCGCCAGGGCGAATCCCGCGAACAGCGAAAAGAGAATCTGCCCCCGCAAATCCGACTGCATCAGCAGCGACACCAGAATCACCCCCGCGACCACGCCCAGTCCCAGGCAGGCCGCCCCGCGCCGAAACGCCCTGACCGCCGCGTGCTGCTTGGCGACGCGAACGTCCTTCTCGCCGCCGAGTAGCGACCAGACGTTTCCGATCAGCGTGTTCCGCACGCCCGGAGACAGGAGAAAATCGTTGCCCTCGATAATATCGCCGTCCCACCGCAGGTGCACCCGCGAGCCGCGGAGAATGTTTCGCTGTTCGTCGGTCAGTTGATCCAGCGGGTCGTTCCACACCCACGCGGGACGCGCTTTGCCCAGCGCGGCCCGCACGACGGTCACGATCCACTCCGCCAGCGTCACCGCCGCCGCCAGTAGGAGCACTTCCAGGATCATCTGCCCGTACAATCCGCTTCGCGGAGCGCCGTGACGCCACAACAGCGAATCCATCGGAGCGCTGAGCAGCGCCAATCCCCCCAGCGCCAGCAAGGCGGTCAGCAATCCGCCTTCCGGGCGGGAATGCGTGGTCATCGCGCCGGTGACAACCGACAGCGCCAGCAGCAGCAATCCCGCCAGCAGGAGCTTCCCGAAATGCCCGTTGGGCAGCATGGCGATGGGGCCCAGCGGATCGGCCGGCCGAAACACGCCGCCCAGCAGAAAGAACACCGCCGCCAGCAATCCGCCGCCGGCGATGAGAACCTGCGTTTTCTCGAACAAATGAAATCGCTTGTAATTCATCGCACTCTCGACTCCCGTGTACCAAATCGGTATAATGACCAGCCGACTTTGAAACCATCCTAACGATCCTCAGGAGCAAAGGCAACAACATGAGCAACGTCGTCGTCAACCGTATTATCGAACGAGCGCGGCGGGCCGACGCCCGCGTCGTCCTTCCCGAAGCGAGCGACCCGCGCGTCCTGCGGGCTACCGAACGGATTCTCCAGGCCGAGTACGCTCGCGTCATCCTCCTGGGAAATCCCGACGATATCGCCAAACTCGCCGCGGAGTCCGGCGCGAAGATCGACGGCGCGGAGATTGTCAACCCTCTGACCGACGGCCGCCGGGAAGCCTATATCGACACGCTGTACGAAAAGCGAAAAGCCAAAGGCATGACCCGCGAGGAGGCCGACGAGTTTCTCCGGCAGGTCGCGTACTACGGCGGAATGATCGTCGCCGACGGACGGGCCGACGGGATGGTCTGCGGCAGCCTCTGTCCGACGGCCGACACCGTCCGCAGCGCCCTGTGGAGCGTGGGGATCTCCGAAGGCATTAAAACGGTCAGCTCGTGCAGCATTATGAACACCATCGTCGAGGACGTCGGCGTGGACGGTTCGCTGGTCTTCGCCGACACGGGCGTGCTGCCCGAACCGACGCCCGAGCAACTGGCGGATATCGGCATCGCCGCGGCGGCCGCTTGCCGAAGCCTCCTGGACACCGAACCGTACGTAGCCATGCTGAGCTTCTCGACAAAGGGTTCCGCCTACAGTCCCGCCGTTCAGAAAGTCATCGACGCGACGGAATTGATCAAGCAGCGACGGCCTGACCTGAACGTCGACGGCGAACTGCAACTCGATGCCGCGATCCTCCCCGAAATCGGACAGAGAAAAGCCAAAGGTTCCCCCGTCGCGGGTCGGGCCAATACGCTGATCTTCCCCGACCTCTCCTGCGGAAACATCGCGTACAAACTGGTGGAGCGACTCGGGAAAGCCGACGCCCTGGGACCGCTGTTGCTGGGAACCGCCAAACCGGTCAACGATTTATCCCGCGGCTGCAGCGTCGAAGACATCGCCCTGATCTCCGCCATCACCGCCGTGCAGTCCTTGTAAGCATTTTAACATGTCAAATATTCTTGATTTGTCATCCTGAGCGGAGCGAGTCTTCGAGCGAAGTCGAAGGACCTCACGGGTAGTGCGGCGTGGGGTCCTTCGACTTCGCTGTGCTCCGCTCTGGATGACAATGAAGACAAACATAACGGAAAGGAATACTTTATGACCGATACACCTGATACTCCCGAAACTCCAATCCCCGAATCCGGCGAAGCGAAATGCCCTCAATGCGAATGCGACAACGCCAAACCAATGATCACGTATGACGACTTCGCGAAACTCGATCTTCGCGTCGGAAAGGTGGTCGAAGCCGGACCTCATCCAAACGCGGACCGATTGCTCGTGCTGAAAGTGGACCTGGGCGGGGAAACCCGACAGATCATCGCCGGGATCCGGGCGTCTTATCAACCCGAAGAAATCCTCGGCAGGGAGATTGTGATCGTGGCGAATCTTCAGCCGCGCAAGATGCGAGGCCTGGAGAGTCAGGGAATGCTCATCGCCGCGGTCGCGGCGGACGAATCGGGCGAAAAAACCAACGTCGTCGTCCTGACCCCCGAAAAAGAAGTCCCCGCCGGTACAAGCTGTTCGTAACCTATAGTAAAACGAACCGCGCGGCGGGAATCTTTCCCGCCGCGTTTTTTCACGTGAATTTATTCGTCTTGTTTTTTTCCCGCCGACGTTTTCTCAAAAACAAGAATCTTCCTCTTCTCCGGCCGGGGTCGACCTTTGTCGATATACGGAAATTCTTTGATCGTCAGATAGCCGCGCTGCTTCAACAGATCGCCCGACTCCGCCAGAAACGAGGGCGACTTCCCCTGAATCAGCGCGACATATCGATATCCTTTGGATTGATTGAGCTGCTTTTCCAGAATGTCCCGTCGCGTCATCTTCGGATGTTTCGCGAGGATTTGCTTCTGGGCGGAGGCTTCCAGAATAGTAGGCCGATCGATACCCGAATAATATCCCACAAAGAAATAATCCGTCAGCAGGCGATCGCCCGGCTGCTTTCGTTCGGCCAGCCATACTCCAGCCTGCTTCGCGTACAGATGGTTGTCGTGCAAAGGCCGAAGCGTGTGGCAGGTTAAACCGATCGCCAGTCCTAAAACCGCCGCGGCGAAAATGGTTTGGCGAATCCGCTTCGCCTTACGTTCCTCCGAAATTCGCAACGTCGCCAGCCGCGCCAGACCCGCAATCGCCGCGACGGGCAATCCCGCCAGCATGGCGGCCGACAGAAACAGGTATCGGTGCGACATCGCGCCCGTCGACCAGTAGCGCAACACGATCGGCGGGACGATCCACACAAAGGAAAGCGCAATCATCGTCCCGCCGGTGCGCGTCATTATCGGTAGCGTCGCCCGAATTACCGCGGCGCGGCGCGATCGGCCGACGCACCACAACAAAAGGTACACGCAGGTCAGCGACGCCGGAATGGGGTGCTGCGCCTCGAAGAACTTACTGATGAATTGCAGTCCCGCCGGTTTGGTCGTCAATTCACTCGCGCCCAACCAGGCCAACAAACAGGAGGAATCCGACGAAAGTCCTCCGAAGAATTGCTTCAGATTCCATTTCGCCGATACCCCATACGGCGCCGCCGTCAATACCGCCGTTACACCGGCGATGGCTACCGCTCCAAGCGTCAGTCGCCAGGAAAGACGGCGCGTCAGCTGAATCGCGCCCCAGGTCACAACGGCGATGAGCAGCACCACCGCGCCTTCCGGACGCACCCAATATCCCGCGGCCGATAGAATTCCCACACCGGCGGACCAGAACAAAGCTCGTTTCCGTCGTTCCCGCAAGTCCAGCGACGTCCGCAGCGCCAGAACCAATCCCCACATCGCGAAACAGAGCATCGGGGAATCGCTCAGCACATCCGCGCCGGTGGAGGCGAATTTCCGTCCCAGACCGAACAACAGAGCGCCGAAAAACCCGATCCGGACGTCACGAAAGATCATCGCGCCGAACGCCCAGACCGCCCAGATCGCCAACACGCTTCCGGTCAGGGCAACATATTGCCCCGCCCGTTCCCATGCGCCCTGGTCGTCCGCATCCTCTCGATCCACCAGCAGAGAATGCACCGCCACGACGGCGGCGGGATACCCCGGATGAACATAAAGCTCCCGCCAGACCTTGTGACCTTCGGCGTGTATCGCTTTGGCGGCCCGGAGAAAATACGTCCCGTCCTGCGCGATGACGTCCGAGTTGACGATCAACCAAACGCGCGGAGCCGCCTCCACAGCCGTTAAGACAAGAAGCATCCCCAGCAACATACTCAGAGCGGGACGTTGCTTTGTCGGAAGGGAAGTCGTTATGGTTTCTTCGTTCCGCATGATCAATCATCTATTCGGGTTTTCGGAACACGCCCAGGATATTGCTTCGCAGGCAGGCGAATTCCTCGGCGCTGTTGACGATTCGTTCGTACAGCAGGAACAGTAAAAATAAAGGCTTCATACTCAAACCGTAATAAGGCTCCTTTTCAATCGAGCGCAACGCGCGCCGCTCGAATCCTTCCCGCGCGAAAAGACCCCGAAGCGTTCGCGGGGAATTCATTCGGTAAAACGTCGGATACGGTTCCTCCGCTTCGTCGGATAAATTTCGCAATCGGTTCGCCAGTCGCTCGTGCAGGCTGTGCGGTGTGAGACGCGAGATCAAACTCACGTAATGCCACAAGCACGGCGTGCGAAAGACAAACACGCCCCCGGGTTTGAGCACGCGCCGGATTTCCCGCACCAGCGCATCGGGATGTTCCACGTGCTCCAGCACGTAATCCGAAACGATCGCGTCGTAACGATCATCCGCCGTCGGCCAGGTCACGCCGTCATATACGTACGCCTCGCGAAGACTCGGATTTCGTTTACAGCCGTCTTCGTCAATGTCCAACCCGTCCACCGCCTGAAACGTCTCGGCGAGGAATCGCGTCGTGGGATTGTCAGGTCCGCAGCCGAGTTCCAGCACCTCGCTTGAAGGCGGGACGTTGGAGCGAATCAATTCCCAATACTCGCTCGTGCCGTCTTTAAAATCCTCGCGCGAGTGATAGTATCGTCGGAGATAGTCCTCCTGCCAGGTCATGCAACCGCCTCCCTGCCGGGGCAAACCGTCGCCTCGACGGCATCGATGATGCGCCCGACGCTTCGATCCCTGCCGAAATGGGATTCGTAATATTCCCGCGCCGCGGCGCCCATGCGTCGGCGCGCGTCGGCGTCGGCGAGCATCTCCCGCAACGCGTCGGCAGCCCCGGCCGCGTCACCCGGCGGGACGCATTGTCCCGCTCCGGACTGGCGCACGATCCGCGCCGCTTCCGTATCGTCCGGGCCGATATACAACACCGCCCGTCCCGCCGCCAGCACACCGTAGAGTTTACTCGGCACGAGCAATCCTTCCGTGCCAGGCCGCTGGGAAACCAGATGAATGTCCCCGCTCGCGAGATTGGCGGACAATTCCGACAACGGGCACGGCGGCGCGAATTCCACGTTTGTGAGTTTCATTTCCTGGACCATCGTTTGCAAACGTGCGCGCAGTTTCCCGTTTCCCACGAAACGGACGCGAAGATTTTTCGCGTCGGTCAGTTTCGCGACCGCCTGAAGCGCCGTTTCCAGTTCGTGTCCCAATCCGAGATTCCCCGAATACAGCAGCGTCACCGTCGAGGAATCCTTCGACGGATGATAGGAAACGCTTTCCCCGGGCACCCAGTTGTGCACGGTCGAAATACGATCCTTTCGCGCCCCGGCGTGTCGCAGGCGATCCGTCATCACTTCGCCCAGGCTGATGACCGCGTCGGCGGCCTGGTAGACGCGTCGCGCGACGTCCGCCAAACGCCGATACAGCCGTGAATTCGCCTTTAGCGCCCCCAGGGCCGCGGCAATTTCGGGGTACAGGTCCATCGTCCAGAGAATCAGTTTGGTTCGTCGCCTCCGTCGCAGCAGACACCCCACCAGCGCGATAAACGGCGGCGTGGTCAGGCAAACGCAGGCGTCCATGCGTCCCAGCCGCATCGCGCGACGCGTCGCCAGAATGTAAAACGACAGATAATCCACAATCCGCCCGACGAATCCGGATCGCCCGAATCCCGTGGCCGACACGCGATGCACGTGCGCGCCGTTTCGCGACGATTCGGCGGGAAACATCTCCCCCCCGCCGCCGTACGCCCGTTGACTGCACAGGACGTGGACTTCATGCCCCCGCCGAACCAGCCCGTCGGCAAGGTCCGCCAGCAATTGTCCCGTCGCGGCGACATCCGGCGGGAAGAACTGATTCACTAAAAGGATGTTCATAGTGCGAAGAATCAGGCGGCCGGCGGGGCGTCGCCGTTTCGCCGCAGGACGGTTCGTCCCAGCGCGAGGGTGTCCATTTTCGTCCGCAGGAAGCATTCCAGCGCCTCGGCGGGCGTGCAGACGATGGGTTCATTTTCGTTAAAGGACGTGTTCAGCACGATCGGAACGCCCGTGATATCCCCGAAGGCGAGGATCAGTTTCCAGTACAACGGATTGTCCCGTCGCGTCACCGTTTGCAATCGTCCCGAACCGTTGACGTGCGTGACGGCGGGGATCACCTCGCGCTTCTCGGACCGAATCTGGAAGACCATCGACATGTACGGCACGTCGTAGTCCGTCTCGAAATACTCGGCCGTATGCTCCTTGAGAATCGACGGCGCGAAAGGCCGAAACGATTCCCGGCGCTTGATTTTCAGGTTCAGGATATCCTTCATGTCCGCGCGGCGCGGGTCGGCGAGGATGCTCCGGTTGCCCAGCGCGCGAGGTCCCCACTCCATGCGCCCCTGGAACCAACCGACAACCTTCCCCTCGGAAATATCCCGCGCGACGCTTCGGCAAAGCTCTTCCTCGTCGACGGTGGTGATTTCGAATGTTTCGGTTTCGGAGGCGAGTCTTTCCTCCAGCATCGCCTGGATGTCCTCGGCGGAAAACGCCGGACCCAGAAACGCGGAGTGCAACCCCGGCATCCAGGGATTTTTTGAGGACGCCTCGGCGATCACCTGCAACGCCGCTCCCAGCGCCCCGCCGCCGTCGCCGGGCTGGGGGGGGATGTACACCTGTGTAAACGGACTTCGATCAAAAATTTTCCCGTTGGCGACGCTGTTCATAGCGCAGCCGCCGGAGACGCAAAGGTTCCGACAGCCGGTTTGCTGATGCAAGACCGACAGAATATGCACGAACACGTCTTCGTAACAGGCCTGCACGCTGGCGGCGATATCCTTGTGGCGTTGCTCCAGGGGGGCTTTGAGTTCGCGGGATTCGCCGAACAGCTCCGCCATGTCGTCCGAAAACAGTTTACCCACTTCGGGCGTGCCGGCCCGCCAGCTCATTTCCGCGCGGTCCTTGTGGTGACGGAAATACTTCAGGTTGAGTTTGAACGTCCCGTCCTCCGACACGGAGATCAGTTCATTCATTGCTTCGCGGTAGACCGGCCGGCCGTAGGGCGCCAGGCCCATCACCTTGTACTCGTCGCCGTAATAGGGAAATCCGAGAAATTGCGTCACGGCTGTGTAGAGCACGCCCAGGCTGTGCGGGAAGAACACGCGGCGCATCGTCTCAACCCGGCCGTTGGCGCCTTTGCCCATCAGCGTGCTGGTGAAATCCCCGAAAGCGTCCACGCTCAGCAGCGCCGCTTCGGTGAACGGGCCGGCGTGGAAGCTGCCCGCCACGTGGGCCAGGTGATGCTCCACGCGACGGATTTTCGGGCGAATCCCATCCACCGGAACGCCGAATTTCTCGGCGAGCAGGGAATCCACGCCGAGAAGCCGTCGATGTTTGCTCAGGCGTTCCAGGACGATCCGCCACGGCATGGAACTCGTCAGGACGAAGGCGATTTTCCGCCACACCTGGGCTTTGGGATCCCGGCTGACGGCGATCGCGTCGAGGGAATCGAGGGTCGCGCCCGCTTCTTCGAGGCAGTATCGAATCGCCCGGGCGGGAAACCCCGCCCAGTGTTTCTGGCGCGTGAAGCGTTCTTCTTCCACCGCCGCGACGATCTCGCCGTCGCGCACGACGGCGGCGGATGAATCCCCATGGTACGCGCTGATGCCCAAAACCAACATGATGAATGTATCCTTACTCGCCCAAGCGCCGCCGCCGCGGCGCGGAAGATTCAAAACCATTCCTCCGACTCGACGGCGACGGAACACGCGTCAACCACGGCCTGAGGGGGAGAATGGGAACATCATAATCGCCCGGAATCGCCGCGTCAAACCACTACTGACGCGAACCGGAAAAAACTGAGTCGGCATGGGTGGACATTGACTTTACCGGGTCGGTGATTTACGTTGCATTCCGGAAACGAGGTGTATCATGGAAGTGGAAGCGAATTACGATGAAGCGGCGGTCGGTGAATATACGTTACCGGAAATCTGGCCCGACCCGCCGCGAAGCGTGGAGGATCGAATCCGGATTTGGCCGGAGCGACGGAAGGAAATCCTCGCGCAGTTCGAGACGGTTCTGTACGGCCGATTCCCGCGGGACAACTTCAGCGTGTCGTCGGAACTGTTTGAAGAAGGTGACATGATTCCCGGTGAGGCGCTTCGGAAACAGTATCGCCTCACGTTCACGAATCCGCGCAGCGGCGCGGCGAAATCGATGGACGTGCTGCTGGTGACTCCCGCCGGCGTTTCGAAGGCGCCGTGCCTCTGCGCGTTGAATTTCTGGGGCAACCATTCGACGACGGACTGCCCGGAAATACCCGTCAATCCCAACTGGATGCGGTGGGATGAAAAACTCGGATACACCAATCATCGCGCGGAGGAGAACACCCGCGGCGTCGTTTCGCACCGTTGGCCTTACCGGCAGATCGTCGAAGCGGGGTTCGCCGCGGCGACCGCGTATTACGGGGACATCTACCCGGATTGCAATAAAGGCCGGCGCGAAGGCCTGGCGGCGCTGTTCGACCACGAAGACGACGAGACCGCCGCCGGATCCATCGGATACTGGGCGTGGGGCCTGTGCGCGATGCGCAAATTCCTGACCGGTTTGGAGTCAATCCAATCGGATCGCATCCACGCCGTCGGACATTCCCGCCTGGGCAAGACCGCCCTGTGGGCCGCCGCGAACGACGAACGGTTCGCCGGCGCGATGTCGAATGATTCGGGATGCGCCGGCGCGAGCCTAAGCCGGCGCAACTTCGGCGAAACGCCCGGCTGGATGGCCGGGGTGATCCCGTGGTGGTTCCGCCCGGGATTTGTCAGGCACGCGGACCATCCCCACGATTGGCCCGTCGATCAGCACATGCTGTTGGCGACGATCGCCCCCCGGCCGCTCCTGGTCACCAGCGCCGTGGAAGACACCTGGGCCGACCCGCGCGGCGAGGAACTCTCCGCCGTTCACGCGAGCAGCCTGTACGCCTTTCTGGAAGGAACCGTCGATTCGCCGGTCTCCGACGGCCGGGCGATCGCGTCAAAGAAGGTGCGATATCAAATTCGCCCCGGCGATCACGACATGCTCCCCGCCGACTGGGCGGCGGCGCTGGAGCATTTTTCCGAGGATTGAAACGGAATATCAGGCTTCCTCGCCGGTGGCTTCCTCGGCTGCCTGCTGTTCCTTTAGGCGGTCGGCTTCTTCCTGGACGGCTTCCTTCCGGGCGCGATCGCCCAGGGCGCCTTTGCGTCGCGTGTCCAGGTCGTCAATCGCCTGCGCCTGCCCGTAGAGAACGAGAATGTCGTTGGCGAAAATGCGCGTCTCCCCGCGCGGCACGCCGACGTACCCGCCCGGACGCATGATTCCCAGCACGGTGATTCCCTCCGCCGGCAGGTTCAACTCCGCCAGCGACTTGTCGACCACCCAGTCTTCCGGGTCCACCTTCATTTCGCAGATGCTGAAACCGGCGGAGAGACGAAACAGGCTGACGTAATCCCGCACGTCCACCTTCGTCCAGCGGCGCAGCGCCCAGAGGATCACGCGCTCCATCGCGCGCGTCACGGGACGGCTTCGGGACAGCAGCCAGATCACCAGCACGCCCCCGATCAGCGTCGCCAGGCGAATCAGTCCCTGAACTCCATCCAGCGTCCCGGCGAAGGCGGTGATGGAGGAAATCACGACCGTCACCAGCCCGGCGTTGCCCAGCAGCATGAGCACCATGATGATCTTCCGGCGCACGGGGTGGTTCATGATCTGCTCGGATTCGGCGGTCGTGAACCCGCAGCCGGTGAACGCCGACCGCGCCTGGAACCGCGCCAGCTCGTGACTCAATCCCGTCAGCGTCAGCGCCATGGTGGCGATGCGCGTGGCGGTTAACGACATCAGCAGAACGATCAATACGATAGCCACGGCAATCATGTTCGCCGAACTCCCGTCGCGTGTAAGACCAACCCGGCGCGAAACGCGCCGACCCAAATTCCCGGCACACCGTTACGATATCACAGCCGACCTGTAAATACTATATAACAGTCACCGACGTTCCTATCGAAATCAACCTACAGGATTCCCAGAGTCCATTTCACGAGGCGGGTGAAGAATTCGGCGTAATGGCAGCCGACTTCGACGGCTTCGGCGCCTGGCGCTTGAGCGGACACGCGGGGCGTTCCCCAATCCACGAATGTCCCCACCCAGTGCGGCGCGACGTCGGTCGCCAGGGCGGCGGTTCGGCCTTGCCCGTAGGCCCCGACGACCAGCAGCGATTCACTCGCGCCGGTCGTCAGTTGCAGTCCTTCGTCCGGCGCATTGGAGATTTCCACGGCCACCGCTCGCAGCAGTTCCGTCGCGTCGGGTTTGGGAGTGATGCGGTTGAATCCGCCGACCGTCGGCGGCGTCCGGAACGGCAGACCGTCGAGAATCGGGTGCGATTCGACCGCCCGCATCAACCAGGCGCGGCGCGACTGCACGCGGTCGTCAACGTCTTCCATCGTGATCGGAAGCGCCTCCGCCAACGGCGAGTCGTGATACTCCCCCGCCAGGCCGTGATAACTTTCCCACCCGCCGATCATCAGCAATCCCGCCCCGTTTCGCACCGCGGAGATGACGGCTTGGAAGGCCGCGTCCGTCCAATTCTTGACAGGATAATCGCTGATGATGTATAAGTTCCGGGGCCCTTCGGTCAGCGCCGGCGCGATCGGCTGATCGCCGGCGATGTAATCGAACGCCAGTCCCGCGTGCGTCAGCACGCCCGCGAGGTAGGAAGCGGCTGTCGTCAGGGATGTGTCTCCGGCGTACAGAATGGTCTGTTCGGTATTCATGCCGGAAGCGTAGGCCTCGGAGGAGGCGTTGTCAACGGTTCGACGCATTTCATGACGAAAAACGGAAACGAGAAAACCATGCCCAAAGGAAACGCCGTCATCGGACAGTCGGGCGGCCCGACGAGTGTCATCAACTCCAGCCTCGCCGGCGCGATCGACGCGGCCCGTGAAGCAGACAATATTAAAAAAATTCTCGGCATGCGATGGGGCATCGAAGGATTCATGGCCGGGAACGTGGTGGACCTGTCCGCCGAACCGCAAAGCACGGTTGATCTGCTGCGGCGCACGCCTTCCAGCGCGCTGGGTTCGAGTCGGCACAAGGTTAAAGACGACGATTTCCCCGTGATTCTCGAACAACTGAAGAAATTCAACATCCGCGCGCTGTTCATGGTCGGCGGAAACGACACGATGGACACGATCCACCGCGTGACGGAATACGCCAAAGCGCAAGGCTACGACTTATGCGGCGTGGGCGTGCCCAAGACCGTCGATAACGACCTGTACGGCACGGATCACACGCCGGGCTACGCCTCCGCGGCCCGGTTTACCGCCCTGAGCGTGCAGCAGGCGGGCCGGCTGGCGAGGGATATGCAGAAGGTGGATCAGTTCGTGATCTACCAGTCCATCGGGCGCGACGCCGGCTGGTTGTCCGCCGCCGCGGCGCTGGGCAAGAAATCCGATGCCGACCCTCCGCATTTAATCTACACGCCCGAACGCGTCTTCGACGCGGAGACATTCCTCGCCGACGTGAAAACCTGCCGCGAGAAGCACGGCTTTGTGAGCATCGTCTGCGGCGAGGGGATCAAGTACGCCGACGGCACGCCGGTCTCGGCATCGCGGACGCAGGACAAGTTCAGCAATATCGAATTCGGCGCGATGGGCGGTTCGAGCGTCGCGTTCAACCTGCATAAGATGATCTCGGAAACCTACGGCTGGCGGGGCGAATTCCAGATCACCGAATCGCTGCCGATGTGCGCCATCGACCGCGCCGTGCAGCAGGACCTGGACGAAGCGTACCTTTGCGGCCGGCAGGCGGTCAAACTCGCCGACGAAGGGCAAAACGGCGTGATGGTCACGCTTGAGCGCGAAAGCAATCAGCCGTACAAGATCAAAACCGGCACGGCGGCGCTGTCGGACGTAGCCGTCCGCGCCAAACCCATGCCCGAGAATTTCCTGAACGAAGCGGGCAACTTCCCCTCCGAAGCGTTTTTCGAGTACGCCCGTCCGCTCGTGGGCGAACTGCCCGAATACGCGGAATTGAAATATCAACCCGCCTAAGAGAACGCGAATTACGCGAAGGAAGACGAATAAGACGAATTGGAATTGAATAAAAACTACTTGTTTGACAGGTTATATAAAAAACGCAAATGATTTAGATTCGCGTCATTCGCGTTCTCTTCCATCAGAAATTGTGAAAGGAGTTTTCAATGAATCGCACCGAAGAAAAATATACGAAATATGCGCTATCCCGGGAAATGCTGGAATCCGTGGAGGTGGCCAGGAATTTTGATCCCGGCTGTACGAAAGCCGTCGCCGAAACCATCGGCAAGGTCGGCAAGTTGATGTTGACGGGGGAAGGGTCCAGCCGCATCTTCCCCGCCAAGAACCTGATCCGCAAAATCCTGACCGCCGGCCTGGATATCCAGGTGGTCACGGAAGGGTCCCGCCAGGCGGCGACGTATGACCTGTCGAACTTCGCCGTGTTCGCCGCGTCCAACTCCGGGAAGACCAAGGAAGTCGTCAAACTGCTCCAGCAGTTGAAAGAGCAAGGCCATGAAAATCTCTTCGGTCTGACCGCCAAGGAAGACAACCTGCTGAAGGACTACACCGCCGAAACGCTCGTGTTGACCTGCGGCTGGGAGAACGCCGTCGCCGCGACCAAGAGCGTTCTGGAGCAGGCGATGGTGTATCAGTCGATGGCGGCCCACCTGGCCGGCGTGGACATCCCCGTCGGCGCGATCGGCCAATTCGCCGACGCGCTGGACGCGGCCTTGACGATGAACATCCCCGCGGACATCATCCAGGCGGCCCGCAACGCCGGGACGATCTACTTCGCCGGATACAACGACGGCGCCGCGGAGGAACTGACCCTCAAGACCAACGAAATCACCCGCAAGAAGAGCGATTTTCTCGAAGGCACCTACGCCGTTCACGGCATCGAGGAAGTGATGGATCCCGAAGATATCGTGTTCGTCGTGGAACCCATCGACGAGGAAATGCAGAAATTCCGGGACGTGCTGGTTAAGGGCGTCGGCATGAAGGTCGTCTGCATCGCCGCGAAACCCATCGAAGGCTTCCCGACGATTCAGGTTCCCGACGTGTGCATGATGAACCCGTTCGTGTTTCTGGCGGCCGGGTGGAACCTGTTGGTCGAAATCGGCCTGGCGCTGGGGATCGACCTCGATAAACCCACCCGCGCGAGAAAAGTCGGAAACGAATTCGTGGGGTAAAAAAATTCAGAAAATCAGCCACAAAGATCACGGCGCGGGTTTCACCCGTAACCCAATTTTCTTCCTGATAGTAGCCATCCCTGAGGGATGGGAAACATGCTCCAAAAAAGACCAAAGCCCCGTGGGGGCGATTGAGAGGTATTGACGGCACCGTATTTCAATCGTCCCTCCGGGACTCGGAGGAAATACGGGATATTTGTCCACGGGCTTGCGCCCGTGGCTACTATCAAGAAGAAAATTGGGTTGCGGGTGAATCCCGCGCCGTGTTCTTCGCGGCTTTTCTTATTTTCTTCGATAAAACAGCAGCCGGCTTTGGCGGGATTGGGGTATGGTGATGCGGAAGGCTTTGCGCAATTCCTCCGCGGGGATTTCTTCGGTTTTGCCGGTGTCGGCGTCTTCCAGAATGTAGACGGCTGTGCTTTGGTCGCTCAATGCTTTCAACGAAAAGACCGCCTGCTCGTAGGGACTCTCCGGCCGGCGGAACACCAGCAGCATACCTTCGTCCAGATCCGGTCGATGCATCTGATACGCCATCCAGATTTCGTTGGACACGTCCCCGGCGGTTAACGGGTAATAATCGCCGAAGTAGAACGGCTTGGCCCGTCGCATTTCCGCCAGCCTCTGCCGGTGCCATTCGTAGGGATAATCGTCGCGGATTTCGTTTTTCTCGTAGGGATACAGGTTCAACTGCACGCCCGTGCACATACTGCCGCGGAAGTTGTACGTGTCGCCCGGGAGCAATCCCACGCCGGTCGTGCTGCACGGAACCCAGTGCAGCAGGCCTTGCGAATGCACCTGGCTGCCGGTGGGGTCGAACCCTTGCCAGCATTGAAAATCGCTGCGCCACAGCGGAATGCTCCGCCGAATCGTTTCCAGGTCGATCCGCCGCCCGCCGCTGGCGCAATTGTCGATCAGCAGATCCGGGAACTGCTCGATCAGGGCGTCCCAGAACGCGTACAGGCCTTCGATGTGCCGGATTTCCGTCATCCCCCGGCGGTCGGGTTCGTCGGCGTCGCGCCAGAACGGTAAGGGCCCGAAGTTGAAATCCTGCCGGTACGCGTCCACGCCGTGCTCGCGGATCAGGTTCGAGATAATGTCCGTGATTCCCTTGCGGGCTTCGGGATTGCCCAGGTTCAGCAGCAGGCTGTTGCCGGGTTCCCGCTTTCCGAGGAACCAGTCGGGATGCTCCATCGTCAGCGGCGTTCCGAAGACCGCCCGTTCCGGCTCGAACCACAGCAGGAATTTCATCCCCGCCGCGTGGATCGCGTCGCTGATCGGCTTTAAGCCCTTGGGATGGGCTGTGGGATTGTAATTCCAGTTGCCCACCTGGGAACCCCACTCACCTTCGAATTCAGAGGGGGAATAATTTCCCTCCCGGCCGTACCAACCGGCGTCGATCCAGTAATAATCGTATTGCAGCCGTTCCTTCGGGATGATTGGAATTCGCTTGAGGTGTTCGCTGCTGCGCATCCCGCCCCAGGACGCGCAGCACACCGGCGCGGGAAGTTCCCCGTCGATGCGGCGCGTGCCGTGTTTGAGTATAAACCGTCGCAGCAGATTATGCCCGTCAATGGGATCGCCTTCCCACGCCAGTAACAACCCGCGCGGGGAACGAATTTCCTCACCGGATCGCAGGCGCAGGTGCGTTTTTTCCATGCCGCCGGTCTGCGTCAATACCCCGCCGAAGCCGCGAGAAAACCGCGTCGCCCACTGACCCGACCAGCCGATCGCGGTAATCAATCCCTTACCGTCGCCGGAGACGTTGAAAAAGGGCAGACAGGTTTCGCTCGAGCGCCCGCCCCGCGTCGCCAGGAGCATTTCCTGGTTCGGCGGGAGGGATTGCGTTTGATACTGGAAATCGTCCACGCGGCAGTCGGAGCCTTTGGAGGAATGCAAAGTAAGATCATCTTCGCCGGCCCAGATGACGCGCAACGCCTGAATATCTTCGAGAATCGGCGTGTCGCTTTTACCGTCGTTGCGGAATCGCAACACCCACTCGACGGCTGGGTAGTCCGCGTATTCCGTCAGATCGAGTATGCACACCAGGTTGGTCTTCGGATCGGTATAGGTGATCGTATGAAGCGTGGTTCCGTCCGGGCCGGGCTTGCTGCTGAGAGTTTTCGCCCAACCGGGGAGGATTTCCGAGGACGGCCGCCCGTCATACACGAATGAAAACGGTTCGACGTGCATCAGTCCCGGCAGGCAGGGCAGCGACAGGTTCATCGTTCGCCCGTCGTCCAGGACGGCCCGCGCCCGCACCCAATCGGCATGCGCGGCGTGATGCTGCCCGTTGATTTCGACGACTTTCAGCGTGAATTCCCGTCGGCCTTTTAGATCGACGTCCACTTCCACCGGCGCGTCTTCGACGCCCCGTTCCGGGCTGGTCCAGAAAACTTTCCCGTCGGCCAGGACGGAAAACACCATCCGTCGCCCCGCCGGTTGGGTGAGAAAATTATCGTCCACCCCCACCAGCGCCTGGAACCGCCGCATCGGCTGGGTGGTACGAACCAGCAGTTCGCTCGGACAATGCGTCCCCAGGCCTTCCTGGTATTCTTTCCCCGTCAGCCGAAGCGGGCCTGGCAGAATCGACCGGTTGGACTGCACGGTTCCCCACCCCTGTTGCACCACGCGAATTTCCACAACCGGATCGGGGGCGCATCGACCAACCAGCGCATCTAACCATGAACGAATCATGAAAGCGTCTCCAAGACGAAATTATAATCTTCTTATTTCAGGGTTGTTACAAAAAAGAAAATTCAAACAGATTATTATAGTAATATTATATTACTAATCAGGCATTCTTTCGTCAACAGAATCATGAATAGAAAAAGGAGAATAGTCATCTCATCGGCATGGTGTTTCCATTTTCGTTATCGGCCCTGCTTTTGAAGGACATGTGTCAAACTGGAGAAGATAGGAGAAGTAAATGGCGCTCGGGGGGAAAATTTACGTCCGATAAAAGGAAAAAAAGTGCAAGATTTTTTTTTCGGCCTGTTAGTTCTTTATTGAAATAATCTTATAAATAATCAGAATAGTCATAATGGCTTAAGAATATAGGTGGATATTGTCGATATCTATTACGGATGAACGAATGCCGGCTATGTAATTGGAATCGGGGTAGTCGGTAAAGCCCATGAAATGGATACCAGGGGCTAAGGACACTGTGAGTGGAGGAGAACGGTTTCTTGGAAACACTCACGAGCGCCCCGGAACAAAAACCTGCGGTAGTGTCCCGCGGGCTGGGAAAAGAGGATTATCATGGCGAACATATTTCGCGTTCACCCGCCGAATACCACGCAGGGGATCGGTCCTGTAGGTTCGATGAAACCCAAGGCCGCCGCTTCGCAGGCGACGAACGTTTCGGACACGGTGGAAATATCCACCGCCGGAATGCTCGCGGCGAAGCTGCACGGCCCGGAAGGGATTCGCGCGGACCTGGTGCAGCGGGTGAAGGAAGAGATTGCCGCCGGGACGTTTGAAACCCCGGAACGGATCGACGCGACGGTCGATCGGCTCCTGGAAGAATTGTTCCCGGGCCTGTAATCAAATCAACGGATGTACAATAAGAACACCGGACGCCTATTCGACGGGCGTTCGGTGTTTTTTTCGTGTATCGGTCGTGGTGTAATGACCGCGATGCAACGATCTCCCGCGAATCGTTCCCCGGAAGAAGGATTTCCTCACCCCGCCAGACGTTTGCTTTGTCCCGTGCGTCGCAGCAGCGCCGCGAAGGACGGCAGCAGCAGCGTGCGGATCACGAAGGTGTCCATCAGCATTCCCAGTCCCATCGCGAATCCCAGTTGGCGGAGCAGTTCCACCTGTCCGACCATCAGCGACCCCAGCGTGGCGGCCATAATCAATCCGCAGGAACTGATGACCGGTCCGGTGGCGATGACGGCCCGTTGGATCGCCTCGATCGGCGGATGATTCCGCGCCTCCTGGGACAACCGGGCCGCCAGGAAAATGTTATAGTCCACCCCGACGGCGGCCATCACGACGAACAGGAAAATCTGCACCTTCCAGTCCATGCCCGCCAGGCCCCACATCGCCGAAAAGACCCACGAGCAGAGTCCCAGCGTCGCCAAGTAACTCACGCCGATCGCGCCGACCATGAACGCCGTCAGCAGCCAGTCGCGCAACAGCAGCAGGACGATCAGGAAGATCACCCCCAGCACCAGCACGACCACCAGGTAAAAATCCCGTTGCGTGACGGCGCGGATTTCATTCATCTGCGCCGTCGCGCCGGAAAGGTAAACCTGTCCTTGCACGTCGGAGTTGTCGAGGACGTCCCGCGCCGTTCGACGAAGGGTCTCCGCGAGCGTCATGGCAGCGTCGCTCATCGTGTGCATCCCCATCACCGCCTCCAGCCGCATGGCATGGCCGTGATTGCCGATGTATTCCGACCGGGCGAACGTCTGGACGGTCAGTTCCGTTCGGCTGCCTTTGGGGGGAGTGTAGTCCTTGCCCAGCGGTTGGGTGAGGGAGCGGATGTTCTGCACGCCCGGCAGCGTCCCCAGCGCGTCGGTGAGTTTACGGCTGAGCGATATCCATTGGTTCGCGGGAAGCGGCTGGGTGGTTTCAATCAGAATCGTCACCGGCGCGATCTCGCCGACGGGCACGTGGCGGACAGCCGTTTCGATGCCGGCAGCGGCGTTTCCGACCCCATGTTCGGGAGTGGTCGGCTGATCCGTCGCGTCGGTCCAGGTGCTTTCGATGCCCGCCAGGGCGTCGTACACCCAGTGAATTTTCAGCGCCCGGGAGGCGGGAATCGCCAGCACGAGGAGCATCACCGCGAGGATAATTCCTGGTTTTCGCGTGACCGTCTTCGCCAGGAGCGCCCAGACGCGGTGCGATTGCGGGGCGCATTGATCTTCCGCGGAAATCGGCGTCAGGCGTCGAGGCCAGTAGAGCCGTCGCCCGAAAATTCGCGCCAGCGCGGGCACCAGCGTGATCGACGCCAGCAGCGCCACCAGCAGGGAGGCCGCCACGGCTGGACCCGTCGTCTGGAAAATGACGAACCGGCAGAACACGAGCATGAAAATTCCCACCGCGTCGGTGGCGGCCGACGCGACGATGGCCGGGAGCGTCGCGCGAAGGGCGTGGCGGGTCGCGTCGGAGGGGTTCAGGTCCGCGGAGAGGAATTCCCGGTACCGGCTGAGGTACAGAAGGGAATAGTCGATTCCCGCGCCGTACATCAGCACGAACACGAAGATGCGCTCGGCGATCCCGATGGCGACGCCGGCGTTCTGGGCGATGTCGATCCCCATCACGACCACGACGGCCGCCAGGCTGATCGCCGCCAGCGGGACGAAGGCCGCCGCGGGCGCCCGGTACACCAGCAGCAGAATCAGCACCACCGCGATCAGCGTCGCGACGATCGTGCGGTCGTGGCTGTCGTGGACGAACAGGGAATAATCGTGCCCGTAGCCGGCTGACCCCGTCACCGAGACGCGCAAGCCCGCCGGGGGAGAATTCTGCGCCAGCACCTTGCGAAGATGTTTGACCACCCGCGTCGTGCGGTGGGTGATGAAGTCCGACGGGATGTTCACGCGGACGATGGCGGCCTGCCCGTTGGGACCGGCGGGGGTGATCAGCGGATTCGGCGGCGAGTTCAGCGTCGCGGAGGAAAGGATATTTTTTCCCTGAATCGCGCTGCGAAGCGAACCGCGAAGGTCGCCGACCATGTCGGCCGCCCGGGCGGCGGTGAACGCCGCGTCGATCATCCCCGGTGAAAAGAGACTCAGCGAGTACAGATCGCGCGGCGGCAGGTCGCCGTCGGAGGGTTGGAGGAATTTCAACGCCACTCCGTTGATGTAGGCCTGGTCGTCGAGGGTGAGTTTTCCGTCGGTCCGCTCGAAGAACACGACGGCCTGGCTGAGCCCGTGCTGGCGGGGGAAATAGTTCGCCAGGCGCGTCGAAGCCACGCGAAACGGCGCGTCGGCGGGCAGGAAACTCTCCACCTCGTTTTTGCCGGGGTCGCCCTGGGGGGTCAGGACGATCAGTCCCGCCGCCAGCAGCACCCACAACCCCAGCACCCCCCACCGGTATTTCGGAATCACATCGCTGAACGTCATAGCCGACTATTGTACGCATTTTCCATTAGCGGAAACAGACGCTAGGGCATTTCCGAGGGGAATCTTTCGAGAAGGAAATCGTAAAATGGTCGTGACCATTTTACGAAGATGTCGAAAATGGTCACGTTGTATTGGGCGAATTCTTCCCAAAAACCCGGATTGCGGAAAGGGATCATTGACGTCATAATGCCTATCATCATGATCGAGGAATTGAAACAACGGGTCTGTCAAGCCAACCTGCGTCTGGCGGCGGAGGGATTGGTGATCCAGACGTGGGGGAATGTCAGCGGTGTGGACCGGGCCGGGGGAAAGATGGTCATCAAACCCTCCGGCGTGCCGTATGACGACATGAAACCCGAGCACATGGTCGTCGTGTCGCTCGATACCGGTGAGGTGCTGGAGGGGAAATTGAATCCCAGCAGCGACACCCCCACGCACCTGGAGTTGTACCGCGCGTTCGCGGAGATCGGCGGGATCGTCCACGCCCACAGCCTCTGCGCCGCCGCCTGGGCGCAGGCGCGGCGGGAAATTCCCTGTTTCGGGACGACCCACGCGGATTTCTGCCACGGGCCGATTCCCTGCACCCGGCCGTTGCGGCCTGAGGAAATCGCCGAAGACTACGAAGCCAACACCGGCAAGGTGATCGCCGAGCGCTTCCGGGCGCTGAATCCGGGTCAAATCCCAGCCGTGCTGGTCGCCGAACACGGGCCTTTCGCCTGGGGCGCCGGACCTGAGCAGGCCGTCACTGCCGCCGTCACGCTGGAACAGGTCGCCCGGATGGCCGTTCAGACCCTGCGGATTGACCCGGACGCCAAGCCGATTTCCCGCGAACTGCTGGAGAAGCATTTTCTCCGAAAGCACGGCCCGGACGCCTATTACGGACAATCCAAACCGGCGAAATAGCGCGGAATTCCCTCCCATGGGCTCGGAACCGGGGGGTGTCCGTCGAACCGCCGACGGGGAAGTGTGTGAGAATTTTTTCTGGCGCTCGGTTATTCTTTTGTTTACAGTGACTTGCAGTAGTTGTTGGTTACTCTTTTTAGGA
>JAFGJE010000202.1 GCA_016929245.1 Phycisphaerae bacterium
CATCTATCACAGCGGCCTGTGGCGAACCTACTGGACACAAGAAAAAGCCGCCGCCTGAGGCCGCCATGATTTATCCTCGCACACCCGCGGGACATTCCCAAAGAAAAACCTTGCCAGACAGCCGCCCCGATGGTGCAATAGTCCCGATACCCATACGTTTGTCTTCCGGAAAGGGCGCGTGAGACATGAATTTCAGAATGTTCAAAGGCCAGGTGCTGATCCTGCTGAGCGGGCTGTACTTCATCCTTGGAATCCTGCTGGTTTTGAGTAACGCCCGAAATGAGGGCGCGCTGTGGTGGTTCGCGAAAAACATGCAGGCCAACATGAGCCTGGTGATGATCATTTCCGCGGCCGTGGGCATGGCGGCGATTTTCGTGTTCAAACTGCTGCTGCGTGGCGTGAAGGACCTGCGGATCGGACGGCTTCAGGCGAGCCTGCAGCGCGTGGAGAAGATCGAAAAAAACCAAACGGCGAAGCAACCCCCGAAGGAAACTTCGTGAGAATGAACGGAAAAACTCCGCCACGGCACCCTGTTCACGCGGCGACCCGGACGGTATAATCCGTCGCGCCGGAGTCGGAAGGATCGCGTGGCGAACCGGAAATCAAGGTTAAGGAGACGGCAATGAAACGCGGTACGATGCAAGGAATGTTGGTGTTGGGCGCCGTCGGACTGGCGCTGCTGGCGGGCGGCTGTAACGAACGCGAACAGATTCTCGCCCTGCAGAACAAGAACGAAGCCCTCATGGAAGAAAACAAGAACTGCCGCGACCAGATCATCGAGCTGGAGCGGCAAAACGCGCAATACAAATCCGATTGCGACATGAAGGATCAGCAACTGGCGACCAAGAACGAGGAACTCGCCCAGCTGCGGGCGCGGAAGGACACCGGCGGTCCGACCGCGTCCGGTTGGCAGCGCACGACCTTCGGCGACAAGATCGCCGTGGGAAGCGATCTGCTGTTCGCCTCCGGACGGGCGACGCTGACCTCGGACGGGCAACGGGCGCTGGACCCGATCGTCCGCGACCTGCAGGGACAGTACCGCGGGCTTCCGATTCGCGTGTACGGATACACCGACAGCGACCCGATCAAGAAGACGAAGAATCTCTGGAAGGACAATCTCGACCTGTCCGCCAACCGCGCGATGGCGGTGACGCGCTATCTCATCAGCCGGGGCGTCCCCGCGCAGGAGATCGAAACCATCGCCATGGGCGCGACGCATTTCGTGTCCGACAACAAATCCCGGGACGGGAAAAAGAAAAACCGCCGCGTGGAAATCTTCGTCGTGAAGATGAACTGACGCGATATTCAGATTGTCATCCTGAGCGAAGCGCAGCGAAGTCGAAGGACCTTACGCCATCGAGTACGTAAGGTTCTTCGACTTCGGCCTAACAGGCCTTCGCTCAGGCCCTTGGGGCTCCTAAGGAGATGACATTGCTCGAAGATTGAGAGTATCGCTCTCCGAAAGGACATCCGCATGATCGCCGTCGTGGATTATGGAATGGGCAACCTTCGCAGCGTGCAAAAGGCGCTCGAGCACGTGGGAGGACGGGCCGAAATCGTCTCGGCGCCGGCGGACGTGGCGGCGGCGGAGAAGGTCGTCCTGCCCGGCGTGGGCGCGTTCGCCGACGCGATCGAACGCCTGCGAACGACCGGCCTGGACCAGGCGGTTCTGCAGGCGATCCGGCAAGGCCGCTCGTTCCTGGGCATCTGCCTGGGCTTCCAGCTTCTGTTCGACGTGTCCTACGAAGACGGCGAATACACGGGCCTGGGCGTCCTGCCGGGCAAGGTCGTGCGGTTCGAGTTTAATCCCTCCATCACCGGCCAGACTCTCAAGGTGCCCCACATGGGCTGGAACCAGATCCAGTGCAAACCCGAATGCCCCCTGTTCGCCGGCGTGGAAAACGGATCGCACGTCTACTTCGTCCACAGCTACCACGCGGTGTGCATCAACGATTCGGACATAGCCGCCGTGACGGACTACGGATATTCCTTCCCGTCGGCCGTCTGGTCCGACAACGTGTTCGCCACGCAGTTCCACCCCGAGAAAAGCCAGGCCGTCGGCCTGCGCATGCTCAAAAATTTCGTGGAGATGTAAGTATATGGGCAGCGGGGAGCAGGAAGCCGGCAGCGGAACCCCTCCCCCCGCGGGGGAGGGCAGGGAGGGGGCTCTCGCGGAGTGTAGTCAGGAGTCGGTAGCCAGTAGTCAGTAAGAAAGAAAACCCTCACCCGGCCTTTCAGGCCGACCTCTCCCTGAGGGAGAGGAGTAAGACAAACCGGAGTTGAACATAGTATGGACATCTTACCCGCCATTGATTTGCGTGAGGGAAACGTGGTTCGCCTGTTGCAGGGCGATTACGACCGGCAGACGACGTACGCCGACGACCCCGCCGCGATGGCCCAGCAGTTCATCGACGCCGGCGCGAAGTGGATTCACGTGGTGGACCTGGACGCCGCACGGTCCGGTGAACTGACCAACACCGACGCGCTGCGGGCGATTTGCGCCAAAGCAAGCGCCGCCGGCGTGAAGGTGCAAAACGGCGGCGGCATCCGCGACACCGATCGCGTCGAACGCCTGCTGGAACTGGGCGTCTCGCGCCTGGTGGTCGGATCGGCGGCCATGAAACACCGGGACTGGTTTGAAGGCCTGCTGAACGACCCGGCCGTGCCGAACGAGAAACTCGCCCTGGGCCTCGACGCCCGTGACGGGAAGCTGGCCGCCGAGGGTTGGACGGAGCAGCTCGAACAGACGGCTGAGGAATTCGCCGCGCGCGTCAACGGCACGGGCCTGGGCGCGATCGTCTACACCGACATCGCGCGGGACGGCATGTTGCGGGGGGTGAACATCGAGGCCACGAAAAACCTCATCCGCGCCACCGACGTGCCGGTCATCGCCTCCGGCGGCGTGGCGTCGCTGGAAGACATCCGGCAGTGCAGCCGAATCGGCTGCGAAGGAGTCATCCTCGGCAAGGCGCTCTATGAAGGAAAAGTCAACCTCGCCGAAGCGCTGGCGATGGCGGGAAAATCGACGTAATTGGTCGTCGGTAGTCGAAGTACATGAAGGAAGGATTGATATTCTTGCTTGGGGATTATGACTACCATAAAAACCTTGTTTTATTTCGGGTGGGAGGATGGTTAGAGCACTTTTTTCCGTGAAAGTGATAAATGTGATTCCATTATTACTACAGCACGAAGCCGGCGTACAATCCGTCGACACATGTTCATCCGTCAATTCAGCCTGCCGTTTTGCGCGCGAATGTAACGACGGTGGCGCGGAAAAAACGACGGACGGCAAAAAAAGAAGACGGGTAACGTCGTTGGAAGTTCTTTGAATGCAAAAAACTTCCAGCGACGAAAACCCGCCTTTCGCCCTTCTCTTTTTTAACCTATTGGAGCGACACAAAACGTTCTATGGATATAACGTTTTGGTTGCTGCTTAGGATCGTTTTCGCCGGCGAAGCATGGCCGCGGCGCCGATCACCATCAACGATATCGTCGCCGGCTCGGGTGTGTACAGCACGAAGGCCAGGTCTTTCGAGTGCGTGCCGATGCCGTCCGGGCCGTCCACTTCATCCACGTAATAACACTCCATGTAATTATCCGGATTCTGGTCTTGGTGGACATCGCAGGGATTGGGTCCCAGAATGGCGATGTTGGTCACGGTACCGGTCACGGCGTCGTCCTGGAAATGCCAGATTTCCGTTCCGCACGGGAGCGTGCCGTCCAGATATTCCCCCGGAACCACATTGGGGGGGACGCTGGCGTAGGGATCCTGGATCGTGTAATCCCGGTTATGCCATCCCCACTGAAGGTGTTCCGGATTTCCCGGAAGGGCGTCGACCAGCGCGACGATCTTCAGCCAGTACACCGTATCGGGCTGTTGCGCGAAGGGACAGGCCAGTTCCGCGTTGTACATGTACACGGGTTCGTCGGGATTGCTGCCCGGAATCAACGTTTCCGTGAATGTCCCCGAACCCGGAGCCAGCATGCCACGCGTGACCACCTGGGCCTGATAACCGATCGGGTCGGGATAGCTGAATCCCTTCTCGTTTCCGGGAGCGTTCACCGGAACGTCATTCTCAAACACGATCATGAACTGGTTGACCATTTCGCTGGGCACGTTGTTCATATAAGAACCCCACCAGGTAATATGCAACACGGGGGTGTCGAAGGGGTCGGCGAAATCGTCGGCCATGAACACGCCGGCGTATTCGGTTTCCTCCGGTAATTTCCAGGCGGTGCTCAACTCATCGTGTCCGTAGTAGGGCGTGCCTTCGATCAGCGTGTTGATCATGGGCAATTGTTCAAATTTCTGGATTTGGCCCGGTAACGGATCCGCCGCCGCGGAAACCGTCAATACCGCGATACATACGAGTGAAAGGGTAATCGTCTTTTGCATTGTTTTCTCCTTCTAAAAGTGTTTTACCATCTTCCTTTGATTCTTCCTGGTTCCGGAAAACTCCACGGCTCTCTATCTCAAACGCCGTATTGGCGATATTACCGTAATGGATTTCGCGTTCAGGATTCGACGCGCCAAGCCTGAAAAAGAACATCAGCGCCAAGCTTCCGGGAAACATCGGCCTCCGTTCCAAACGTAAGCAAAGCAAGCGGGTGAGCAGCAGATACACCCCATGAGCGAGAGAAAAACCATTCTTCCCGCCCGTCCTTAATCAATTATGGTAAACCCGAATCCGATTCTGTCAACAAAAAACCGTAAATTCACGAGGGAAAAAGCTATTATCTCTGGTTTTTCTGCAAAAAGCAGCTATTGACAACAACAGATTAGGGTAGCACCCCTACATCGCCTTTGGCCTCTCTTCACAAACAAAGTTTTACCCCGGAAGAACCTTAAAAAATGAAAAGGCAGGTGGTATTCGTGTTGGATACCCCTGCCTTTTTTGCGTTATTGCATTTCTCCGCACAACAGTTCGGAATTACGATTCTTCTTCCGGCGTGTTTTTTTCGGCGTCGATGGCGGCTTCGATTTTTCCGTATCCCAGCGCCGCCAGCAGCATCGTTGCCAGCGCGGCGATGCGGACGGCGGCGGTTTGATACACCTCCGCCTGGTCCGGCCAGAACAGCGCCGCGACGGCCGCCGCCTGCACCGCCAACGCCGTCAGGAATTTCCGGGACGAGATTCTCTCTAAAAAAGATCGCATAAGATTTCTCCTTCTATAAAAGCATGTATATCACGAAGATCACCAAGATCACGAAGAGCACGAAGGAAAAAGGCATAAAGAAATGCCTTTGTGATCTTCGTGATCTTTGTGGCCTTTGTGAGTTCTTTCATCCAAGCAACTGCTGCACAATCGGTCCGGCGAGGTTGAGCAATTGCCGGAACAGGTCAAGTTCGTTGCGGCTGGTGTGGAAGGCCGCGACGGCTTGCTGGTATTCGTCCGTCTCGCGCAGGCGCTCGGCCGAGCGCTCGGTGACGACGATCTGGTCGATGACGGCCGAGAGGTTCGGGTGCTCGACGGCCCAGTCGGCGTAGGCCTGCTGAACGGCCCGCTGGATGGTGCTTTCCACAATTTCATTCGCCATGGTCGGCCTCCTTTTGCTTGGTGAGTTTAAGGAATTGTTGTTTGATTCGTTCGGAGACGTTCCACTGGAGGATCGTCAGTTCCTCGGCCATCCGGAGCGCCTCCGCTGCCGCGGCGAGATTGTCCTGCTCGACGGTATGGGCGGCCTGTTCGGTTTGGATCTGCTCCGAAAGCAGGTCGCGCGCGGCGGAGTATCCCTTTCGCGCCGCGACGATCCAGTCGGCGGACAGCGGAATCGGTTCGCCGTCGGCGTTCTTGAGTTCCCCGGCGGCTACCAGGCGCACGTCGGCGTCAAACGCGGCGTCCAGCGCTTTCTGCTGGGCCTGGTACTGCTGAACGATCCGCTCGTGAGAGTTCTGCCGCACCTGGCTCGCCGAAGCGAGTGTTTTCTTCGCGACGCCGATCAACTCGACCGTCGCCGTCGGCGTGGCGCAGCCGGGCAGGATTAACAGCAACGACAACACAAGTTGTTTACGAAATGCGTGCATGGCGTAGTTCCTCCTTCAGTTCGTGGAGTATGCGGGTTTGTTCTTTCTGATGTTCAACGAACCGCACGAGGGCGGCCGTGTTCTTGTCGATCACGTCCGTCAGGCAAGCGAGTTTTTCCTCGTCGCGCTGAATCCGCTGATGGGCCTCGGTAAGCTGCTGCTCGCGCGAACGATTCAGCTTACGCTCGCAAAGCCACATCGCCCCCATCAACCCCGCGGCGCCAAAACTCGTCAAATCGGAAACCAAACTGAGAAGAGTCATGGAAACACCTCAGACGTGTTTTTTGTAGGGCGTGCAACTATGTTGCACGCGCTGGAGTTTGGCGGTTTGAGGGATTTTGACCGTTTTGTGGCGGGGGATTTCGGGGCTGGGGCGAATTTTTCTTGTCGG
>JAFGJE010000203.1 GCA_016929245.1 Phycisphaerae bacterium
GAGATCCGACAAGAAAAATTCGCCCCAGCCCCGAAATCCCCCGCCACAAAACGGTCAAAATCCCTCAAACCGCCAAACTCCAGGCCCTGCCACTTCAGTGGCAGGGAGGAATCTCGCGAAAAATAAGACCCTGCCACTGAAGTGGCAGGGCCGGGAGTTATTATATCGGGGGTAATTTCTTTGTCGCGGGTTATCTTCGTCTCCGCAGCAGGGTCGTTCCGCCCAAGAGCAGCACGTACAGGGAAATCGGCTCGGGCACGGATTCCATGCCGATCACTTCGCGGATGCACCAGTCGTCGCCGCCGTCGTATCCTTGCAGGTACCAGGCGTCGTCGTGCAGGCTGACTTCGTAGTAGCACAATGCGTCGGGGCGTTCGCCAGGCCCGTCCTTGTCGTCGTCGGAATCCGTGATCCAGATTCCGTAATAGTCCGTCGGATCGTCGGGGTTGACGTTGAAACCCCAGCACGTGATCGCGTGCAATCCGCCGTCGGCGAGAATGCTCAGCCCCGTCGCCCATCCGGCGGTGATATACGAATCCACCGTTTCCATGGCCGCTTCTTTGTCAGCCGACCAGTGACGGTAGTCCGCGATGTCCTTGTCGAGGAAGAATCCCCCGCCGGGGACATCCACCTGCGACCAGGTGGAACCGCCCGGCCCGTCGTTCGTGCCGTCGAACCACCAGTCCAGCCCGTACCAGGAATTTCCGCTCTTGTCCGTCCAGTGATCCTGGAAGTATTGGAACATCTGATCCGTGGTGGTCATTCCGGCGACGTCGCCGAATCCCGTCCAGGCAAGGAGGTTGGACGCCTGGGCCGCCCAGCACATCATGTCGTCCTCGGTGTTGTCCGAGGATTTCTCCGCGTCCTGCCAGGTCCCCCCGAACATATCGAACAATCGATACCGCGTCCCTTGCGGCGAACCGTTGAGAACAATGGTATCACCCCGCGTTGTCTCCGCGCTGAACACCAGCGCCAGGAGGATCGATCCGAAACCAGCCGCTTTCTTCATGTCCATATCCCTCTCTTGATGACTCCTGTGTCCATGACGGGTTGGCGACATTACAGCAACTCTCGCTTCCTCTCCGGAGCGAACCAAACCTGAAAGCGGCCTGGAGAATCATTCCGCGGGTACGGACACACCACCTCCGTGCGTGGAAAAAGGGGAAACACTGAACGAAACCGCCTCCGGATTCTTCACCGTCTTCAGGTAATCACAGTATAGGATTCAAATGAAGGGGAGGCGAATTTTCGACCGGATCGGGCGTGAGAAATTCAGGACGTTTTTGCTTCCGAGGATTCTTCTTTCGTATCTTCCGATGTGTAATGGTCTTCGGATTTTTCCTCTTCGGCGGCGTGTTTCTTGCCGTTTTTGCCCTCGCGTTCATCCTTGGGATAGGCGATACGGGCGTGGTAGATACCGCAGAGGCTTTTCACGAGGGATTCCTCGATCTGGTGAACTTCCCGGAGCGTCAGGTCGCACTCGTCGAACTGCCCGTCCTCCAGCCGCTCGGTGACGATCCGGTGCACCTGCGTTCGGATACTGGTGGGGGTGGGTTCCGACAGCGCCCGGACGGACGACTCCGCGCCGTCGGCGAGCATGAGGATCGCTTCTTCCTTCAGGTGCGGTTTCGGACCGGGATAGCGATACTGACTCTCGTCGGGCGCCGGCCCCTTGGCGCCTTCGCTCTGCTTGGCGGCCGAGTGATAAAAATACCGCACCAGCGTCGTGCCGTGATGCGTGGTGATGAACCCGCGCAGCAGCGCCGGCAGGCCGTACCGACGGGCCATCTCCATGCCGTCCTTGACGTGATTGATGATAATCAGCAGGCTCATCGCGGGGGAGAGCTTGTCGTGCTTGTTCTGTCCCGCCGACTGGTTTTCCGCGAAATAATCGGGCTTGTTGATTTTCCCGATGTCGTGGTAGTACGCCCCGACGCGCGCGAGCAGACCCCGCGCGCCGATGGTGTCGGCCGCCGCTTCGCACATCGCCCCGAGTTGCAGCGAATGGTTGTACGTGCCCGGGGATTCCGTCGCGAGGCGCTTCAAGAGCGGTTTGGACGCGTCGCACCATTCCAGCAGCGTGCTTCCCGTGGCGACGTTGAAGAATTTCTCGATGGCCGGGAGAAGCGACTGGACGATCAACCCCGCCAGCAGCACCATCGCGGCAGCCCAGCCGCTGTTCTGCAGAGCGAAGCGCCAGGGCGCGCCGGTCTGGATCGACAGCGCCCAGACAACCAAGAAAATAACCGCCGCCGAGATCGCCGACGCGACGACCAGCTTGCTGCGCGTGCGCACCTCGCGGAGCTGGAAGACGCACAGCATCTGCGCGCCGATCAGCACGATCAGCATGTTCACGCTCCCGCGAATCTGGAACACCACGAACGCGGACAGGATCGCCCCGACCGCCAGGGCGAACCGCTGATCGTACGCGACCGTCAGCACGATCGCCCCGATGCACACCGGCAGCAGCGCGGTGTGGGGATTGGCCCAGGGCAGCAGGCTCAGCAGCTTGCTCAACGCCAGCATCGCCAACAGCAGCACCGCCAGCTTCAACCCTCGCCAATTCTCTTCCACCAGGAAATGCTGATAATGCTGCACGTACACGCACAGGACGATGCTCAGCAGCAGCACGATCGCCGTGCGTCCCGCCAGGCGGAACCAGCGACGCGGGGGACTGACGGATCGTTCGTATTGCAGATATTCCGCGTGCTCGGCCTGGAGGAGCTTGAGTTCCTCCTCGCTCAGCCCGCCCTGGGTTAAGTCCAGGCCCGCTTCGGTTTCCAGGCTGATAAGATTTTCCGTGTTCCTCGCGAGCACCTGGTCTTCCGTGTAATGACGATAGCAGGAATCCGGCGGGGTCTGGATGACCTCCTGCACCGCCTGGGCGCGATCCTTTTTCGAGGTTTCCGCGTCGTAGAGGTAAATTCCCTTGTCCCGGATCTTCGCCAGCAGGAAGGTTTCGATATTGTGGCGGATCGGAAGCGGGAAACGGTCCACGCCGGCCATCAGCAACCGTCGCACCTTTTTCGTTTCGTTGTCCGCGACGAGATCGACGACTTTCTGTTCGACGACCGCCTGTCCGTCCGTCAACAGCACGCGGTCGGCGGAACGCCGCTGTTGCTCCGACGCCCGGTCGGGACGAACGATGTAACAGCGGGTCAGGTCTTCGCGGAGTCCTTTGCACCACTCGTCGAATTTGGGACGATTCTCCGGTTTGCTCAGCGAAACCCAGTCGGCGAAGGCGGCCTGGTCTTCCTTTCCGGGCGGCGGCGGGGGGGGGGCATCCGCGGAGTCGCCTTGGGCTTCCTTCGCCGGTTCCGCGGGAGGAGGATACAATCCCATCTCCCGGCGCAACGCGGGGTCCACCTTATCCAGAGTTTTGGCGGCCTCCAGGCGGGAAGGAATTTTCTCCAGGGACGCGAGGATATCATCCAGCAGGGCGGTGTTCAGGCGGAAAGTTTCCGGGGTGGTGCTGTCGGCAAGACGCCTGGCTTCGTCGAACATTTCCGGGGAGAGCACGCGAAAATCCACCCGGGCGGTGATGTCCGAGGGAACGTACTGCCCCTGGCGATACCGCAGCGGATCGACGGGCCAAACGTCCAGCAGCGTGGCGACCAGGAAAAATCCCGTCGCGATCGCCATCGACCCAAGCACGCCGGGACGACGAATCCACCGAATCAACAGCGGTTCTTGCTCCGTCGGACCGCGTCGCGTCTCCAGCCGTCGTTGTCGTAATTTCTTTTTGAATAAGGCCATAGATCAATTTGCCGTCGTGTCTCGGAATCAACCCGTCGAACGAGCGCCCCTACTGCTCTTGTTGTCCATCGGAATAGGCTTCGACGATATTTTGTACAAGTCGGTGTCGAACGATGTCCGTTTTTTCCAGGCGCACCATCGCCAGACCCTTGATCCCGCGCAGCCGTCGGGTGGCGTCCTGCAATCCGCTGGCGACTCCGTCTTCCAGGTCCACCTGACTGTCGTCGCCGGTGACGATCATTTTCGATCCGTTTCCCATGCGCGTCAAGAACATCAGCATCTGTCCCGGGGTGGTGTTCTGGGCTTCGTCGAGGATGATGACGCTTTCGTTCAGGGTGCGCCCGCGCATGAACGCCAGCGGGATCACCTCGATCAGGTCGTTGACCATGAAACGGCGGATCTGGTCGAATTCCATCATGTCGTGCAGGGCGTCGAACAAAGGCCTCAGGTAGGGGTTCACCTTGGCCTGCATGTCGCCGGGCAGGAAGCCGAGTTTCTCCCCCGCCTCGACGGCAGGACGGGCGAGAACGAGTCGCTTGGCCTGGTGATGCTTGAGCATGTTCACCGCCATCGCCACCGCGAGGTAGGTTTTGCCCGTTCCCGCCGGACCGGTGCAGAACACCAGGTCGTGCGTCCGCATATCCCGCACGTATTGTTCCTGGCCGGGCGTTTTGGGTTTCACGAGCTGCCCGCCGACGTAGACGTCCATCGCCGAGGACGTCTGCGCGTCGGACCGGACCGCCGCGGCGCCGATGGCGTCGGCGACGACCTGCGGGGTGATGTCCTGGTTTTGGCGCAGGCGGCGTTGCAGTTCTTCGAGCACCGACGCGGCGTGGGAGACGTTTGGGGCGGCCCCGGTGAGTTTCACCTGTCCGCCGCGCGCGAAAATCTGCACGTCCATCGCCTCGCGGATCATCCGCAGATGCCGGTCGCCCGAACCGAACAACGTTCGGGCCCGGTCGGGTTGTTCCAGGGGTACGCTTAGTTCCATCGGCGACATTGTATGCGTAACCGGCCTCCGATGTAAACGACGGTTCCGCCATTCCCCGGAGAAACTCGCGGGACGGAAGAGGTCCGCGGTGTTCCGAAAATCGCCTTTGGAATTTGACGCGGTTCGGTTCCCGCCAAAGAGGCTTGACCTTGGGGGGAAGGGGCGATAAAGTACCTCACGCGAAGGAGATATTGGTTCGCGGGGTCTTTTTCGCGTGGAGAGGTGCCAGAGCGGCTGAATGGGCCGGTCTCGAAAACCGGTGTACCTTCGGGTACCGCGGGTTCGAATCCCGCCCTCTCCGTACCATGCAACCCCAAGGTGGAAACCTTTGGGGTTGTTTGCTATGGAAATCCAAAAGAACCCGCCGCGGGCACCGTAGGTGCACGCTCCGCGGGTTCGACGCCGTAGCGCAGCGAAGGCGCCGCGCAGCGAATCCCGCCCTCTCCGTGACATGCAACCCCAAGGTTGAATCCCTTGGGGTTGTTTGCTTCTATTGTTTCGTTCTGAAGTTCAGATCAATCATTTCGTGGAACTGAAACCATAAGGGTTCCCATTCTTTTTCTGTTCAGCGTTTGTTCCGCCGCAGTCCCAGGCCGCCGAGGACCAGCAGCGTCAGAAATCCCGGTTCGGGTACGGTGTGAGTATCAGGCACAAGAAGGTGGCCGTTCAGGGAACCGTTATCCGCCGGGCCTGAGGGATCGGGGGCGGTAAAACCGGTGTTGTACAACACGACGGGATGTTTTACGTTATTCTCATCCTTATTGACCCCGTCCTTGGCGTAGAAGTCGCCCCAGACCGGAACGCGGTTGCTGTAGAACGAAAGGCTCAGGAGCGTGGGATCGCCCCTCCAGCCTTCCAGTTTAATTCCGTACAACGGTTCGGGCATCAGCGGATTGGAGTTCCCTTGATCCTCCGAGGAATACTCCTCGATTTCGGCCGCGACGCCTGTGATGCCGGAGACGCCTCGAATATTGTCGTCCGTGAAAGGATCAGCTCCGTTCGAGGCTTCCACGATCATGTGGCTGATGCCTTTTTCCGGAACGCTCAGCGTGTAGGTATACTTCCAGCAGAAGGAAGACGGTAAAAGCGGATCGGGTTCTTCGTCGGTCACAATCCAGGACAGCGTGGTCGCGGGATCCGCCCAGTTTTGGGTGGCAAACAGTCCGGTGTTGTAAGTCAATTGTCCCGTGTAGGTTGTCGCCCCGGCCTGGCTGACCAGAACGATAAGGCATAAAAGGGACACTGTGGGTGCGGATTTCTGTACGGCGTGCATCGATAATCCTCCTAAGGCAATCCTCACTGGAAGAGCTGAATTGTCCTCTGTCCGTCCTCTACGTCATGAAGCCGGAGCAACTCAATGGGAAACAAGCCAAAAAGAAGACAATAAGCAAAAACCTTGCGATTGGGAAAAAGGCTCTAAGCAAGGCCTCCAGATACAAACACTCCATATAAGCTCACTAAACATTGTACTGGCAAACGCGGATTTGTGTTGTGAAAAATGGAGATTTATTTCAGGAATTTTTCCGGAAACGCCGGTGATAAATCCATAAAAACAGCCCCTTCGCGAACCGGGTCAAAACACGGAGGTTCCGTCGGTTTCTTCCATTGAGAATTCCCCGGTTCCACCGTAGAATATCCCCCCTCTGGAAGGAAGCGCGAGTCATGTCGGAAACACTGCAAGCCATGTTACGTTCCGCCATCCCGGCGGTGGATTTCTGTTCGATGCGCTATCAGCGCAGCCGGGATGAACTGCTGACCGTTCGCCAGAACGTGCCCGAACCCGTCCGCCGATACGACGACGCCGGAGTCATGGTCACGATCTGCCACGACGGCGGATTGGGCTACGCCGCGACCTGCGACCTGACGCCGTCGGGACTCACCGAAGCGGTCCGCCGGGCGAAACGTTTCGCGGCGATGACGGCCCGGAAGGGCGTGACGGATTTCGGCGCCATCGCCATGCCCGCCCCCCAGGGCGAATACGTCGGCCCGGAGGAAATTCCCTGGGCAAGCGTCTCGCTGGGCGAGAAATTCGACCGGCTCCGCAAAGCTGCCGCCCGGTTGAAAATCGACGACCGCATCGTCGACTGGGAAACGAGCTTCTGGCACACCGACGCGGAATCGCTGTACATCACCGGTAACGGCGGATGCGTCCGCCAGCAGATGAACTATTTCGCCCCGGCGATGAGCGTCACCGCCAACCAGGGAAGTCAAACGCAGACCCGCACGCTGGGCAGCCTGCGAGGCCAGTGCAAGCAGGGAGGGATGGAAGTGCTCGAAATGTGCCAGTTCAAGCACGCCCCGCGGCAATTGGCGGAGGAAGCTCTCGCGCTCTTACAGGCCGACGACTGCCCCACCGGAACCATGCCCCTGCTGCTCGCCAGCGACCAGATGATGCTCCAGATTCACGAATCCATAGGCCATCCGCTGGAACTGGATCGGATTCTGGGCGACGAGCGAAACTACGCCGGCACGAGCTTCGTGACACCGGAGATGTTCGGAACCTATCCATACGGATCCAAATTACTGAACGTGACGTTCGACCCCACCCGCCCGGAGCAGTTCGCCAGCTACGGCTACGACGACGAAGGCGCAACCGCGAAAAAGGAATTCGTCATTCAAGACGGCATTTTGCGGCGCGGGTTGGGCGGCGTGATCAGCCAGGCCCGTGGCGGAATTCCGGGCGTCGCCAACGGAAGGGCGTGCAGCTGGAATCGTCCGCCGATCGACAGGATGGCCAACCTGAACGTCGAACCGGGCGACGCGACGCTCGCGGAGATGATCGCGCAGGTCGAGCGCGGCGTGTACATGAAGACCAACAAAAGCTGGTCCATCGACGACAGCCGCAACAAGTTCCAGTTCGGCTGCGAGTACGCGGAGCTGATCGAAAACGGCAAGCTGACGAAGGTGGTGAAGAATCCGAACTATCGAGGCTTAAGCGCGACGTTCTGGCGCAGCCTGAAAGCCGTCGGCAAAAAGGAAACCGTGGGCGTGTTCGGCACGCCGTACTGCGGCAAGGGCGAGCCGAACCAGTGCATCCGCGTCGGACACGCGTCACCGGCGTGCCTGTTCGACAACGTGGACATCTTCGGCGGCGCGTAGCATAGAAAAAATATATGTTGTCATCCTGAGCGGAGCGCAGCGGAGTCGAAGGACCTCACGCCTAGCTACCCGTAAGATCCTTCGACTCCGCTGCGCTCCGCTCAGGATGACAGAAATTTGATGAAAGAATATACCATGCGGGATTATTTTTATTCGTTGGCGGAGGAACTGACCCGGTGTTGCGCCGGCTCGGAGGTGCTCTTGATGAATCTCTCCGGGGAGGACAGCGATTTCGCGCGTTTCAACAAATCCCTCGTGCGGCAGGCCGGTACGGTGACGCAGCGGTATCTCTCGCTGGAACTCATCGACGGCGACCGCCACGCGACCGAAACCTTCGTTCTGACCGGCCAAAAGGACAACGACCTTGCGCGGGCGAACGAGGTGCTGACGAACCTGCGGGAGCAACTGCCCCTGACCCCGCCCGATCCGTATCTGCTCTACGCCACGGAAGTCAACGACACCGAGCAGATCAGTGATAATCGTCTTGGTTCGACGGAAGATTGTCTTGCGGCGATTCTCCAGGCCGGTCAAGGGAAAGACCTGGTGGGCATCTTCGCCCAGGGCAGCCAGTTCGCGGGGTTCGCCAACTCGCTGGGGCAGCGAAACTGGTTCGACTCCCACAGCTTCCATTTCGAGTGGTGTTTTTATGCGAAGAACGCCCCCGGCGACAAGGCCGTCAAAACCGGCTTCGCCGGATTCGAGTGGTCCGACGAGGATTTCGCCCGCAAGGTGGACGACGCGACGAAGCAACTGGCGATCCTCGCCCAGCCGGCCAAGACCATCGACCCCGGCGCGTATCGGGTATACCTAGCCCCGACGGCGCTGGCGGAATTCGTGGGACTGCTCGCCTGGGGCGGATTCGGCGTAAAGAGCCATCGCACGAAAACCACCCCGCTGCTGAAGATGATCGAATCCGACGCGACGATGCACGAATCCGTGAACCTCTCCGAAAACACCCGCGAGGGACTCGCGCCGAATTTCACCGCCGCGGGATTCGTCAAACCCGACGCGGTGGAACTGATCCGCGCGGGTCGCTACGGCGATTGCCTCGTTTCCCCCCGCTCCGCGAAGGAATACAACCAGCCCGTCAGCGCCGGTTCCGAAGCGCCGCAATCCCTCGATCTTGCCGCCGGGCGTCTGGCCGACGACGACATCCTTTCCACGCTGGGCGAGGGAATCTACGCGAACCAGCTCTGGTATCTGAACTATTCCGACATGCCGGCGGGGCGCATCACGGGAATGACGCGCTTCGCCACCTTCTGGGTGGAGGGAGGCAAGATCGTCGCGCCCTTAAACGTGATGCGCTTCGACGAGACGGTATTCAACGCCCTGGGGACGAATCTTCTCGCACTGACGGAACGACGCGACTTCCTGCCCAGCAGCGAAACATACGAACACCGCTCCGTCAACTCCAGCCGCATGCCCGGAGCGGTGATCGATGATTTTCGGTTCACGCTGTGATCGAATTTTTCATAAGTTTATTTTGTTAAAATAGATACAAAAAGCATGCCGTTGTCTGTCGCGCCGGGAGTCGTGCGACGACAGTCGAATGATCATTCCGCGTATCCCGTCGGTTTGAGGACTTCGTTTGGGAGGCGGGAAAAAATCCGCGGAATGAATTCCCGCGCGCTGAATTTCCCTTGACAAAATGGGAATAAGGATTTAGGTTGCCTCATCTTTCGCCGTAGGGAGTCCCTGTTCGCGGGGCTCCGATCGGGCGAATCGATTGTCGGAAAACGACATCGATTCGTTCCCAAGCGCAAGGACAGGAAATCAATCATGTTACCCAAGAAGAAACAAAGTCGTTCCCGGACGCGAAGTCGTCGAAGTCATCATGCCAAAGCGCCGGCGAATTACGCGGATTGCCCCCGCTGCAATTCCCCGAAGCTCCCGCATGCCGCCTGCGACAATTGTGGATATGTCCGTCCGGGTTTGAGTCTGAAGGTGGATCAGGAGAAATAACCTTATGCGCATTGGCTTGGATGCCATGGGCGGCGACTTCGGACCCAAAGAGGTCGTCGCCGGCGCCGTCGCGGCGCGCGAATACCTCTCCAACGGCGACGTGATCGTCCTGGTCGGCCGGGAAGATGTGGTTCGTGAACATCTCGGCGAGAACGACGGCTGCGACGGGATCGAGGTCTATCACGCCGAACAGGCGATCGGCATGGGCGAATCGCCCGTGGACGCCCTGCGCACCAAGCCCAAAAGCTCCATCGCGGTGATGACCGCGCTGCATCGTCACGGCGAACTGGATGCCTGCATCTCTGCCGGGAACACCGGCGCGTGCGTGGCGGCGGCCCAGATGGGCCTGCGTCGCCTCAAGGGCGTGCATCGACCCGGTATTTCCGTCCTGGCGCCCACGTTCGCCGGTCCGCTGGCGATCTGCGACTGCGGCGCGAACGTGAACTGCCGCCCGATCAACCTGTACCAGTACGGCGTGATGACGTCGGTGTACATGAAGGCGGTCTGCGGGATCGAAACCCCGCGGGTGGGTCTGCTGAGCGTCGGCGAGGAGGAGACCAAGGGCAACAGCCTGGTGAAAAAATCCTCCGAACTGCTTCGCGCCGATCCCCGCGTGAATTTCATCGGGCACGTGGAAGGCAACGACCTGCTCCGCGACGTGATGGACGTGATGATCTGCGAGGGATTCGTCGGAAACGTGGTCCTCAAGCTGGTGGAAGGTTTGGGCTTCGGCCTGATTAAAGGACTGCACAAACAACTCGCTGAAGCGATTCCCGATCAGATGCCGCGCGTGGACGAAGCCCTGGGCGCGTTGGCGCGGAAATACGATTTCAACCAGTACGGCGGGGCGCCGCTGCTGGGCGTGGACGGGATCTGGTTTATCTGCCACGGCGCCAGCACGCATTGTGGTATCCAAAGCGCCGTGCGGGAGGCGATTCAGTTCGCCCACCGCGGGGTGAATCAACAAATTACCGAGCAACTTACGGGAAGGTAGGACATCGAGGATGGAAGGTTCCCCGCGCGCCGCGATGAAAGGATTCGGCTCGGCCGTTCCCTCGAAGGTGATGACGAATCACGACTTCGAGACGTTTCTCGACACGTCCGACGAGTGGATCACCCAACGGACGGGGATCAAGGAGCGCCGGATCACCGAGCCGGGGGACACGACCGCGACCCTCGCCGTCGAGGCGGCCCAAAAAGCCCTCGCCGACGCCGGGGTCGCCCCGACGGACCTCGATTTGATCCTCTGCGCGACGATCAGCCCGGAAATGCCCTTCCCCGCGACCGCCTGCTTCGTGCAGGAGGCCATCGGGGCGATCGACGTGGCGGCGGTGGACGTCTCGGCCGCCTGCAGCGGGTTTATCTACGCACTGAGCATCGGATCGCAGTTCATCGAAACGGGGCGATACAAAAACATTCTCGTGATCGGCGTGGACGTCCTCAGCCGGTTCGCCGATTTCACGGATCGAGGCAGCTGCATCCTCTTCGGCGACGGCGCCGGGGCGGTGGTGCTTCAACCGACGGTGGAACCCGACAAGGGCGTCCAATACACCGTCCTGCACGCCGACGGAAAGGGCTGGGACTATATCCACGTCCCCGCCGGAGGGACGCGCCTGCCCACCAGCGCCCAAACCGTCGAAGCCAAGCAGCATTTCGTGAAAATGCGAGGCCGCGACGTCTACAAATTCGCCGTAGAGAAAATGCAATGGCTTCTCGGCGACTGCATGGAAAAATGCAACCTGTCCGTCGACGAAGTGGACCTGGTCATTCCCCACCAGGTGAACATCCGGATCATCGAGTCAGCCACCTCCAAGTACGATTTCCCGATGGACAAGGTGTACGTCAATATCGACCGGTATGGAAACACCTCCGGCGCGTCGATTCCCCTGGCGATGGACGAGGCGATCAAAAACGGAACCATCGGCCCGGGCTCGACGGTGATGCTGGTCGCCTTCGGCGCGGGATTAACCTGGGCCGGCGCGGTGGTCAAACTGTGAATCTTTGTCGAGGAACGAATCGAAATTGATTATGGATACCGAGTAATTCACCACGGATTTCACGGATGGAAGAAGGATGACACGGATGTTCTTTATGAAAAAAGACAATCCGGGAAATTCTTACAAATCCGTGTAATCCGTGGCTGATTTGTTGTTGGAATTGGATAGGAACACCATGGCCGAATCCGCATTTCTGTTTCCGGGACAGGGCGCCCAGTACGTGGGTATGGGTAAGGATGTTTACGACACCTTCCCAGCCGCACGGACGGTGTTCGACCGGGCGGAGGAAGTTTCGGGACTTCCGATCAAGCAGCTGTGCTTTAACGGACCCGACGAGGAGCTTTCCCGCACGGATCACGCCCAGCCCTGCATTTTCACCGTTTCGGCGGCCTTGCTGGCCTGCATGAACGAAATGATGTCCCCCAGCCTCCAGCCGGACTACCTGGCCGGGTTGAGCCTGGGCGAATATACCGCCCTGTATGCCGCGGGAATGCTGAGTTTCGACGACGCCCTGAAGCTGGTCGTCCGTCGCGGAGCCGCGATGCAGGAAGCCGCCGAAGCCAACCCCAGCGGAATGGTGGCGATCATGGGCCTGGACGAAGAAGCGGCTACGAAGCTCTGCGAGGCGGTCCGAGAAGGGCAAATCCTTACACCGGCAAACTTTAACTGCCCCGGACAGATCGTGCTGTCCGGCGAAAACCAAGCCTGTCAACGGGCCGCCGACCATGCCGATCAGTTCGGCGCTCGCGGCGCGACCGTTCTCAACGTCGCCGGGGCGTTTCACAGCGAGATCATGGCCCCCGCGGCGGAGAAACTCGCTGAAGCCTTGAACGACGTTCATGTCAGCGCCCCGAAGAACCCAGCCGTGAAAATCATCTGCAACGTCGACGCCGAAGCGACCGCCGATCCCCAAACCGCCGGGAAAAACCTCCTGGCGCAGTTGACCGGCGCGGTTCGCTGGCAGCAGTCGATGGAAATGCTGCTGACCGAGGGAGTAACGAAATTCCACGAAATCGGCCCGGGTAAAGTCCTCACGGGCCTGATGCGCCGCATCGACCGCAAGGCGAACGTGACGCTCGTCAACAGCCGGGAGACGCTGGAGGCGCTGGCGGGAATCCAAGAGAGTAAAATAACATAAAAATCATCCACGGATTTCACGGATAGAAGAAGGATTACGCGGATTTTTTCTTTTCCATAAAAAATAATCCGTGGAATTCGTGAAAATCCGTGTAATCCGTGGAGAATTCGTTGAATACGTAAGAATACATACGGAAGAAGGATTGAATTATGGCTAAGTCAAAAACCGTACCGGACAATGAAAAAATCGCCGTCGTCACCGGAGGCGCCCGGGGCATCGGCCTGGAAATCTGCAAGGAGCTGCTGGGCATGGGGATGACGGTCACCGCCGTCGATATCCAGGAAGCCACCCTCCAGGCCGCCAAAACCGAGGTCGGAAGCGACAAATTCCAGACCGCCGTCCTGGACGTCACCGACAGCGCCGGTTTCGAGAAACTCGTCAACGACGTCGTCGAGAAGCACGGACGGCTGGACGTGATGGTCAACAACGCCGGGATCACCCGCGACAATATCGTCATCATGATGTCCGACGAGGACTGGGACCTGGTGCTGAAGGTGAACTTGAAAAGCGCCTTTATCGGAACGCGGGAGGCGGGCAAGGTGATGATGCGCCAGCGCTGCGGATCGATCATCAACATGTCCAGCTACAGCGGTCTGGAGGGCAACCGCGGGCAGGGCAACTACGCCGCCAGCAAGGCCGGGATGATCGGCATGAGCAAATCCGCCGCCAAGGAACTCGCCAAACGCAACGTCCGCGTCAACTGCGTCTGCCCCGGATTCATCCAGACGGAAATGACCGACGCGATCAGCCAGGAAGCCAAGGACATCGCCCTGACGATGATTCCCATGCAGAAAATGGGCCTGCCGACGCATATCGCCAGGGGCGTGGCGTTCCTCGCGTCCGACGCGAGCGAATACATCACCGGCCAGACGCTGAGCATCGACGGTGGAATGCACATGTAGGACGAAAAAACGTTCTTGACGGAAGGCCCGCGTCCCGATAGAACGCTACAAACAAATTGGATATCGGGTCAAATGAACTATTGCCAACCCGCCGGACGGACGCTATAGTACCGGCCCGACCTGTGTTACGAATGAATCAGAACCCCGTATAACCCTACAGATGGTTTGAGGAGGACACGCAAGTGGCCGACGGAATTGAAGAAAAGGTCATCGAGATTGTTTCCGATCAGATGGGCGTCGATAAGAGCGAGATC
>JAFGJE010000204.1 GCA_016929245.1 Phycisphaerae bacterium
CAAGGCCGATGGCAAACGACCAAAACGCTCCATTATGCAAGGGCTGGATAACATGTTCCCTGTAACGTTGCTACAGTGTCGATTTTTCGATACTTTTCGCCGGTGCGCGGGTTAGAGGAACCAACGACGCCGCCGTTGGGGATTTCGTTCCGTCACCGGGATCGAAACGATCAAAAAGGGTGCGTCTATCATGATGGAAAGATCGGTGGAAGACCTGAAAAATCGTCCGATAATGTAAAACCCGTACTCTTATCGATCGATTCGGATTCAACCTTTTTTAACTCTTTATAAGGAATGAGTTTATGTTAATATCGCCGGAAATCGTGCTTGACTTTCCTTGCGGCGATGTGTAGACTCTCGCAATCTATGGTTACTGTAACACAATCCAAAACGGTCAAGAGGGGCAAGACGCCCATCAAAGCGATTCGCGGATACGACTCCGCGCTGCGTTTTCTGTTTTCGCAGACCGATTACGAGCAGATGCTGCGTGTGCGGTATAACTCCGACACATTCAGCCTGGATCGCATGAAGGCGCTGCTGAAGCGTCTGGGCAATCCCCACGAGAAAATTCGTTCCGTCCATATCGCCGGCACGAAGGGCAAGGGATCCACGGCGACCATGCTCGCGTCGATGCTGCAGGCCTGCGGGCACGGCGTCGGGCTATATGTCTCGCCGCACATCTGCGATCTGCGCGAGCGGATTTCGATCAACGGGCAGAAGATTCCGCGCACGGAACTGACGAAGCTGATCATGAAAGTCGCCCCGCACGTCGAACGGATGAAGGACGACAAACCGACGTTTTTCGAGATCATGACCTCCATCGCGTTTCTGCACTTCAAAAATCAGAACGTGGACATCGCGATCGTGGAAACCGGGTTGGGCGGACGCCTGGACAGCACGAACGTGCTGACGCCGGAAGTGTGCGGCCTGACGAGCATCTCGATGGATCACATGCATCAGCTCGGTCCGGATTTGGCGGCGATCACGAAGGAAAAAGCGGGCATTCTGAAGAAGAACGTCCCGGCGATTTCCGTCCCGCAGCACCCGACCGCCAAGCGTATTTTGAAGAAGGCGGCCACCGATTCCAAGACCAAGGTGATGTTCACCGGCGACGACATCGAGTTCAGCTACCGCGTGGAATCCTCGCGGCAGGACGGCTGCCATACGCGCGTCTGCCTGACCACGCCGCACAGCCGTTTCGAGCACCTGCCCGTTCCGGTGCTCGGGGAGCACCAGGCATTGAACTGCGGTTTGGCGCTGGCGCTGCTGGACCAGTTGAAGCGCAAGGGAATGAGCATCGACGACACGAAGGCCATCGAGGGTCTTCAGGCGGTTTCCCTGCCCGGGCGGATGGAAATGATCCATACGGACCCGCGCGTGCTGGTCGACGGGGCGCACAACGCCGCGTCCGTCCAGGCGCTGATGCGCGGTATCGGGCAGCATATTCCGTACGACTCGATGGTGATGGTCTTCGGGTGCGCCGCGGACAAGGACATCCGCGGGATGATGGAGCAGGTCGCCACCGGCGCGGACAAGGTGATTTTCACCCGCGCCATGGGCAACGCCCGGGCCGCCGATCCGAAGGACCTGGCGGAGATTTACTCCGAGCTGTCCGACGGTAGAGTCGCGCAGATCGCCGAGAATCTCGAGCAGGCGCTGGCGATCGCCAACAGCGCCGTCCACCGCGAGGACATCATCTGCGTGACCGGTTCGTTTTATCTCGTCGGCGAGGCCAAGACCCTGCTGGACCGGAAGAAAAAGTAAAACCAACGTCATGATTGCATCGCGCGGTCGGAATCCTTTCCGGCCGCGTTTTTTTAGCGAGAAACCGTAAACCGGATACAATTTCGTTTTTCTTGACGTATCCCCCCGAAACGAGTACAGTTTCCGCTTCTGAAAATTGATTCGAAATTGTTCATGGAAATAAATTGGTATTCCTCACAGGGAATCTACAAGGAGCGATATCATGGCTACGATGAATTTCGGCGGCGTGAAGGAAACGGTCGTCACGCGGAAAGAATTTTCTCTCGCCAAGGCCCGGCAGGTGTTGAAGAAGGAAACCATCGCCGTGATCGGGTACGGCGTGCAGGGACCGGCCCAGGCGCTGAACATGCGTGACAACGGCCTGAACGTCATCATCGGTCAGTCCAAGGCCTTCAAGCGGGACTGGGACCGGGCGGTCAAGGACGGCTGGAAACCGAGCAAGACGCTGTTCGACATCGAGGAAGCGGCCCGGCGTGGCACGATCATCCAGATGCTCGTGTCGGACGCGGCGCAGAAGGTGATTTGGCCGACGATCAAGAAATGCCTCAACCCCGGCGACGCGCTGTACTTCAGCCACGGGTTCTCCATCGTCTACAAGAACCAGACCAAGGTTATTCCCCCGAAGAACGTGGACGTGATCATGGTCGCCCCGAAGGGTTCGGGACTGAACGTCCGGCGCAACTTCCTCAGCGGCGCGGGCATCAACTCCAGCTTCGCCGTGTTCCAGGACTACACCGGCCGGGCCGAGGAACGCACGATGGCGATCGGCATCGGCGTCGGCAGCGGGTTCCTGTTCCCCACGACGTTCGAGAAGGAAGTCTACAGCGACTTAACCGGCGAGCGAGGCATCCTGATGGGCGCGCTGGCGGGCGTGATGGAAGCCCAGTACGACACGCTCCGCAAGCACGGCCATTCGCCTTCGGAGGCGTTCAACGAAACCGTCGAGGAACTCACGCAGAGCCTCATCCGCCTGGTGGACGAAAACGGCATGGACTGGATGTACTCCAACTGCTCCGCGACCGCCCAGCGCGGGGCGCTCGATTGGAAGCCGAAGTTCAAGGCCGCCGTCCTGCCCGTGTTCAAAGAGTTGTACGCCCGCGTCGCCGACGGAAGGGAAACCCGCCGCGTGCTGACGGTTTGCGGCGCGAAGGACTACCAGAAGCGTCTCGCGAAGGAACTGGCGGAAATCCACGACAGCGAAATGTGGCAGGCCGGCGCGACCGCCCGGTCCCTGCGCCCGGCGGAAAAGGCCAAAACCATCACCAAATCCACCAAGGGCGTCGGCGGTCGAGCGAAAAATTAATTGGGTCGCCGGTAGTCGGTAACCCGTAGTCCGTGATTCACGAGCCCCCGCTGTCAAGCGGGGGTTTTGTTTTTTGGTTCACCATGTTGTAGCATATATCCTACTAGATAACACGGACATGCTACCGGAATATGATTTTACAGGCGCCGTGCGAGGTAAATACGCACAGGAGTTTAGGATGGAAGATCGATTGATGGTCAGCGTTTCGGGCGTGCGGGGTACGATTGGTAAAACTCTTACCGCCCAGGTGGCGATGGAATTCGGCTGTGCGTTCGGGACGATGCTTGGCGCGGGCAAAACCGTCTCGATCGCGCGGGACACGCGCCCCAGCGGGGCGATGATCCGCTCCGCCGTCGCCGCCGGTCTGACGGCCTGCGGCGTGAACGTGGTGGACCTTGGCGTGGTCACGACGCCCGGCGCCGCCTTGATGACGCGGACCCTCGGCTGTGACGGTGGCGTGATTATCACCGCATCGCACAATCCCACGCCGTACAACGGGATCAAATTCCTTCAACCCAGTGGGGTCGGCCTGACCGCCGGCCAGGCGCAGCGGTTAAAAGAAACCTGGGAAAGCAAGCAATTCAACCTACAAGACAGTTTGCACACCGGCGGCGAATCGCAAAACACCGACACGCACGAGACGCATCTGTCGGCCGTCTGCGCGATTGTGGATCCCGCCGCGATCAAAGCACGCGGATTCAAGGTGGTCCTCGACAGCATCAACGGCGCCGGGTGCGTCGGCTCGCCGATGCTGATGGAACGACTGGGTTGTGAATTAGTGCACCTGAACCACGAACCGACGGGTTTGTTCGCCCATGAACCGGAGCCCATCGAACCGAACCTGACCGAACTCGGCCGGGCGGTGCGGGACGCCGGCGCTTCGGTCGGTTTCGCGCAGGATCCGGACGCGGACCGGCTGGTGATCGTGGACGAGCAGGGGCGCTTCATCGGCGAGGAATACACCCTCGCGCTGGCGGCCGCCTACGTGTTGCGCCACCGAAAAGGTAAGCTGGCGGCCAATCTGTCCACCAGCCGCATGATCGACGACATCGCCGCCGCCGCCGGCGTGGAGGTGGTCCGCGCCCCGACGGGCGAAGCCAACGTCGTGGAAGCGATGCAACGCGAAAGATGCATCTTCGGCGGGGAGGGCAACGGCGGTGTGATCGATCCGCGCGTGGTGTCCGTGCGAGACAGCTTTACCGGCATGGCGATGATCCTGCAATATCTCGCCGAGACGAAGCAACCGCTTTCGGAACTGGTCGCGGCGATTCCTTCGTATCATCTGTTGAAGATCAAATTTCCCTGTCCGGCCGGCGCGGCGGGGACGGTGGCGGGAAAAACCAAACTCGCCTTCGCCGACCGCGCCGGCGCGACGTTCAACGAATCGGACGGCCTGCGGATCGACCTTGCCGACCGCTGGGTGTCCGTCCGCGCGAGCAACACCGAACCGATCATGCGCATCTTCGCCGAAGCGCCCAGCCAATCCGACGCCGAAGCGCTCGTTCAGGAAGTGCGAACCATCGCGAAGGAAGTGATCGGGTAGGTGTGAGTTTTTATGAAAAGTTCAATTAACTGTCATCCTGAGCGGAGCGCAGCGGAGTCGAAGGACCACACGGGTTCGATGGCGTGAGGTCCTTCGACTCCGCTGCGCTCCGCTCAGGATGACAGGATGAATATTTGTTGCTCTAAAAACACTTGCTTGAAGGCGTCGTTGTTCACCGGTATGATCCCGGCCATGTTGCAACATCCTTTGATCTGGTACGGCGTGTTTCCCCTGGCGGGATATTTCATCGGTTCGATTCCGTTCGGCGTGTTGATCGCCCGTTCGCGCGGGGTGAATCTGCGCCAGGTCGGCAGCGGAAACGTCGGCGCGACGAACGTGGTGCGGTCGGTCGGGCGCGGGTGGGGGTATCTGTGCTTCCTGCTGGACCTGCTGAAAGGATTCGTTCCTTCGCTGACGACGGGACTATTGCTCGGCGCCTGCGCCGCGACGCCCGACGCGGCCCGGCAGGGCGCCTGGCTGGCGGTCGGGGCCGCCTGCGTCGCGGGGCATGTGTTTCCGGTCTGGCTGACGTTTCGCGGCGGAAAGGGCGTCGCGACTTCGCTGGGCGTGGTGCTGGGAATGTATCCGTATTTCACCGCGCCGGGATTGATCGTTTTCGGCCTGTGGATCATCATCACCCTCGTCAGCCGATACGTGTCGCTGGGAAGCATCCTCTCGTGCCTCCTGTTCGTGCCGGTGTTCGCGGTATTGCATTGGAATGAACTCCGCATCCTTTGGCCGATGACGATCTTCGCCTGCGTGATTGTCCTCCTGATCCTCTGGCGGCATCGAACGAACGTCAAACGCCTGCTGGCGGGAACGGAGAATCAGATCGGGCGGAAGACAAAATAGGGACTGGGGACTGGGGTTTGGGGACTTTATTGTGACGTATGATTCTTCTTCCTTTTTCAAACGACGCCGAACGGCAAGCCGATTCTCGTGTCGGCTTGCCGTTCGGCGGTGTTCGAAAAGGAAGAAATATTGGTGGATGATAATGGTAACCGAATATAAAAACGCGGAAGGAAAGTCCCGTTAGGGAGTCCCAAGGGAGATTTTCCCGGCGTACGGGTATACTATTTCCCGTTGGCTTGTCGCAGGAAGGCGGTGAGTTTTTCCTTCAGACCTTCCTGGAGGAGTCGGCGCAATTCCTCGAGGGTGGGGAATACTTCGAGCATCAGCACGCCGTTGTAGTTTCCCTTGTGCAAGGCGTCGGCGAAGGCGGGCCAATTGATGTTTCCGTGAAACGGCATGAGATGTTCGTCGGCCTGGCCGTGATTGTCGCAGATGTGCACGTAGATCATCCGGTCCGTCGCGCCGGCGGCGGCGGGGACGGGATCGCACAAAAGGTTCGCGTGGGCGACGTCGAAACACATTCCCAGGTACGGGGAATGCAATTCCTCCAGCAGCGTGTGCAGCGCGGAAACGTCCGAACCGACGAAGTGGTAGGGGGGGAGGTTTTCCAGGGCGTAGCGGACCTGCTGTTTTTCACCGTAGTCCGCCAGTTCCGCGGCGCTTTTGCGAAGCTGATCCCAGCGGAGCCGCTTTTCCTTCTCGGTGACGACGTGATTTTCCGGAACGATCCCCGCGCAATGCACGACCACCAAAGGCCCGCCGAGTTCCAGCGCCAGATCGCCCTCGGATTTGAACACATCGACCGCCGTCCGTCGGGCGGACTCGTCGGGATTCGACGGGTCGAGATCGTTTCCGTACAGGCCGTGCAGCGAATCGCAGGGCATGTCCCCGGCGGCGACGTAATCGAGCATGTCCCGCGTGGTGACGGGTTTGGCCGGGTCGCCGCCGCGCCCGATGCGATTGCGATACACCTGCACGCTGGAGCAGCCCAGCTCGCGCATGCACCCCAGCCACGCGGGATTCGCGAAATCCGCGAACCCCACCGGCGCCACCGTTCCCAGACTGGCTGTCATGATCTCGGCATTCCTTTGCTGTTGTATCTCATGGCTCCGTCAATCGCCGGCGAAGGAATTCCGCCCGAATTTCGTCGCGTTCATCCGCGGGCAGCGTCGCGGCCGGTCCTTCCTGCCCGCCTCGCAACGCGTGGATTTTCTGCACGTGGGCGGGTTGTCCGAGGAGAAACAGCTCGTTGACCGTCTTCAAGTCGATGCCGTCGATCCGCTGTAAGTTGATTCCCAGGCGCAGCAGGCTTAACAGCGCCATCATCTCCTCGCTCGCCAGTCGTCGCGCCGAGCGCAGCAGCGCCAGGGCGCGGAAAATCTTGTCGTCGATTTCCACCCGGTTGTGTTTCAGCAGCGCCTCGCGGGCCTTCCGCTCGTAGTTGAGGATTTCCGGCACGATCTGCGTGAGGAATTCCTCGACGATATCCTCTTCGGCCCTGCCGAGGGTGATCTGGTTGGAAATCTGGAAGAAATCGCCCTTGGCGTCCGTGCCCTCACCGTACAAACCTCGAATCGCCAGGCGCATGTCGCGCGCGGCGTGGACGGCCTTGTCGAGTTCGCCCGTTAACCGCAGGGCCGGGAGATGCAGCATCACGCTGACGCGCAGCCCCGTCCCGACGTTCGTCGGACAGGCCGTCAGGTATCCGTAGCGATCCGAGAAGGCGAAATCGACCCTCTGCTCCAGCTGGTCGTCGATCCGGTTGATCTTCTCGAAGGCGTCGTGCATCTGCATACCGCTGCGCAGCACCTGCATGCGGACGTGGTCTTCCTCGTTGATCATGATCGAGACGGTTTCGTCGCCGCTGATGACCACGCCGCGGGGATGCTTCGCGTCGGCGTGCTGCCGGCTGATGAGGTGACGTTCGGCCAGCAGCGCCCGGTCCAGCGTACCCGCCGCCGCGACGTCCACGTAAAACACGCCCTCGGCGAGGTTCGCCGAGAGGATCACTTCACGAAGCCGGTCCGTGATTTCCTGTTGCTGCGGCGGGGTGCATTTCCGCAGGAAGGGCATGCCCGCCAGGTTGCGCGCCAGTCGCACGCGGGAGGAGATCACGACGTCGTGCATCGGTCCGACGCCGCGCAGCCATTCACTCGTCCGCTGGGTGAGATCCGAAAGCGTCATTCGGAGGCCCTTTCCGGTTCGGCGGTTTCGATCCGCTTGATCTGGTCCCGTAAATCCGCCGCCCGTTCGTACTGCTCCGCGGAAATCGCCTGCTTGAGCCGCGAACGGAGGCGCAGGATGGCGATCTGTTTCTGCTGGGCGACGCCCGCGCGGCGGGGGGCTTTACCCACGTGCTGGGTGTTTCCGTCCTGGGCGCGGGCGAGCATCGGCAGGAGCTGCTCGTGGAACGCTTCATAGTCGTTCGGACAGCCCAATTGGCCGTGTTCGCGGAATTCCGAGAACGTCATCCCGCACACGTCGCACGTGACGGCGGCGGTGGAGACTTCCTCCTCGCCGACCGTCTGGAGCACGAAGTCCTCCAGCAGCTGGCTGATGGGAATATTGGCCTTGATGGTGATCCCTTCCGCCTCGGCGCAGTCCTCGCACAGGTGCTTTTCGATTTTCTGCCCGTCGATGATCTCGGTCAGGTGGATCGTCGCGGGTTTATCGCACTTATCGCACTTCTTTTTCATCATACACCGCATACCATCGTAGGGGGGCAAGCCCGGAGAGTCAAGTGGAGATGCTCGCCCACGGGTTTTCGGTGCGCGACCGGTTTTTCCGGCATATCGAAAAAACAGCAAATCCGACACTGAGATACTGAGGAAACGGAGAAGATATAGAGAAGAGATATTAAAATAATTCTTCTCTGTATCTCAGAAACTCAGTGTCGGATTTGCTGTTTCTTGCGTGCCTGAGACAATGTCGAATCACGGCCGGAAAAATTCCCTCACACACTTTCCCGACGCCTACGATGAAATGGTACGACAATCAGGTGGATTTGTCATATTATTCGGGTGAAATCGTATTATAATAAGGAACATGAATCGTTCCTCCCGGAAAGGTCAGGGTGCATGAAACGACGTTTCGCGAAAGGCTGTCTCGGATTGGGTTGCCTGGTTCTTCTGGTTTTCGCCGTCGGCTGCGAACCCAAAACCTCCCAATCCCAACCGGTCGCGCACACCCGGACGCTCACGGCCCCGTTTCACAGCACCGCCTGGGATACCCCGTTCGGGCAGGGGCAGAAACTCACCACGAAACACTACCGCATCTTCACCTCCGTACACGACGCGGCGCTGCTGGCGACGCTTCCGGGATTCATGGAAGCCGCCTATCAGAACTATCTCGACATCGTGAACGTCGGCATCCCGCCCGGTAAGCCCATGCCGATGTACATGATGGCCAGCCGCGCCGAATGGGAGGCGCTGACGGTCAATCGGTTCGGACAAGCCGGCCCGGCGCACGTCATCGAGGACGGCGGGTATACCGTCCAGGGGATCACCGTCTGCTGGGCGATCGGGCGAACGGCGACGTTTTCCGTCGCGTCCCACGAGGGAATGCACCAGTTCCTCTATCACGCCCTGCAGGACCGACTGCCCCTCTGGGCGGAGGAGGGACTGGCGACGACGGCCGAGGGATTCATCATCGACCGCGGAACGGTGCGCTTCACCCCCGATCAGAACCTCATGCGCCTGGGCGACCTGCGGACCGCGATCATTCACGAACACTGGATCGACCTGCCGACGCTGCTGACGACGAACACCGCCGAGGTCGCCAGGTCCGGCGATCAACGAAAAACCGTGGGATACTACGGGCAACTCTACGCCCTGATGTGTTTCCTGCGCCACGACGAAACCCACGGGCCGAAATGGAGAAAGATGTTCCGCGACGCGCAGGAAGGAAAATTCAACGAAGTTCTCACACCGGGACAATTGCAGATTCGCGGCGCGTTCTACTACAAACTCGTGGGACGGAAACTGTTTGAACATTACATCACGGACGACCTGGAGACCTTCGAAGCCGATTTCCATCGTTACGCGCGGGAATTGGTGAAACTTCCGTCCCGGTCGTGAAACCGACGGGAAAAATATGGAATTTGTGTTTTTCTCCGCCTTGCGGAGTCTTCCGACCCATGGTAGACTCTCCGCTTCCGTATCCGCGAAAGTCGACCGAGCCAATGGAATGACAACCGCACACGAGCCCGTGCATCGGGACAGGATGGGCAAGATCGAAACACGCACATGACCTCCAACAACGCGGCCAAATCGACGGTCAGTCTCAGTGACGCGGAATTGTATGACTGGATCATACACGAACGTCACGTCCGCAAGGACGACGTGAAGAAATGTCTCGCCTTCGCCCGGGAAGAAAAAATCTCCCTCGCCCAGGCGCTGACGCGAAAAGGCGTGCTTCCGCAGGAACAGATCGACCGCATCTCCCGAGGCTACCAGGCCGCCCGGGCGCTGAACATTCCCGGATACAAAATCATCGGACTGCTCGGCGCCGGGGCGATGGCGATGGTGTTCAAAGCCAAACAGACCGCCCTGGACCGCATCGTCGCGATTAAAATTCTGCCCCAGAAACTCAGCCAGAACGCCGAATATCTCCGGATGTTCAAAACGGAAGGGCGCGCCGCGGCGAAACTGAATCATCCCAACATCGTCCAGGCGATCGACGTCCTGGAAGCGAACGGGCGCTATTTCTTCGTCATGGAATACGTCGAGGGACACACGCTGTTCGATGAACTCGAGGGCGGGCGCGTGTTCAAGGAAGCCGAAGCCCTCGACGTGGTGCTCCAGGTCGCCGAGGCGCTGGAACACGCCCACAACCACGGGATCATCCACCGCGACGTCAAACCCCGGAACATCATGATCACCGACGAGGGCGTGTGCAAACTCGCGGACATGGGTCTGGCGCGCCTCACGCAGGATCAGCAGGGAATCCTCGCCGAAAAGGGACGCTCCATCGGAACCCCCTATTACATGAGCCCGGAGCAGATCGTCGGCGGACAGGTGGATTTCCGCGTGGACATATACGGACTGGGCGGAACGCTGTATCACCTCGTGACGGGACGGATGCCGTTTCCGGGAAAGACCGAACGGGAGATCATGGAGAAGCATCTCCGCGAGGCGCTGGTTCCGCCGGATCACATTCGCCCGGAATTGTCCAACGGTCTGGGCGAGGTGGTCGAGTTGATGATGGCGAAAGTCCCCAACGACCGGTACGGATCGGTCGCCGACCTGTTGGTCGATCTGCGGGCGATCCGTCGCGGAAAGCCGCCCATTCTGGCGCGGGAGAAACTCTCCCAGGCGTCCCTGGAGCATCTCGCCGCCGCCGAGGGCGGACCGATGTTCCCCGAACAACCCGCCGATACCGTAGCCGCCAAACCCGCCAAGCGAAGCAGCACCGTGGCGGTGATCCTCCTGGTCATCCTGCTGACCCTCAGCGTGCTCCTCAACGCCTACTTCATTATCTTTTACAGCTCGTAAGGACGAACTTGGTTTCGTCGTCCTTCGGAAACGATACACACGAAAGGATCATCCGAATGCTTCTTGGTGCGCAATATTATCGTCCCCCGTTTCCCGACCGGAACTACTGGGCGGACGACATGGCCCGGATGAAGGACGCCGGGCTGAATACCGTGCAACACTGGGTTGTCTGGTCGTGGGTGGAACCCAAACCGGGCGAATTTCAGTTCGACGATTACGACGAACTGGTTTCCCTCGCGGAGAAGAATCATCTTCAACTGGTGCTCAGCACCATCGCCGAGATTCACCCCTACTGGATTCATCGCGTCGTTCCGGGCAGCGAGATGATCGACCATATGGGACGCGTCGTCGTTTCGTCCAACCGTTGCGAAATCCACAACGGGCTGACGCCCGGCGGTTGCTTCGACCATCCGGGCGTATGGGAACGCATGAGCCGGTTTCTCACGGAAACCGTGACGCGCTATCGCGGCAGCAAGGCGCTGGCGGGGTGGGACGCCTGGAACGAACTCCGCTGGAACGTGCAGGCCGATGGATACGTCTGCTACTGCCCCGACACCCTTAAAGCCTATCGAAGCTGGCTGAACGACCGCTTCGGAGGCCTGGACGGACTCAACCGCGCCTGGCGGCGCCGGTACGACTGCTGGTCGGACGTGCTGCCCGGAAAACTGCCCGATCGGCCTTACACCGAAATGATGTCCTTCCTGCATTTTCTCACCTGGCGATCCAACCGGCACGGAAAAGCCCGGTACGACCTGATGAAAGGGTTGGATCCGAATCACCCCGTCACGCTGCACGCCGGGGAACCCTGCACGGTGATGACCGGTGGAGGATTTGAGCACACCGGCGATCGTGGAAACGACTGGGATTTCGCGGACGACTGCGACGGGATCGGAACGAGCAGCTTCCCCAACTGCTGGGGCGACGGAGAGGAATTCGTCCCCGTGCGCGTCGAGAGCGTCCTGTCGGCGGCGCGAGGAAAACGCATCTGGATGAGCGAGCTCCAGGGGGGAAAAGCCTCCGTCGGATTTGAAGTATACCCGCCCGTTCTCGCCGCCGACCAGCAGCGATGGCTATACCACGGCGTCAGCCGCGGCGCGGAGGCGATCCTGTTCTGGTGCTGGCGGAACGAAGTCTTCGGGCGGGAATCGGGCGGATTCGGAATGATCGGAAACGACGGTTTCGCCGAGGAGCGTCTCGCCGCGATGGCGAAAACGGGAACCTGGCTGAAGGAACACGAAACACTGCTGTCCGACTACCGACCCTCCCCCTCGCGCGCGGGCGTGTGGTTCAGCCCGCGGACCTACTACCTCCACTGGTCCCAGGAAGGACACGCCGGCAAACCCATTGACGCCTTGAACGGATATATGAAACACCTCATCCGCTCGTCCATCCCGCCGCGCGTGGTCGAGGAGAACCATCTCGACGCGCTTCAAGGCCTGGACGTTTTATTCCTGCCCCGCACGCTGGTGCTGGACGATTCCGCGATCGACGCGATCACCCGCTGGACCCAAGCCGGCGGAACGCTGGTTTGCGAATCCGAATGCGGCGCGTTCGATTCGGTGGGCATCTATCGCTACCCGGAAGATCGCTTCCTCGCGAAATGGGGAATTCAGGAAGTCGGCCGGCGCGTTCCGGACGCCGAAACGATCCGGTTCCAGATGGAAGGGAAAGAATACACCTTGCCATTCAAGCAATGGTGGACGCCGCTTCGGACCGCCGACGGGGGCGAGTCGATCTTCGTGGATCAACCTGCCGGGAAAGGGCGCGTCATCGTGATCGGAACCTATCTCGGCCAGGCGTGCTGCCGATCGCACTCCCCGGCGTTCCAGGCGATGCTGCGTCAGATCACGGGTTCCGGCCCGGTGGAGATTCTCTCGCCCGATCCGACAGCCGAGTTTTCCGTCTACGCCCGCACCGGCCTATCGGGAGACAAAAAACTCATTTTCGTGTTCAACACCGCCCAAACAAACGAAATCCGCCTGCGCTTGCAGCCAGCCTTCGCCGGCGGCAGGGAACTGCATGACCTTCTGACGCACCAGGTGTATCAGTTGAAACCCACCGACACCGGCGCGGAAGGCGCCGTGGAAACCAATCCCTGGGGACTGGCGGTGCTGGTGGTACGATAAGTGTTTTTCCCGTATTTCCAAACCCACCGGGCTATTCTTGCCGTCTGTCGCCGAAGGCGGGGGGCTTGTGGTGTCGTGCGGAATCTGCTAGGATCGTCGTCGCCGGGATATAGGCAGGATTCGTTCGTAACATGCGGTAATCCATCACCGTCCAGTTTTGTATCACGGGAAAATATACTTCATCGAGGTGTATCATGTCAGGTCATTGCGTTTCACGACGATTGCTGGTTTGTCTCGGCCTGGTGGTGATTTTGTCGCCGTCGTTGTCCGCCGAGGAGAAATCCGGGCCCGAAACGCCCGGGAAACAGGAGATCAGCGGCGCGAAACACCGCCTGCTCCAGTTCGAGAGAAAGGTGGAGCTGGCACACGGTCAGCCCATGAAACTCGGTTTCGACGAGAAGGACGCCCTGGAACGCATCAAGGCGCTCAAGCAGAAGTATCCCAGGGATCCCGAAGTCGAGTCGCTTTTCCAGAAAGCGCGCAAACTGCTGTTGGCGAGCAAGGGTGATGTCATTGAAATCACCCCGGAAATTACCGACTACCGTCGGAACGAGCAGAAACTCAAGAAGATCTTCGCGGACAAAGCCCAGGCGGAATGGACTGCGCTGCTCCAGCAGGCCCGGAAAGACAAGGAGTTCATCGCCAATCCCTGGCCGCCCACGGACCGACAGGACGTCGCCATCGCCCAAATGCGAGGCCGACTGATCGTCCTGGAGGATTTCCGGTATCCCGCCAATCAGTTCAAGGATTTCGGACGCGAGTTCGTGCATGTCGGAAGTCCCTCCAGGGGGTATTACTTCGTGGACCTCAACAGCCGTCAGTGGACCGGCGCGTACGCCGCCTTCAAGCGATACACGCGTCTGGTCAACCGCGACGTGCCCGAAGACGGATCGTGGGTTCTGCTGGGGCGCATCCAGGATCTGGACCTGCTGATTCCGCAGGCATCGGAGGAGAAAACCGATACTCCGCGATGGGGATGGACGGTCGAACCCGTGGCGATCCACGTGCCCGGATGCACGCTGGCGGTGTCGGACCCGCGGGCGGAGATCGGAGGGTATTTTTCCGGCGAGGCGGAGATGGAGAAAATCAAGAGCGGTTTCTATACGGTCACGTCGATTCCCGACGACGTGACGCCTGAAAAACTGCTGGATATCTTCGCCGCGGCGATCAAGGAGAAGAACTACGCCCTCTATCTCGAATGTATTCATCCGGATCGCCGAAAGACGCCCGTCGCGCTGGACCTCTGCCTGTATCACTGGGATTGGCACCAGCATCGATTCGCCACGTTTTACGTCCTGACCAAACCCGGACCGACCAGGATCACGGTACTGGAAGGATTCGGCCGGGAGGGACAGATCGAGGACTTCTTCCTGACCGAACCGGAAAAGGAAAAAATCCGCGAAGTCTCCGGCGACATGATCGAGCAGGCAGAGGTGAAATCCAAAGCCTTCAACGAAAAAGGACTGCAGTACGGAAGCCCGAAAACATTCTATCTGCGCCGCACCAACCAAGGCCGATGGTATATCGTGAATTACGCCCAGCCGTTCTAGGAGTTTTTTACCATGCATACTTCGATGAAACCTTCAACGAAACACCCAATGAGGTCTTCCATGAAACTCATACTCCCGTTGGCGGGAATCCTGACGGTTCTTCTGTCGCCGGGAAGGTTCACGCCTGTCCGGGCGGACGATCCCGAAAAAGAATTCGGCGCGGGAATGACGGATATCGGCCCGGGAGCCAACGATATCCTGCACAAGGCGTTTCGGGAAAATGCCGAAGACATGTTCAACGCCGCCATGGTTCTTCTGACTCCCGATCAGGCCGCCAAATCCGACGCCAACCTGTGGCTGGCGTTATGCACTGAATTCAACGATAAGTTCATCGCGTCCGTCACCGCCGCCAAGCAGTCCGCCAAGCAATACCTCGGTAACGATTGGTCCGGCGATTTGCCCGATGACTGGAAGGCGTTGATCCGAAAAGGAAAAGAATTTACTCTCCACCTGAGCACGGTCGGCTACGCCGCCTACCAAAAGTGGGGTACGTACGCCGTCTGGATGAAAGAATATGGAACGGACGGAAAAGCGATAGTCGAGAAAATCAAGGAACTTCAGAAAGACTTCGCGAAACTGGATAAACTCCTGAGCGACGCCAGCGCAGCCGTGGTCGATGACGATAAGAATAAACTCAAGAAACTGAATAAGATTCTGAAGGACGTTCAATCGCTCGAACAGAACACGATCCCCAACAGCCTGAAGATCATGGAAAAGTATCGCGCCATCGTCAGTGAGAGAATGGAAAATAAGGATCGAAAACCCGACGAGGTGAAAAAAGAAATGGAAAAAAGCGTGGAGAATGTGGGAAAGACGGCGGAGAAGGCGGCGGACTTCTTCCCCGCCGCGAAACCGTTTTCCGAAGAGTGGACGAAAAACGCCAAGCAGCTCACGGACGATTACAGGAAATCCTACGACAACTTTGTGCAGGCCTCCAAGCCCCTCATGGGCGACATACCGGAGATATGGTCCGGAATGACGCAATTTCAGGATTGGAAATACGGCGAATTCGCCGATCGAACGAAGGATATGCGAAAGAAGGTTGAGCTGGAAATCATTCGAATCAAAGGTGTAAGCACGGTGGATTAAAGGGCGACGAATTTCCGGTACCAACCCCCTGGAGCGAAATGAAAAGCGGCGGAAGAAATCCGCCGCTTTTTTTAGTGTGTCGGGCATGGAGTGGCGACCTGTTCGTCGTTCTCGACGATGAACTTGACGATCCAATGCTCAAAACCATCCGGCAGATCGTCCTCGTCAAAGATCACCTCGCCGGCGGCTGGATTGTACCCCACGAGCACCTTGGGGCGACCTGCCGGCGCGGAGCGGCGTCGGTGCGACGCCGTCGTCACGCCCGCGCGTCGAGCGAACGTCGTCTGCGTCCCGCCCCGCCGATAGTCGGGCCGTTTCCAGGGGAGGGGGCTATTTCTTCCCACCGCGTTGTTTGGTGATCGCGTCTCGCAGGAGTTGGGATTGTTCGCGGTCGGCTGCCGACTCCTGCCGGCGGATCACTTCGCGGGTTAACCGTCGTTCGATGTGACGACGCTCCAGCAGACCCACGAGTTTCGCGGGATTCGCGTCGCCTTCGGAAGCGGGTTCCACCACGGGCAGGAAGTCCAGGTCCTGTTCGGTCATGCGGGTTATCGCCTCCCGCAGGGGCATGGTCGGATGGGCGGTGTCGGCGACGGGTTCCATCAGGTCGTACGCGACCAGCAGCGAACCGAGTCCCTTGCTGCCCAGGCCCACCTTGAGATTCTGCACCGTAATCATTCCCAGCAGGCGTTTTTCCTCGTCCACCACCGGGTAGGTCATCGCGTCGGTGTTGGACAGCGCCAGCATGATCGCCTCGAACGTGTCATTTTCGGCGAAGCATTCCGGCTGGGTGTTCATCACGTCGGCGACCTTGTATCCGGCGATCAGGTCCTCGCGGGTGATGTTCAGCCCGACTTCGCCCGCCTTCGCGACGGCGAGTTTCACGCACGGCGGACCCACGATCTGCACGAGGAACGTGGTCGCGGTGACGATCATGATCACGGCGTTTCCGATCGCCGGCGGGAAGCTCGTGCCGGCGAGGATCGCCAGGCCGATCGCCACGCCGGCCTGACTGAACAGGCACAGCCCCAGGTAGCGTCGCACCGTCTGACTCGCCCGTCCCCAGCGGGCGCCGAGAAACGCGCCGAGCATTTTCCCGCCCGTGCGTCCCACGACGTACGCGCCGGCCAGCGCCCACATCCAGAACTGCATTTCACCCACGGACAGTCTCGCGCCGACGATCACGAAGAACAGCACGTAGATCGGCGGGGCGAAGCGTTCGACGATCTGGAAGGTCTCCCGGCTGCGACGGGGCGCGAGGTTCACCAGCGTCATCCCCAGCGCCATCGCCGAGAGAATCAGGTCCACCTTCAATTTCAGCGCCAAACCGATCACCACCGCCAGCGCGCCGAGAATGAACGTCAGCGCCTTGTCGTGATCCCGCGCGAGGCGCAGCAGCAGATTGAGCAGCCACCCCGCCAGCGCCCCCAGCACGATCGCGCCGAGCAATTCATAGGCGGTCCATCCCAGGGTTACCGCCAGACTGTCCGAAACCGACCCGACCAACTGCTTCGCGACGCTCCCCGCGACGCCGTACAGCACCAGCGCCAGCCCGTCGTCCAGCGCGACGATGGCGAAGACCGCCGTCGTCAGAGGTCCGCGGGTTTTGTATTCCCACAGCACGTCCACCGTCGCCGCGGGCGCGGTCGCCGAGGCGATCGCGCCCAGCACCAGTCCCAGCGCCAGGCTCAGCGCCCCGTTTCCCGTCAGCATCCACGCCAGCGGCCAGACCAGCAGAAACACCAGAACAAACGCCGTCAATCCCTCGGACAGCAGGATCAGCAGGAACTGTTTTCCGTACCGCCGGAACACGTCCAGGCGCAACTCGCCGCCGATCATGAATCCGATCACGCCCAGGGCGAAGAAATTGAACAGGCGCAGGTTTTCGATGGCTTCGTCGCTGATAATCCCCGCGCCCGAGCGTCCCAGCAGCAGCCCGATGACGATATACCCCACCACCTGCGGAATGCGCAAACGCTGGAACAGTCTCGCGCCCAATCCCCCGGCGAACAGCGCGAACCCGATAATCAGCAGAATCGGAAGGTGTTCCAGGTCCATCTGCGCGAGAACAGTCAAGGTCATGGTTACCGCTCCTTCAGAAGCTCCGCCACGTCTTCGGGGGACGAGGCGCCCAGGATCGCTTCCCGCGTTTCGGGTTGCTTGAGCACCTCCACCGCCGCCGCGAGCAGGCGAATGTACGTTTCGTGCCGACCCTTCGGCGCGGCGATCAGCAGCACGATGCGGACGGGTTCCTCATCCAGGCTGACGTAATCGGCGATTCCCTCCCGAAACACGCCCACCGCGACCGCCGGTTGGGTCAGTCGCTCCAGTCGCACGTGCGGAACCGCCAGGCCGTGCCCGATCCCCGTGCTCATCAGTTGTTCCCGATGCCGCACCGCCTGGAGCATCGCCTCGCGATCGTAATGGGTCGCCGCGACGAGTACCTCCACCAACTGTTCCAGGGCAGCCGATTTCGACGTCGCCGAAGGAGACACGACGATCTGTTCCCGCCGAATATAGGATTCCAGCTTCATAACACGCTCCCGTCCCGTCGGGACAAACGAATCTTGAATTACACCGCGCGGAAACGGGGGATGCAACGGAAATTCTTCGATGGAATGATGATGTGTGCGAGGATAAATCATGGCGGCCTCAGGCGGCGGCTTTTTCTTGTGTCCAGTAGGTTCGCCACAGGCCGCTGTGATAGATG
>JAFGJE010000205.1 GCA_016929245.1 Phycisphaerae bacterium
ATCGCCCGCGCCAGCGCGACGCGCTTTTTCTGCCCGCCGGAGAGTTCCTCCGGCAGGCGGTTCTGCAACCCGTCCAGGCCCACCATCGCCAGCACCTCCGCCGCCCGCGCCTTGCGGGATTCGTCCGTGCCGACGCGATGCTCGACCATCGGGAAGCTGACGTTCTCCTCGACGGTCATCGAATCGAACAGCGCCGATCCCTGAAACAGAAAACCCATCCGCCGGCGGATGGGAGTCAGGTGCTTCTCGTCGAGATGGGAAATCTCATGCTGACGGAAGTACACCTTCCCGGCGTCGGGTTTGAGCAGGCCGACCATGTGCTTCAGCAGCACGCTCTTGCCGCACCCGCTCGGGCCGATAACGACCGTCGTCTGCCCGGACCGGACCTCCAGGTCCACGTCGCGAAGAACGTCCGTGGGCCCGAAGCTCTTGCACACGCCTTCCAGGCGCAGGATGACATCGTCGTCGTGCGTCATTCCGGATCGCTCCCGGGGGTGAGATCCTGGATATCGCGGATCATGGGGATTTCGTCGCAGTTGTCCTTTTTCGGGCAGATGAAGCATTCCCGCCAGACCTTCTCCGGCAGCGCGTCCTTGCCGACGACGGCGAATCCGCAGGCCTCGAAAAATCCCCGCTCGTACGTCAGCGCGAACAGGCGCGTCACGCCGATGCGCGCGGCGTCCTTCGCCGCCGCCGCCACGAGCGCCTTGCCCACGCCCTTGCCGCGCGCCTCCTGGGCGACCGCCAGCGACTTGATCTCCGCGAGGTTCGCCCAGAACACGTCGATCGCGACACAGCCGAGGACGGCTCCGCCCTCCTCCGCGACGAGAAACTCCCGGATGCAATCGTACACGCTCTCCAAAGACCGATGCAGCATCCTGCCCCGCTCGGCATAATAATTAATCAACGCCACCATCGCCGGAGCGTCGGAAATTCTCGCGTGTCGAATGTTCATGGCGACTATTGTTAATGCAAGGCGGGGGAATGTCAATTGGGGACTGGGGACCCTGCTCTGCGAAGCCGCTACGCAGGGCGAAGCAGAGTGGGTTTGGGGACTGGGAAGAGAAAAGATTGTCATCCTGAGTCCCTAAGGGATAAACTCCGCGAGTCTTCGAGTGAAGTCGAAAGACATCACACCCGGGAACACCTCACCAAGCAACGAAAATCCAACACCACCGAGCGGTAAGCCGATTTTCGACCCGGCTTGCCGCTCGGCGCTGTTATACGCTGTTACATAAAAGATTTCTCTCAGGTCGTTTCGAGGGACACCGGCACGACGGTGTTCCGCTCCCTGGCGACTTCGGCGCGGAATCCGACGAGATGGCCGTAAATCGAATCCTCCAGGCTCGTGCAGGATATGGAAGGTTTCCCGCCCGACATCAGATCGACGAAGTCCGCCACCAGGCGCATGTCCCCGCCGCCGTGCCCGCCGTCCAGGCCGTGGAAGTCGCCGGTGACGTTCAGGTCGAATTCCTCCCGTTCGTAATGGTCCGGCGCGGAAGGATTGGGCGTGCGGATTTCAAACCGGCTCTCGTCGAAGACGCCGTACAGGTCGCCCTTCGATCCGAGAATGTGGATGGAACGCAAACCCCTGGCGGTTCCCGTCACGAGATTGTGCGTTCCCGTCGCGCCGTCGGCGAAGCGGATCAAAACGGACTGATGGTCCACGATGTTGTTGTCGCACCGCCAGACGCACCGTCCGAAGGGGCTGTCCTTCTTGAGGTGCTCCAGGCGGAATTCATCGGATTTATCGTCGTAGGGTTCGATGTCCTCCCAGGCGTAATAGCCCCACAGTTTGTTCTCAACGTACAATTTTTTGGCGGAGTAGGGACATTCCCGCTCGATGGAGCAGTCCAGCAGGCAGCGCGTTCCGGAACCTTTCGGGGCTTTGTCCTCTCGGAAGAACATGCGGCTGCCGAAGCTGCCGACCGCCACCGGCGGGTTTCCGCTGAGCATCCACATGATCAGGTCGAGGTCGTGACAGCACTTGGCCATCAGGTGTCCCGATCCGCAGACGTCCTGGCGGTTCCATTTTCCGCGGACGAAGGCGGAGGATTCGTGATGATACGACACGTGCTCGTTCGTCTGGATGTTCATGATCGTCCCGAGGCGGCCGTCGAGGATTTTCCGGCGGATCGCGTGGTAGAACGGCGCGTAGCGCAGCACGTGGCAGATGAGGATCGTTCGCTTGTTCTTTCGCATCACACTCAGCAGACGCATCATTTCGTCTTCGCTGATCGCCAGCGGTTTTTCCAGGAGGATGTCATATCCCGTTTCCAGCAGGGGAATCGAGGTGGGGATATGCAACTGGTCCATGGTTCCGTTGATGGCGGTGTCGGCGAGTTTTCCTTTCGCGCACAACTCCTCCACCGACGTATACCCCGCGGAATCGTCCAGGCCGTGAATTTCCAGGGCCTTTTTGCGACGGTGTTCCCGCGGTTCGACGACCCCGACGATTTTGAATTTGTCCGGATGTTCCAGCGCGTATTCGGCATAGCGCACGGATCGGTGGCCGGCGCCGACGATGACTCCCGTCAGAGGCTTGTGACTCATGATTCGTAATACTCCGGATATCGGGATGAAAGCAAAAAACGCGAACCTCACATCCCATACAGGATCGCGTCCGGGGGAACATACGAAAAAGAACGACGAATCACAAGCTCGAACCTTCAGAAAAAGCACCTGTTTTTTTTCGTCCCGGGACGACAGCGTTTAGCCGGGGCGTGAGCACTTGCGCTCGCGGCTCCTTTCAAAAATCCCTCTTTCATCATTGAATATAAATTCTCGCTTCCATATTCACTGACAGCGGTTCGCAACGTCCAGTTGCAGCATTATCCTCCAGCGAGTATGATTTTCATGTTGATGGAACGAACGTGTCGTTCCGGTACACCCCACCCAAACGACGGATGGAATGATGGATTGGGACAAGAATCAATTTGACGAGGAAATCCGGCGGATTCAACAGGCGTCCGACGCCGGGTTGAAGGATATTGAAACCCCCGAGGACCTGGAAACGTGGCGGATTGAATATCTCGGAACCAAGGGAAAGGTCAAAGCCGTTATGGGCGACCTTCAACGCGTTCCGGGAGAATTCAAAGCGGAGTTCGGGAAAAAGCTGAATCTCCTCAAAAAAGAGGTGCAGGAAAAATTCGAGAAGATCAAAAACTCCCTCGGCAAACCCGCCGCGGCGAAAGGGCCTATCGAGGACGTCACCTTGCCGGGCATCGAACCGCGAATCGGGCATCTGCATATCCTCACGCAGACGATTCAGGAAATTTCCGATATCTTCGGCAGAATGGGCTTCGAGGTGGTGTACGGCCCGGAGGTCGAGGACGAACAGCACAACTTCGTCGACCTGAACATCCCCGCGGCGCATCCCGCGCGGGACTGGATGGACAATTTTTATATCAACGACGACGACGGCGTGATGCTCCGCAGCCAGACGTCCACCGTGCAGATTCGCGTCATGGAAAACCGTCAGCCGCCCATCCGCGTCGTCGCGCCGGGACGGGTGTATCGCCCCGATGAAGTCGACGCGACGCACAGCTTCATGTTCCATCAGCTGGAAGGCCTGTACGTGGACGAGGGCGTCTCGATGGTGGACCTGAAAACCTGCGTCGATCAGTTCTGCAAAGCCTATTTCGGCGACGAAGTCGCCACGCGCTTCCGCCCGAGCTTTTTCCCCTTCACGGAACCCTCCGCGGAGGTGGACCTGCTGTTCCACTACCCCGACGGTTCGACCAAATGGATCGAACTGGGCGGCTGCGGGATGGTGGATCCCAACGTGCTGGAGGCCGTCAACATCGACCCGGAAAAGTACACCGGCTGGGCGTTCGGATTCGGTATCGAGCGGATGGTCATGCGCAAGCACAACGTGCCCGACATCCGCCTGCTCTTCGAGTCCGACGTGCGCTTTCTCAAGCAGTTCTGATTCCGCCAAAACCAGCCGTGTCCTCCGGACGTGGGAAAGAACCTTTGCACACCGGCGTAAGTGCATTGTATATTTGCATTATCCTTTTCCGGGAAAGACGTCCCATGGCTTCGGATCGCTTCGCTAACGTGTGGAACATTCCTCGTCTGGAAATGAATCTTTCGCCGCAGACTCCCCTGGCCTGCGGCGTGAATCGCTATCCGCGGAAACCCTTCTCCATGTACGACATGCACTACGCCCTGGAGATGGGCGTGGTCTTCAAAGGCCGAATGCGACGGGTGTATCGGGAGTATGAAATGGTGGTTCCTCCGGGCGACGTGTGGTTCTGCGGCATGTGGGAGCCGCACGGCTGTCAGTGCCTTTGCGACGACGTGGAGGTACTGGTTTTTACCATTTGGCCGCCTTTGTTGGCGAATCTCCGCTGGCCTGAAGCGCCGGATTTCAACTGGATGCTCCCGTTTATCGTGCCGCCGAAGGATCGGCCTCGCGTCAAAGCGAAATCCCGCCCGTGGTTTGCCACCCTCCCAAAGCGCGTGCGGGAGTGGAAATCCGAGACGGAAACCCGCCGAAAAATGGAATGGCGCCTCTGCCTGCTGGAAATCCTGATGCGCGCGACGCGCGGCTGGTCTCCCCCGACGAACCACAGCGAGGCGCCGGCGGATGCTTTCGCCCGGGTGAATCGCGCCATCGAAATGGTGTTCCGTCATCGTCGCCTGGTGACCGCCGAGGAAGTCGCCAAAGTCTGCGGTATGAGTCGAAATCGTTTCAGCCGGCTGTTCCAGGAGGTTACGGGCATCGGTTTTCCCGCGTTCGCCCTGCGGTATCGCGTCAGCGGCGCCGCCAACCAACTCGCCTGCGGCGACGCCGCCGTCAAAGCCGTCGCCCGCCACTGGGGCTTCGCCGACGACAGCCATCTGCACAAAGTCTTCGTGGAACACTACGGCCTGACTCCGACGGAATACCGACGCGACGCGCGGAAACGCTAGCGACGCTTCCGCATCACCAATCCCGGCCTTGCAGGTGAATATCGCCTTCGGGGAAAGTTTGGGGGGTGAGGTTCAGGAACATCGCGGCGCTTTTATCGGATTGAGGAACATCCAGGCCGTTCTCGTCGTGCATGGTGACGGCGGCGTGGGTCGTCCGCCAGCCCAGCGAGGCGTAGAACTTCGCCAATTGCGGCGAGCAGAACAGGAATCCGAAGGGGATTCCGCGCCGTTTCGCTTCCGCCATCGACTCGTTCATCAGTTCCCGCGACAGGCCCGTGCCGCGCATCGTCGGAGAAACCGCGAGACTTTCAATCCCCGCGATATCGACCGGCACACCGCCGCAGGTGATGGTGCGACGCATGACACCCACGTGGCCGAGAACCTTTCCTTCCCGCCGATACACGAGCGTGTACTCCGGAGCGCAGTCGTGCCAGCAGCGATTCTGGCGGAAGATCGGAACGTCGGGTGGAAAGCATTCACAAAGCAACGCCCGGATTCCGGCATCGAGTTCGGGAGTGATGTTTTCTTCGGGAACGATTTCGAGTTTGTGTTTGGGTGTTTCCATGTCTTAAATTTTTTTGACCTCAGAGACACAGAGAGCACAGAGGAAGAAATAATTGGGTATTAAAACGCCGCGTCCTCTGCGTTTCTGTGGTCAATCCTCTTATATTATACTATAATGGTTTCCTTCCTCGCCGCGTTGACGATTTTCTCCAGCGTCTTGTCCACGTCGGCGGGTAAAGGTTCGACGGTGTGATTCGCCAGGATATCTTCCTTCTTCCGTCGGCAGCGATCTTCCATGCTTCCGCCGCCCGCGTCCTGCCACGCCTGGAAAAAGGATCGGTCCAGCAGTTTCGGAAACCACAATTCCTTTCGGAAATGCTCGGCCGTGTGCATTCGGTCGATGAACGTTCCGCCCGGGCCGACTTCGTCGATGACATCCAAGCCGAGGGTTTCGTCGCTGATCTCCACGGACCGCATGACGCTGTTGACGTAGGAGATCACTTCATCCTGCATCACGAGCATGTCGAGCGAGGAAGCCTGGTCCACGCCGCAGATGCCCATGTGTCCATAAATATCCGCTCCCACACCGGCAGCCGGCAGGAGCGTCGCCGCCGTTTCCAAACCCGCCTGGGCGTCGGGGCGCTTCGCGTCAGTCAGGCCGACGTTGACATAGACCGGCAGGCCGTAATGTTTTCCCATTTGCGTCATGGCCGCTCCGAAGATCGCCTGCTCCGGGCCGGCGAAAATCATCTGCGTGGTGCGCATGTCGAAGGCGTGGCAGATTCCGCCGTAGCAGACGGGCATTTCCGGCGAGATCAGTTGCGTGATGCACACCCCGGCGAGGATTTCCGCGTTTTCGACCGCCATCGTTCCCGCGAGCGTGCCCGGAGCCGATAGGCCCATCTGGGCCATCGGACCGATGGGCACGGGCAGGTTGAGTCGCGCCGTTTCGTAGAGCAAATCGATACCGTCAAACGGAAATCGCAACGGACTGATCGGTTCCAGGAACGGATACCACATGGGGAATTCTTTCGCTTTGGCTTCGTCGCCGCGCACGGCGATGGTCATTTCGATCAGCCATTTCGCGCCGGCGCGATCGTGGAGCCAGAACGTCATCGGTTTGGTGGTGTTGCGGAGCATCGTCGCGAAAACCGCGACGCATCGGCCTTGCGGGGGCAATTCGTGCGGATCGGACATCGCTCCGGCGATGTTGATATGTTCCAGCGCGTCGCACAGCCGGGACGCGGAGGCGACGTCGTCGAGCGTGGTGTAGCGTCGCGGGGCGCCGGGTTCGTCCACCCAGGACGCCTCCCCCGCGATGGCGTTGAAGTTCCGCTTGCCCTGTCCGAAGGCCGCCGTTTTGGACACGTCGCGCCCGTAGATCGTGAACTGCTTGCCGGCCTGCTCCAGGCAGCGGGTGACGACATCGGCGGGGATTCGCACGCGCTGCGCGTTAAAGTCAACCTTCGCCCCGGCGTCGGCGAAACGACGCAACATATCCACATGCGGCACGAGCACGCCCGTGCGTTCGAGAATCGACAGCGAGGCGGAGTGTATTTTATGAATCTGTTCGTTCGTCAGTACGCTGATATTCATGATTCAATCTTTCTTCTCAGAACCGGTATTGCAGCGCCGCTTCGCGCATGGCGAGATAATTCTCGAGTGGAACGGTGTTGAACACTTCCGTGGACGAACCGACGAGAATTCGGCCTTCCGTGTCGTCGATGGCCTTGGTGACGGCGTCGGCGATGTCCCGCTTCGAGCCGAACGGCAGCAGTCGTGACGCGTCGATACCGCCGGCGAAGATCAGCTTCGGATATCGCTTGTGCAGGTCGGCAAGGTCCATGCCCGCCGCGATCTCGATGGGATTCAGGATGTCGATGCCGGCTTCGACCAACCCGTCCATGATCTGATTCAAGTTTCCGTCGGAATGGAAAAACACCTTCTTCCCCGAAGCGTGGATCGCGTCGATGATCTTTTTCAATCTGGGAAAATAATGCTCCTTCAACCAGGCGGGATTGACCATCGGCCCGGTCTTGAAGGCGATATCCTCGCACACGAGCACAACGTCGAATGGCTCCTCCGGCGTAAGCGCCTCGGCCCATCGGCAGGCGCCTTGGGTGTTAAGCTCCAGTTGGCGGATAATGACATCTTCGCAGTCGAACAGGTAATAGCTGAACGCTTCCAGGCCGACTTCGCCGTAGATGCCCATCAGGCCCGGCGAGACGCCCCAGAAGAAATAGTTGTAGTCGTCGCCGAAATGGGCGAGATTATTTAGTTCCTTGTTGTATAGCCAGCCGTCTTCCAGCCGGACGGGGTAACCGAGTGTTTTCTCACGTTCATCCAGTTCGCGCGTCTTGACGTCCCGGTATTCCTCGCTGCCGGTGAAGGCGCGGTTCGAGGTCCAGATGGACCAGCGTTCGTATTTCTGTTCGCGCCCGTCGTCGAGTTGTTTCGTGCACTCGGTCATCGGGGAGAAATAGCTGTATCGCGTTCCGTCGGTGGCGGCGGTCAGGGCGCGAATCGCGGCCGCGTCATCGCCGACCTCCACCGGCGTGTCGTTGTTGAAGTGACGCAGTATTTCGTCGTTGGCGATCAGGTCGAACAACGGGGGCCTGTCGGGCGTCTGGTGGTTAATGACCTTTCGAATTCGCTCTTTTGAACCTTGCATGTACCTACTTTCTTGAAACTATTCTTGTACCGTGGCACCTTCAAGCTCGTCTTCGAGCTTGTGGGTGTCTTTGTACTCTTTTTTCCCGCTGCCGGTTGCCTGCTCCCTGCTACCTTCATCCAAGAGCACCCACAATCGTCGAAGCGACGATTGAAGGTGCCACGAACCATCAGCGTTCTATTTCGCCAAAGACTTGGCGGGACGGAGCCCCGCCAAGCGGATCATGTACTCTTTTCTTGTGCGAACTGCGGCAGGTAGTCGGCTTGGGCCTTCAGAAGATCGTCCGCCAGGCGGCAGGCGGTTTCGATGGAATCGACCGCGCCGTCCAGCACGAGCGCCTGGACGAACTTGTCCCGGCTGGCTTCCAGGGCGGCCTCCACGGTCGTCTCGACCCAACCCCAACGCGGCGCGAGCGCACCGGCCATCGCCGCCGGCAGCGGCGGCTGGGGTAAAGGTTGCAGGCCGTCACGTGTGGCAGCCGCCGGCGACTCAACAATCGCGCCGGCGGGCAGATTGGGAACCTGCCCTTCATTAGGCAGGTTCGCGGAATACACCCTTCCCGCGTCGGTGCGGATGCTCTCGATGATATCGAGCACCTGCTCGTGTTCGCCGCCGATGCGATCGAGATACTCCCTGGGAAGCGGATCGGGGGAGTTGGCGAACCGCGTCATCTCCTCGTAGCAATGGTCGCCGTAGGAGATGGTATTTTCAAAGCTGAAGGCGTCGACGCCCAGGGTTTTCCCGAAATAACTTTCCTCGCGGAAAAACATCCCGGGGAAGAACTCCGTCACGTGACGATCGCATGCGCTGGGAAATGCGCCGAACATCTTCGTCAGCCACCAGCAGAACGGCGTTTCATCCTTCGGGGCGTTTTCGTCGAGGTGGGTTTTGCTTTGATCGAGAAAATTCGCCCCTAGGCTGCCGGCGGCGAGACCGTTGGCGAGTTTCCGGTCGGCGGTCTGTCGAAGTATCGGCATCGCGTCACGTCCCGCGGATTCGATGCGCGTGAACCACGTCAGGTGGTTGATGCCGACGGCGGAGTAGTCGAGAGTATCGATGGGCACGTTCATTTGGCTCGCGAGGAATCGCGCCGTGTGAAACACGCCGTGGCACAGGCCGGTCATGTTGGCGCCGGTGGCTTTGCGGACGGCGCGGCAGATCGCGGGCATGGGATTGGAGTAGTTGAAGAACAACGCTTCGGGCGCCATCTCCAGAACATCTCGCGCGATGTCAACCATCGCGGGGATCATGCGTAGCGCTCGACTGGTGCCGCCGGGCAGGACGCTGTCGCCGACCGGCTGATAAATGCCGTACTTCCGCGGCACGAAGACATCCTGTTCCCACGCCCGCCGTCCGCCCACGCCGATGGTGGTGACGACAGCCGTCGCGCCGGGCAGGACGTCGCGACGATCCGCCGACGCCGTCAGACGGATTTTGCTCCCGGCGGCCTGGAGTATCTTCTTCGCGAGATTTTCCGCGACCCTCAGCGCGGTTTCGTCGATATCGACCAGCGCCAGATCGACATCCCACTTTCGGGAAACCAGGTCGGCGATCAGACCTCGCGTGAACATGGCGCTGCCCGCGCCGATCAAAACGATACGTTCCTTCATGAAATTTCGCCTTTCCGAGAGGAGGTTTTGACAAAACGATCCTGTCTTGTCCGTATTGTAAGGCAACATGACAAAACAACGAGGCGCGGAGAGTTGTAGAAGACGATTTATCTCTTGTAGATTTGCACCGCCCGTTTGCGCGAGAGATCCAAACGCGGGGGTTATTCCAGCGATTGTGTGAGACGCTGAACGATCTCATCGACATCCATCGCGGAGGTGTCGAAGCGGAATTCCGGATTGGCGGGTTCCTCGTAGGGCGCGGAGATGCCGGAGAAGTTGGGGATTTCGCCCTTGCGGGCTCGGGCGTACAAACCCTTGGGGTCGCGCTGCTCGCAGATTTCCAACGGCGTCGCCAGATGCACCTCGGTGAAACGTTCCGAACCGATGATCGTCCGGGCCATCTCGCGGTCGGTCTGATACGGGCTGATAAACGCGGTGATGACGGTCATGCCGGCTTCATTGAACAATCGCGCCACCTCGGCGACGCGACGGATATTTTCCGTGCGATCCTCCGGGCGGAATCCCAAATCGCGATTCAGGCCGTGACGGACGTTGTCCCCGTCCAGCACATAACAGGCCCGGCCGGCGGAGAATAACTCCCGCTCCAGTTCGTACGCCACCGTCGATTTGCCCGAACCGCTCAAACCCGTCAGCCAGAACGTCCGCGGCGCGGATCCCAACAGGGATGCTCGGTCCCGGGACGTAATCGCGCCGGTATGACGGGTGATATTTTTGCTGACGGGACTCGCCGAAGCGCCCGGCGCCGAACCGCCGCGCTTCATCGAGCGATTGATCACCATCCCCGCGCCGACGGTGACGTTCGTGACCGGGTCGATCACGATGAAACAGCCCGTCTGGCGGTTGCGTTTGTATTCGTCGAACATGATCGGCCGCATGAGGTTCAACTCCACGCGCCCGATTTCGTTCAGTCCCAGTTCCTCCGCGTCCTGGCGATGCAGCTCGTTCGGATCGACGCGATAGCGCAGGTTCACGAACTGCCCGCGCACGAGGTTCGTGGAGTGCTTGATCCGGTAGGTTTTCTTCGGCGTCATGGGCGTGTCGCTCATCCACACGAGCATGGCTTCGACCTGCGAGCCGACGTACGGCAGATTGTTCGGATGCACGAGCATATCGCCGCGGGAGATATCGATTTCATCCTCCAGCGTGATCGTGACCGCCCGCGGGCAGAAGGCGTATTCCTGATTCCCCTCGGCGGTGACGATCGATTTGACGCGCGAGGTTTTCCGCGACGGGAGAACCATGATCTCCTCGCCGGGTCGAACCACGCCCGACGCCACCGTGCCGCAGTAACCGCGGAAGTCCAGGTTGGGCCGATTGACATACTGCACGGGGAAACGAAAATCCACCAGGTTTCGGTCGGCTTCGATGTAGACGTTCTCGAGATGACTCAGCAGCGTCGGGCCGGTGTACCAATCCATCCGCCGCGACGGGTTGACCACGTTGTCGCCGTCCAGGGCGGAAATCGGGATATACAAAATATCCTGCACGCCCAGCCGCGCGGCGAACTGGGAATATTCATTGCAGATTTCCTCGAACCTCGCCGGAGAGAAATCCACCAGGTCCATCTTGTTGACCGCGACGATCATGTGCGGGATGTTCAGCAGCGAAGCGATAAAACCGTGCCGTTTCGACTGCGTCAGGACGCCGTTGCGCGCGTCGATGAGAATAATCGCCAGGTTCGCCGTCGACGCGCCGGTGGCCATGTTCCGCGTGTACTGCTCATGGCCGGGCGTGTCGGCGATGATGAAACGGCGCTTCGGCGTGGCGAAATAGCGGTACGCGACGTCGATGGTGATTCCCTGCTCGCGTTCGGATTTCAACCCGTCCGTCAGCAACGCCAGGTCCATCACCTCCCTGCCGAGTTTGCGCGAATCCCTGCCGAGGGATTCGAGATGATCCTCGAAGATCGACTTGCTGTCGTGCAGCAGGCGTCCGATGAGCGTGGATTTTCCGTCGTCCACGCTCCCTGCCGTCGTGAAGCGCAGCACGTCGACCTGTTCGTTCCGTTTCGTCAAGGTTTCCGCGTTGATCGTCATGGTTGATGGTTAATCCAGCCTCGCCCGCAGTTTAGGGTTCGCGAAGGCGAGGAATCCGTTTTCGTTTTTGCCCGAGGGTTTGTTGTAGGGCAAGGGTTCCTTGCCGTCGGGCGTCAGCGTGATTCCGCCAGCCGCCCGCAGAACGGCGTCGGCGGCGGCGGTGTCCCATTCCCACGTCGGGCCGGCACGATAATACACGTCGGCCTGTCCTTCCGCCAGCAGGCAGAATTTCAGGCTGGACCCCATCGACACCGTCCTTGCCGGCGAAAATTTCGCCAGGATATCTTCTTCACCGTCCACGGCGTGCGACCGCGACCGGACGGCTACGATCTCCTCGTGCGCGTTTTCGGGCAACGGCAATGGTTGGGGCGTTTCGTCGCCGATTTGCTTGAACGCTTCGGTGGTTCCGTCGGGATGGGTTTGTCCGAAGTACGTCCAGTCCCGCACCGGGGCGTACACCACGCCCATGACCGGAACCGCGCCCGACACCAGGCCGATGTTCACCGTGTAATCCGCGCGGTTCCGGACAAATTCCTTCGTCCCGTCCAGCGGATCCACGATCCAGAATTTTTTATATTCAGCCCGTTTCGCGAAGGGAACTCGTTCGGCGTCCTCCTCGCTGATGACGGGGATGCCGGGCGTTGTTTCCCGCAGCGCCGAGACGATGATATCATGGCTGGCGCGGTCGGCGCGGGTTAAGGGCGTTTCATCGCTCTTATATTCCACACCCAACTCGCCGCCGCGGGCAACCTCAAGAATCGCCGCGCCGGCCCGTCGGGCCAGGTCGCATAAAAACGAACTGTCTATTTCACGTGTCATGTAATACCGGAAGATGAGAGGGTGCCGTCGTTCGCGGAGTCCCGAAGGGACGAAGCAACCACGTTATTCGAGGAACGTGGTTGCTACGCTGCGCTTCGCGAACCACGGCACCCACTGATTTATATATTGGGAATTTCAAAAATATCCTTCGCGTTTTTTTTGTTCCATCGAGCCGTCCTGGTCGTGGTCGATCACGCGGGTGATCCGTTCGGAATGACGGACGACCATCATTTCCTCGATGATCTCATCGAGCGTGGCGGCCTGGGAATTCACCGCGCCCGTGCAAGGCCAGCATCCCAGCGTGCGGAAGCGGCAGAGGCGTTTTTCGGGTTTCTCGCCTTCCTGTAAAGGCGTCTTGCCCTCCTCGTAGGGGATCAGCAATCCGTCGCGGACGATGACGTCCCGCTCGTGGGCGAAGTACAGCGGATTGATCCGGATGTTCTCCTTGCGGATGTAATTCCAGATGTCCAGTTCCGTCCAGTTGCTCAACGGGAACACGCGGATCGACTCGCCCTTGACGTGCAGGCCGTTGTAGAGATTCCACAGTTCCGGGCGTTGGTTTTTGGGATCCCATTGGCCGTGGGAATCGCGGAAGGAGTAGACGCGTTCCTTGGCGCGGGATTTTTCCTCGTCGCGCCGGGCGCCGCCGAACGCGGCGTCGTATCCGCCTTCGCGCAGGGCGTCCAGCAGCGCCTGGGTTTTGAGTTGCGCGCAGCACTTGACGGTGCCCAGGTCCCAGGGATTCACCTTCGCGTCGATCGCCTGTCGGTTGATATACACCCGCAGGTCCAGGCCGAGCTCTCGGCAGAATTCGTCCCGGAAGGTGATCATTTCGGGGAATTTCAGCGTCGTGTCGACGTGCAGCAGCGGGAAGGGCGGTTTGCCGGGCGCGAAGGCCTTCAACGCCAGGTGCAGCATGACCGAGGAATCCTTTCCGATGGAATACAGCATCACCGGATTGTCGAACTCGGCAGCCACTTCCCGAAGAATATGCATCGACTCGGCTTCGAGAAGCTCCAGATTGGTCAGTTTGTACGTTTCGTGCATCATATCCAAGGTGTTCTGGATTACGACTCCAGTATATCGTCCGTGATAAACAGAACGCGAATTTCGCGAATAAGAACGAATGTCACGAATGGTTTTTAATAAAAAGAAATATTCGTGTTATTCGTCTTCATTCGTCTTATTCGCGTTCTCTTCTCTTATTCTTAGCCCAGCCGTCCTTCGCGGAAGGCGGTGATGTATTCCATACCGTACATGTCCGTGCCTTCCAGAACCGCTTTGGCGAGTTGGAACGGCTCGGAATTCGTGTCGAGGGCGGCGACCGCTTGGATCGGCGTGGAGACGGGGTTGATGATGCCGCTTTGGGCCCCGGCTTCGACGACCCGGTGGATGAACACCTGGTTCAGCAGTTTGCGGTTCGGCATGCCGAAGGAGATGTTGCTGTATCCGCCGGTGATTTTCACCGCGCCGAATTCCTTCTTGGCCGCCGTCGTGACCTCGAAGAATCCCTTACCGTTCATCGGATCGGTGCTGATCGGGAAGACCAGAGGATCGAGGTGCATCCGATCCCGCGAGACGCCCAGCGCGTCGAGCTTGCCGATGATCTCGCGCAGGTTCGTCAATCGGCCGTCCAGCGTCGTGGGAAGATCTTCCTTCCCCGCGGCGCTGACGACCACGTGGGCGTTGAATTCGGGCACGAGTTCGACGCAGTCTTCGCGCTCCAGCGAAACGCTGTTGAGCATCGGATCGCCGACGTCCTTGCGGCAGCACTCCAGACCGGCCTTCAGGACGGCCTTGTTGGATGAGTCGATGGACAGCGGGATATCGAATCGCTCGGAGAGGAAACTCGCGAGGAATTGCATCACCTCCACGCGGACGGCGTCGTCGTTGGAATATTCATCCACGTTCACGTCGAGGAACGTCGCCCCGCCGTCGATCTGCTTCACCGCGGCCTGGAGGAGGTAATCCTCGCCGGTGGTCTTGTCGTCGCCGGTGGAGTTCATCGCGTGCCAGATCGCCAGGGCGATATGCTGCACCTTTCCCTGTTCGAGCATCGGACTTTTCCAGGCCGGGGAAATCGGCAGGAGACGATCCCGCCCTTCGTGTGTAAATTTCACGGACTTGTGGCCGCCGGCATCGACGACTTTCGGGCCGTTTAACTTGACGATCAGCGTGCAGTGAATATTTTCCGCGATGGTCGTGAAATTGGAGATATCCATGATTCCAATCCTTTCCTATGAAATATAAGAGAACGCGAATAAGACGAATGAAGACGAATAAGACAAATAATTTTTTTGGTATGTCCCGCGGAGCAATCGCTCCACCACGCAATATTCAAGAGAACGCGAATAAGACGGAATACCAAGAATATTTATTAAAAATATATTCGCGTAATTCGTCTTCATTCGTCTTATTCGCGTTCTCTTTGTTGTTAAAACATTCCCACGACGTTTCCGTTTTCGTCGAGGTCGATGTCCATGAACGCCGGCTTACTCGGCAGGCCCGGCATGGTGCGCATCGTTCCCAGCAGCGGATACAGGAACCCCGCCCCGGCCGCGGAGCGCACTTCCTGGATCGGCACGGTGAAACCTTCGGGCACGCCCTTTAACGTCGGGTCGTGCGAGAGGCTCAGGTGCGTCTTGGCCATGCACATGGGCAGGTGACTCA
>JAFGJE010000206.1 GCA_016929245.1 Phycisphaerae bacterium
ATATACAATGGGTTAAGAAGATCGAGTAAAATTGGCTTAAAATTGCAACCTCCCAAAAACAAAGATGTTCTGACGGCAGTGCCATTCCCATCAGCACGTTTTCGTCATTGAAAAATTCATTATTGATTTGTCATTCGGATTTCGTCATTCGTCATTTTCCAAACGATGACAAAGAAAGGCGTATAAAACAAATGGCTACCAAGGAATTTCCCCTCGAGCCGCGGACGGTGGAACTCATCGAGACGAAATATCGAAAAATCACCACGCAGATTCCCGTGCCCAAGTCGATTCCCGCGTTGCGGAAACTCCGCGAGCTCGAGCCGCGCAGCATGGGAGGCCAGCCGCCGATCCTGTGGCACAGCGGTAACGATTTCACTGTCAGCGACCCGTACGGAAACACCTGGCTGGATTTCTCCGCGGGCGTGCTCGTCACGAGCGTCGGGCACGGGCGGTCTGAGGTCGTCCGGGCGATCCAGGCGATGGCGGGACAAGGGATGTATCATTCCTACTGCTTCCCGACGGAAGTGCGCGTCAAACTCATCGAGGAACTGACAAGCTGGCTGCCCGAACCGCTGAAGCGCGTGTTCCTGCTGACGACGGGATCGGAAGCGACCGAATGCTGCATCAAACTCGCCCGCACGAAGGGCATGAACGTCGGCGGCGGCGCAAAGAATATCATCGTGACGTTCGAGAACGCCTTCCACGGGCGCACCATGGGCGCGCAACTGGCGGGCGGATCGGCGGGCCTGAAGAGCTGGCTGCCCGACGATCCGACGTTCGTGCAGGTTCCCTTCCCGGACGGGTTCCGGCAGAAAGACGTCAGTTTCGACGTGTTCAAAAAGACCCTCGCGGAGAAGGGCGTGGAAGCCGACCGGGTCGCCGGCGTGATGAGCGAAACCTACCAAGGCTGCAACGCGACGCTCATGCCCGCGGAATACGCCCGGCAGCTTCGCCGCTGGTGCGACGAGCACAACGCGGTTCTGATTTTCGACGAAGTGCAGGCCGGCTTCGGCCGCACGGGCAAACCCTTCGGATTCATGCACTACGGGATCGTGCCGGACCTGGCGGCCTGCGGGAAGGGCATCTCCGGCGGCATGCCCGTATCCGCCGTTCTCGGAACGGACGAACTGATGAGTATGTACGGGCCCGGCGAGATGACCAGCACGCACTCCGCGAACCCGATCTGTTCGGCAGCCGCGCTGGCGAATCTCAAGATCATCCGCGAGGAGAAACTCGTGGACAACGCCGCGAAACTCGAACCGATCCTCCAGGCCGGCGCGGAAAGAATTCAAAAGGCCTCCAACGGAAAGATCGGCCACTTCGCCGGCACGGGACTGGTCGTCGCGCTGCAGTTCACCAAACCCGGCACGACGCAGCCCGATCCGGATCCCGCCTGGGAGATGGTCCAAAAATCGGTCCAGCGCGGTGTGATGCTCTTCGCGCCGGTGGGCGTGGGCGGCTGCGCGATCAAGATCAATCCGCCGCTGACGATCACGCGAGAGGCGCTGGAAGAAGGGCTGGCGGTTCTGGAACAGATCGCGAAGGAATTGTAAAAACCGGTTGGGTGCCGTGGTTCGCGAAGCGCAGCGAAGCGACCACGTTGTTCGAGGAGCGTGGTTGCTCCGCCCCTTTGGGGCTCCGCGAACCACGGCACCCGGTATTGGAAATACAAATGAACTACTTCGACGTACAAGTCAACGGATACGGCGGTGTGGACTTCAACCAGGAAGGCGTCTCGCCGGAAGGTCTGCACACCGCCTGCGAAATGATGCGTCGGGACGGCGTGGAAGGATTCCTCGCCACGATCATCACCGAAGACGTCGAGAAGATGTGCTCCTGTCTCGCCCGGCTGGTCGCATTGCGGAGTCGGGATTCGCTCGCGGAAGAGATGCTCGCGGGATTTCACATCGAAGGGCCTTTCATCAATCCCGAAGCGGGGTATCGCGGCGCGCATCCGCCCGACGCGATTCGCCCCGCCGACGCGGACGAGATGAAGCGCCTGCTGGACGCCGCCGGCGGACTGACGCGCGTCGTCACGCTCGCCCCGGAGCAGGACGAGAAATTCACCGTCACGAAACTGCTGGCGAAGCGGGGAATCACCGTCGCGGCGGGTCATTGCAATCCCTCGTATGAAGACTTACAAGCCGCCGTGGAGGCCGGGGTGAGCCTGTTCACGCACCTGGGCAACGGCACGCCGCCGGAGATTCCGCGGCACGACAATATCATCCAGTGCGCCCTGGCGCTGTCGGAAAAGCTGTATTTCTCCCTGATCGCCGACGGTGTGCACCTGCCGCATTTCGTTCTGCGGAATTTTTTCCAGTGCATCGGCCTGGATCGCTGCATCATCACGACCGACGCGATCGCGCCGGCCGGCCTGGGGCCGGGACGCTACACCATGGGGCGCTGGAACCTCCTGATCGACGAGGACCTGGTCGCCCGCTCCCCGGACGGATCGCACCTGGTGGGTTCGGCGATGTCCATGTCCCAGGCCGAGAAGATCCTTCGGGATCAACTCCACCTGAAAGACGAGGACATTCGCAAACTGACATACGAAAACCCCAAAAAAGCGATCTGTCTTTAATGCCGGGTATTTCACCAGGGATCAAGGAGCCCTTCAAGATACACCGAATGGATTTTTCTCATAACCCATTGCGGAATGCGGATTGTGGATTGCGGATTGAAACAGAACACATAAAAATCACCTTCCAATTGTGATGATATCAGGCATCTTGATTTGTGTTTTTTTCAATCCGCAATCCGCATTCCACAATCCGCAATTGGCATTAATTCGCCTTATCCGCCTGGAGGACCTTCTTCGCCTTCGCGCCGCCGCGACGAAGCTGGGAGACGGTTGTGGTTTTCTTTCGCGCGGCGCCTTTCGACTTGCTCGTTCCGCGATAGGTTTTCTTCCGCTTCGCCTCCGCCAGGCGCTTCTTCGCCGCGGGAATTTCCTTTTTGTATTGCGGCAGCCACTTCGCCTGGGCGATCAGCATCTCGTCCACCATCTGCCAGATTTCCTCCGGATCGCAGACCGCCGCGGTCAGGGGATCGTGCAGCACCGCCTGCTTCAGGAGCGTCACGTCGCCCGAGACGGCCGCGTACACGCTCATCCGCTGCACGTTGACGCTCGCCGAAAGCGTCGCGGCGCACGCCAGTGGCAGGTCGCCGACGACCGGAACGTTCACACCGTTGTTGTCCACGTAGCAGGGAACTTCCACGATGCAATCCTCGGGAAGGTTCGAGATCACCCCGTTGTTCGGCACGTTGAAATGCCCGCGATAGCAGCGACCCGTCTCCAACGCCTCGATGATATAACTGGCGTGCTCGCCGCCGCGGTCCTCGCCGATGGGTTTATCCTCCGCTTTGAGCCACTTCGGGAAATCCTTCACGAACCAGTTGCGCCCTTCCGTGCTGACGCGCAGGTATCCGCCCGTCTCGCCGTTAATCCAGGAATCCATTGAAATCCAGTTTTTGATTTCCCCGGGCCGTTTGCGATACCACGGCACGTACTCCGATAAGTGGCCGTTGGATTCCGTGCTGTAATACCCGAAGCGTCGCAGCACGTCGATGCGAACCTTCTCGGTCTTGCTGTAGGTCGGGTGTTTCTCGAATCCTTCCAGCAGCCTGCCGGTCCAGTCCTCGCCCTTGTACAGCACCTGGATGTACCACGTCTGGTGGTTGATCCCGGCGCAGAGAATGTCCACGTCTTTCGTATGCACCGGTACGAATCCCCTGTCGCCTTGCTTCTTGCCCTTGTTCGCCAGCAGTTCGATGACCGACGCGAGCTGATGATGTCCGCCCTCCACGCCGTGACACAACCCGATCGTCTCCACGTCGGTAAAGGCGTTGGCCGCCCAGGTGTTCATCGCGTTGGGATTCGCGTAACTCAAAAACAGCGCGTCGTTCGACACCTCGGAAATGTCCCTGCAGAAATCCAGGATCGCCGGGATGTTCCGCTGGCCGTACATGATCCCGCCGATGCACAACGTGTCGCCCACGCACTGGTCCACGCCGTACTTCAGGGGAATTTCGATGTCGTGCCGGAACGCCTCCAGCCCGCCGATGCGGGTGCAGTTGATCACGTAATCCGCTCCCTCCAGCGCCTCGCGCCGGTCGGTCGTCGCGTCGAGAGTCGCGGGAAGCCGGTTCACGCGAAGGTCCTTCCGACAGAGCTTCGCCACCATATCCAGATTGCGACGGTTGATATCCATCAGCGAAAAACGCGTGTCCTGAAACTCCGGAACGCTCAGGATGTCCCGAAACAGCCGGCGGGTGAATCCCACGCTCCCGGCCCCGATAAATGCCACTTTCACAGCCATGACGACAACCTTTCTGTTCGTATTGATGGGAAAAAGATTCTCCGCGAAACTCCGTGGAAACAACCGGACAATGATTTCCTGCCCGGAAAGTAAAATCAAGCGGAAAACAAGTAAATCTCCGGGAATCCGGTTTCGGTTTGTCCGCGGGAATCCTCCGCGATAGAATACCCAGCCGTATGCGAAAATCCCTGATCTACAACGACGACGGGTGGTCCAGTTATATGCGCCGCCCCGCCCCGATGACACCGGAGCAGATCGTGGACGTCACCGTCGGAACCGTGATCGGAACGGCGGTGAAGGTATACCAGTTCTGCGCCCTGGGCGGGCACGCGGTGAATTACAACTCCAGCTTCCTGCCGCGCATCGGCGAGAACCTGGAGGCGATCCGCGGGATGCACGTCTGGCGCATGCGGGAGACGCTGCGATCCCTCGACTCCCTCGGCACGGATCCGCTGCACATCGTCGCCCGCGCCTGCCGCGAAAACGACATCGCCTGCCAGTTCAGCCTGCGAATGAACGACCGCCATCACACGTACACGCGTGGCGGCGAGTGGTACTTCCCCGAACTGCAGTCGGCCTGGCTGGACGAACACCCCGAACTGCTCCTGCCGGACCGCGCGCTGGATTACACCCAGCCGGGCGTGAGCGAATATCGCGAACGGCAAATCCGCGAGGTGCTGGACACATACGACGTGGCGGGAATCGACCTGGATTTCACCCGCTTCAAGCCCTGGTTCCCCGCCGGGAAGGAGCAACAGGGCGCGCCGATACTCACGCGACTGCTGCGCGACCTGTCCGAGATGGTTCGCCGGGCGGGCAAGACCTTCAGCGCGCGATTCGAGTACGACCCGCGCGCCTGCCAGGCGAGCGGCCTGGACGTCGAGACGATTCTCGCCGAGGGACTGCTGGACCAGATCACCTTAGGCGGCGTGGGCGATCACACCCCCGACGCGCCGTGCGACTGGTGGGTCGAGCGGGCGCATCGGACGGGCGCGAAGGTGTATCCGGGCGTCGAGGGTCAACTGCACTGGATCGCCGCCTGCGGCGCGGGCGGCGCGGGGCTGCATCCGGGCGGCGGCGTCGCGGACGGGTACGGTCCGCCGCGAATGGAATACCTCCGGGCCGTCGCGGGAAATCACTACGCCTCCGGCGCGGACGGGCTGAGTTTCTTCAACTTCACCTGCGCCGACGGGCCGTTCCCGAAACGAATCTTCACGGAACTGGCCGACCCGGCAGCCGTGAAACGCGGGAACAAGCAATACGTCGCGGCCGTCTGGCCCTGGGACTGCGCCACGTTCGAGCAGTCCTGGACCAGCCGGGCGCGAATCGAACCGGGACAGACCGACGCGTCGATACCTCTTCGACTCTGCGACACGTTCGTTCCGCCCGCCCTGCCGTCGGCGACGCTGACGCTGGACCTGATGGGAATCAACCGCATCGACGACGTGGACATCCGGTTCAACGGTAAACCCGTCGTCTGGACGGGATACGATTACAATCATTACGAGCACGGGTGCTGGAACGACATCCTCACCTTCGGCGTCCCGTCGATGGCGCTGCATACCGGCGAGAACGTCATCGAACTACATCGCACAAAGCGACACGAAGGTTTCACCGGCAGCCTGGAAGTGCGAAAGTGCATTCTCGATCTGACCTACCCCAACCGGTCCGAGGAAGACGAAAACGAACCCCGCTTCACCCCCGGAAGCATTGCCTGATGCTTCCCTACACCGTGGAGGACTCGAACCTGGAATCCGCGGATGGATTCCTTCGGCGTCGGGATTACTGCGCCGGTTCGGCCCGCATTTGAATCACCTGGAATTCGTGTCGATGCGCGCCGCGGGTGCAGAGGATGAGTTGGTTCGTGTTTCGGACGCTTTCGCGCGGCAGCCAGCTTCCGCGCACCAGCAGGCAGGAGGTTTCGGAATCCGTGAACAGGCGGAGTTCCTTGTCCGTCGCGGCGACGAAGCGTTTCGGGGCGAACCAGCAACCGGCCCGCGTGCCGGGTTTGAGTTCGACGCGCTGGGGCTTGTCGCGCAGGTTCAGAAGAATGATCCGATCGCACAGGATATCGTAATAGGCGAAGCGCTGATCGTCGGGACTGAGCGGCCGACCCACACCGGCGAAACTCTGAAACCGTCCCATGGGCGTGTCCGGCACGGGGATCAGAGCGAGCGGTTCGGGGGGAAACACGCCCGGTTTCCAGTGGGCCACGTGCGATTGCCCCGGCGCCTGGCGCAGGAAGACGATTCGTCCGTCGGCGGTCCACGTGGGCCTGTGTTGCGTTTCGTTCGCCAGGGTCGTCGGACAGGGCGTGAGTTCCCGATCGGCGAGGTTCAGCACGAACAGCCGGGCCTGTTCGGACGTTTGATCCTGGGCGACGAACGCCAGCGCCTCGCCGGAAGGGGACAATTCGGGCGTTCGAATTCCCCGGCAGCCGACGCTCAGGCGTTGGGTTTTTCCGGTGCTCACGTCATGCAGACACAGGGAAGGGTTTCCGTCGTTCGCGTACACCACGTACACCAATCGTCCGCCGTCCGGCGACCAGGAAGGCCAAATCGCCCCGGAGGCACAGACCACCCGCGGCTGACTCCCCTCCGTCAGTTCCCGCAGGTGCAGGCTCATGCCCGAAAGATTTTTCCCGGTCCAGAGGGAATCCAGGGACGGCGGGGTGTCGCCGTAATATTGCAGATAGGCGATCCATCGCCCATCGGGCGAGACGGCCGGCAGGAGCAGGCCGTTGTTGGCCACCCCGCCCATCGCCTGCATTTCCACGCGCACGTGCGTGACGGAAGCCGGCCCCCACGTCCCGCCGATCTGTTTCAACTGTTCCTGCTTGGACGGGGCGCAGCCGATGAGCAGCATCAACCATAAACCGCTCCAGCACCGCTTCAAAGCGCACCTCCGGAAAAGGTTTGCACAAACGGTTCCGGAACCCGGGCGGTGGTTTCGGTCCGGGATTTGACGGGTTTCGAAGGCGGCGCGGGCGGACCTATGAATTCTTCCTTCACGGGTTCTTTCGGTTTGGGAGGACCGACGAACTCGTTCCGGGCGGGGGTATCAGGCGCGACGGTCCGAGGAGTCGGTTCTTCCATCGCCTCCGGCGCGACGCGGGAGAGGGGCGCTTCGGGTGCTTCGGGAAGAACCACGGGATTCGACGAAAAGGTGTCCTCGACGCGACGGAGCATCTTGTTGGGTTGTTCCATCTGTTCTTCCAGGTTTCCCTTCTCGGTCACGTCGACCACCTGCGGCGTGACGAACATGATCATTTCGCGGTTCTGCTTCTGCTTATCGACGTGGCGGAAGAATTTCCCGATACCGGGCAGGTCGCCCAGCAGCGGCCATTTGCGAACGTCGTCGTAATCCACCTGCTGGAGGATGCCGCTGATCATGATCGTCTGCCCGCTGTTGAGCACCACGTGCGTGGTCACTTCGCGGCGGTCGAAGATGGGATTTCCGAAGAACGTCTGTCCGGGCACGATGCGCGAGACTTCCAGGTTGATCTGGAGGTCCACGTTGCCCTCTTTGGTGATATGAGGCCGAACGCGCAGGCGCGTGCCCACTTCTTCATACACGATGTCCGTGACCGTGGTCGTGCCCTCGGCGGAATTCTTGTTCTGCGACTGCACGGGGACGTCCTGGCCGTCGAAATATTCGGAGGCCTGGTTGTCCTTCGTGGTGATCGTCGGCGCCAGGAGCACCTTCATGTCGAA
>JAFGJE010000207.1 GCA_016929245.1 Phycisphaerae bacterium
TGCTCCTAAAAAGAGTAACCAACAACTACTGCAAGTCACTGTAAACAAAAGAATAACCGAGCGCCAGAAAAAATTCTCACACACTCTTGGGAAGAAATACTGTTTTGAGTTTGGTTTGACTCACACCTACGGACTTGGCACTTGACGTGGTTTTTTCTGAAACGAAGGCGTTCCCGTCGTTGGGTTTCGCTTTGGCGACGGGTTGCAGCGCCGCGACGGGTACCGCGACGGCCAGGGCGACAGCCAGGAGCGACCACGCGACCGTTCGAGACAGCCCGCCGCGTCGCCTGGCGGTATCCAGGACCGACAACAGCCGGCTCTCGAACTGCGACTTCCTGGCCATCGCCACCGCCGCTAAAGGAGTCCCCTTCCCTGATCGGTACGAGCGAACGATCTGCAGTAACTGATCGGCGTAGTCCGCACCGGCGATTCCGCCGGCGAGCACCAGATCGTCACACGCCCGTTCGCGCTGAATTCGCAGGTTTTTCGACGCCCACCAGACCAGCGGATGGAACCAGTAGATCGCGCGGGCCAGTTGCACGAGCAGTTGGACCAGGCAGTCGCCGCGCTTGATGTGGGCCAGTTCGTGCAAAAGCACCATGCGCAGGCGGTCGCGCGACCAGTCCTTCGCCTCGCGCGGCAGCAGCACGGTCGGCCACCATATTCCCCACGTGACCGGCACGAAGGATTCCTTGCTCTGGAGCATCAGCACCGGCGAACGGATGTCGAGTTCCTCGCAAAGGCGATCCTTCATCGCCAGGATCGCCGGGTCGGTGATGTGCTCGCTCTTCCGCGCGACGCGCCGGATGCCGACCGTCCCGGTCAGCATCGAAAGCAGCATCCACGCCACACCGAGAGCCCAGAGAACCAGCAGCCAGGTGGAGAGGGAAATCGTCCGCCAGACCGGCACGGCGGCGGGTTCAACGGGCTGGTGTTCCGCCGCCGCGACGGCGGGTTCCGGTGAAATGGTTGCCGGTTCATTGGTGGAAGCGACCACTTCCTCGGCCGGGGACGCGGTGGGAAGGGTTTTTTGCAAAGACCGCCGCGCGGAGGTGGTAGAATCGGTGGGTTGCGCCGCGACAGGACCGGAGGCGGTGGGCTGTACCTCCGGTAACACGCCCCATCGCCAGGACGGCAGCACGGCGGAGAAGATCGGGAGCAGCAGCGCCAGCGCGACCGCCGACGCCCACAGGCTGTGACGCACCGCCGCCGACCGCTTGCGCAGCATCCAACTCACCGCCCCGGTCAGCGCGAAGATCAGCGCGCCGCGGAGCGACGCGTCCAGCAGGATCGTCAAGGTGTTCGACACGTGGATGGAAGGCAACAGGTTGTTCATTTCGCGTCCCCTTTCGTTTTCGCTCGCTCGATCATCTCGGCGATGCGGTTGAGTTCCTCGTCGGAAGGCGAGGTTTCCTGATCGTTCAGCAAGGCCGCCACCGCCTGGGTCGTCGATCCGTCGAAAAACGTTTTGAGCAGGCGACGCAGCGCCGAGCGGGAGGCCTGGTTCCGCGTGCGGGTCGGCGAGTAGACGTTTCTACCTTCGGCTTTCTCACGATGCAGATGTCCCTTGTCTTCGAGAATCTTCAGCAGCGCGCGGACCGCCGAGTCGCTCGGACGGTTCGGTAAGTCCGCGCGAATCTCGACCGCCGACGCCCGACCGCGACGATACACGATGTCCATGATCTGCCTCTCCCGCCGCGACAACGTAATTTCCGGTTCACTCGCCATGCGATGGTCTCCCTGTTGTTTCATCCGGGTGTGGGTGCCGTGGTTCGCGAAGCCCAACACCGCCAAACGGCAAGCCGACACGAAACCCGGCTTGCCGTTCGGCGGTGTTCGGGAAAAATATCTTCTTCGCGAACCACAACGCCCGAATTTCTATTCATTTGCCAATGCGCTAAATTATTAGCGCTATTTCGGAAAAGTCAATCGAAAACTTTAAATTTTTAGCGCTAATTATTGAATCTCCCCAGCTGCCGAAATGGACAAACCGGGATTCCGGGTGCAGTTCTGGCAGTCCGGCAAAACCATAAATCCTTATATTAAATACACATAAACTTTGGCACGACAATTGCAATTTGTTGATGGCAGGCATCCTGTGGCCCATGGGTTTACCCCCGCGGCGGGGTGAAAAATGGGGTTTCTCTCCTTTCCCCCATTTCGCGCCCCGCCGCGTAATGTATCCAACGGCGACGGGTGCGTGTTCCGATAGAAAGCTAACGAGGTGAAGATATGCGTCTGGATAAACTGACCGTAAAAGCCCAGGAGGCCTTCGCGGCTGCCCAGGGGCAGGCGGCGGAGCGCGGAAATCCGCAAATGACTCCGCTGCACCTGCTCGAGGCGCTGCTCCAGCAGGAGCAAGGCCTCGCCGGCGTGCTGCTGGAGAAGGTCGGCGCGGGGAAGGACCGCGTCGCCTCCATCGTCGAGAGCGAGCTTTCGCGCTTACCGACGCAGTCGACCGGGGCGGGCATGGCGATGGATCCGGCGTTCAGCAACGTGATGGTTCGCGCGAAGAAGGAAGCGGACGGCCTGAAGGATGAATACATTTCCGTGGAGCATTTGCTGCTGGCGCTGGCGGAGGAGAAGAGCAACGCGCAGGACGTGCTCTCCGCGCTCGGCGCGACGCGGAACGCGATCCTGGACGCCATGCGCGAAATTCGCGGTTCCCAGCGCGTCACCGACCAGACCCCGGAAGACAAATACCAGGCCCTGACCCGCTACGGGCGCGACCTGACGGAGATGGCCCGCGAGGGGAAGCTTGATCCCGTCATCGGGCGCGACGACGAAATCCGCCGCTGCATGCAGGTGCTCTCGCGGCGCACGAAAAACAATCCCGTTCTCATCGGCTTGCCCGGCGTGGGCAAGACCGCCATCGTGGAAGGACTCGCCCAGCGGATCGTCAACGGCGACGTGCCGGCGGGGCTGATGAACAAGCAGGTCATCGCGCTGGACATGGGGGCGCTATTGGCCGGCGCGAAATTCCGCGGGGAATTCGAGGATCGCCTCAAGGCCGTCCTCAAGGAAGTCACCGAATCCGACGGCCAGATCATCCTGTTCATCGACGAGTTGCACACGGTCGTCGGCGCGGGCGCCGCCGAGGGCGCGATCTCCGCGGGCAACCTGATCAAGCCCGCCCTGGCGCGCGGAGAGCTTCGCTGCATCGGCGCCACGACGCTGGATGAGTATCGCAAGCACGTGGAAAAGGACGCCGCCCTGGAGCGCCGATTCCAGCCCGTCATGGTGGATGAACCGTCCGTCGAGGATACCATCGCGATTCTGCGCGGCCTGAAGCCGCGCTACGACGCCCACCACGGCGTGCGCATCCAGGACGGGGCGCTGGTGGCGGCTGCCGTCATGAGCCACCGCTACATCTCCGACCGGCAGCTGCCCGACAAGGCGATCGACCTGGTCGACGAAGCCGCCAGCCGCTTGCGCATCGAAAACGACTCCATGCCCGCCGAACTCGACGAACTCAACCGCCGCATCATGCAGATGCAGATCGAGCGCGAGGCGCTCCGCAAGGAATCCGACAAGGCGAGCAAGGAACGTCTCGAAACGCTGGAGAAGGAACTGACGGGTCTGCAAGCCGACTTCGACGCCCGGCGCACCGAATGGGAAAGCGAAGTCGGGCAACTGCAAAAAATCAAGGAACTGCGGGAGGCCATCGAGGAAAAGAAAAGCCAGCTCGAGCAGGCCCAGCGCACCGGCGATTTGGAGTCAGCCGCCCGGATTCAGTACGGGGAACTGCGCGATTTGCAGGGGCAACTCGCCGCGGCGGAGGCGGAAGTGGAGAAGCGACAGGCGGCCGGGCAGAGTCTCACCAGCGAGGAGGTCACGGCGGAGCAGATCGCCGAGGTCGTCGCGAAGTGGACGCACATTCCCGTCGCGAAGCTGATGGAATCGCAGCGCGACCGGCTGATGCACCTGGAAGAGGAACTGCGTCGGCGCGTGATCGGGCAGGACGACGCGCTTCGCGCGGTCGCCGACGCGATTCGGCGAAGTCGGGCCGGCTTGGGCGATCCGCGCAGGCCCATCGGCAGCTTCCTGTTCCTGGGTCCCACGGGCGTGGGAAAAACCGAACTGTGCAAAGCCCTCGCCGAGCAGCTCTTCGACACCGAAGACGCGATGATCCGCGTCGATATGAGCGAGTTCATGGAGCAGCATTCCGTCGCCCGCCTGATCGGCGCGCCGCCGGGATACGTCGGCTACGACGAAGGCGGCCGATTGACCGAGGCCGTCCGCCGCAAACCCTACAGCGTGATCCTGTTCGACGAAATCGAGAAGGCCCACGCCGACGTGTTCAACGTGCTCCTGCAGGTGCTGGACGACGGCAGGCTGACCGACGGGCACGGGCGGACCGTGGACTTCAAGAACACGCTGATCGTGATGACCTCCAACATCGCCAGCCAGTACATTCAGAGTCTCGCGGAGAAGAACGCCGAGGAGTGGGAGATCGAAGCCCAGCTCAAGGAAGCGCTCCGCGCGAAGTTCCGCCCGGAATTTTTGAACCGCATCGACGAGACGGTGATCTTCCATTCGCTCTCGAAGGAGAACCTGGAAGGGATCGTGGAAATCCAGGTGCGGCAGTTGGCCGGTCGGCTGGCGGATCGCAAGATCGGTTTGACGATCGCGCCCGAGGCGAAGGATTTACTCGCCGAGTACGGCTTCGACCCCGCGTTCGGCGCCAGGCCCTTGAAGCGCGTGATCCAGCAGAAGCTGGAAAATCCGCTGGCACAGAAGATCCTGTCGGGCGAGATCAAGGACGGCCAACACGTGACGGTCGGCGTCAGCGGGAAAACGTTCAGCTTTTCAACTGAGTAATCTTATTCTGTCATCCTGAGCGAAGCGCAGCGCAGTCGAAGGACCTCACACGTTCGATAGCGTAAGGTCCTTCGACTGCGCTCGAAGACTCGCTTCGCTCAGGATGACAGTCCAAAGCCCCGCCAAGCATTGTTTCGGAATCGTCGTATTGACATTGGCGAATCACCCCGTCAGCATACACGTGAAGGAGCGCGGTGATGCTGTTTCGGTTTTGTCTTTACGGGTTCCTCAAGAACCAGCAATACTTCGAGCCGTTCTGGATTCTCGCCTTCCGCGCGAAGGGATTGAGCTTCGCCGCGATCGGATTGCTGATCGGATTCCGCGAACTGTGCGTGAACCTGCTGGAGATTCCCACCGGGGCGGTCGCGGACGTTCTCGGAAGGCGGGCGTCGATGATCTTTTCGTTCTTCGCGTATATCGGGGCGTTCGTGCTGTTCGCGACGTTCGACCGGCTGGGGTTGCTGTTCGCGGGGATGCTGCTGTTCGCCGCGGGCGAGGCGTTCCGCACGGGCACGCACAAGGCGATGATCTTCGCCTGGCTGGAACACGAAGGGCGGACGGACGAGAAGACCAAAACCTACGGCTACACGCGGTCGTGGTCGCAGCTCGGTTCGGCTTTGGGGGTGCTGCTCGCGGCGGGGATGGTGTTTGGATTAGAGGATTATCGCTGGGTGTTCTGGTTCTCCATCGTCCCGTATATCGTCAACATCATCAATTTCATGGGGTATCCCGCGTACCTGGACGGCCCGCGCGGGAAAACGGCGAACCTGCCGGAGATCGTGAAACTGTTGTTCGCGAGTCTGCGGGACTGCCTGCGTCGTCGGCGGTTGCGACGGCTGCTCGCCGAGTCGATGGGATTTGAAGGCGTGTACAAGGTGTCCAAGGACTACCTTCAGCCGGTGCTGCACGCGGCGGCGTTGTCGCTGCCGGTGCTGCTGAGCCTGGACGGTCGGCGGCGGACGGCGGTGCTGGTCGGCGCGGTGTACGTCGTGCTGTACCTTCTCAGCAGCGTCGCGTCGCGCCATTCGCACGCGTTGGCGAACCGGGCCGGGTCGGACGAACGCGGGGCGAGGCGACTTTGGGGATTGTACCTGGCGTTCTTTCTCGTGCTGGCGGCGGGGTTGCTGACGGGCGTTTCGCCGCTGGCGACGGCGGGGTTCGTGGTATTGGCGATGTTGCAGAATTTCTGGAGGCCTTTGCTGATCGGGCGCGTCGCGGGCGAGTCGGGCTCGCGGCAGATGGCGACGATCCTGAGCGTCGAGTCGCAGGCCAAGAGTCTGTTCGCCGCGGTCGTCGCGCCGCTGGTGGGATGGGCGGTCGACGCGATTCCCGCGAACCTGGGAACCCCGCGTTTCCTGCCCGCGGCCGCCGTCGGGGTGTTGATCGCGGGATTGGCGCTGGTGGTCAAACCGAAATCCCGCGAATGAAACAAGAGTTTACCCCTTAGGGGTTCAGGATGACAGATTGGATTTTTTCCCGGTATTCCACCTTCCGGAAACATCGAAGACTTATGGAACGAAAGCGATTTTCCAACAGCGCCGAGCGGCAAGCCGACACGCGTGTCGGCTTGCCGCTCGGCGCTGTTGGGAAAA
>JAFGJE010000208.1 GCA_016929245.1 Phycisphaerae bacterium
AAAAAACAAATTCCTCCACCCCGCCTCAACAACAGCAATTACAAACAAAGCAATTGGCTCCCAGTTATCGCTAATCCGCTACATCACGCAAGTGAAGCACTCCAGATTCATAGAAAATCTGTAAGTCATTATTTAAAATATAATTAAACCACTATTATTATTTTGAAATTATTTTTTTGCCTTTAATTGGTATTATGGTATAATACTGGTATTGTTAATCGATTTCTCTTTTGGCAATCGTCAGGAGAAACGGAAATCAGGTTCGTTTCAGAGATGGATACGATGCGAGATACCGAACAAGCGATTCTTGGGAATGCGGATGATTCCACAAGCGATGTGTCGCTACGCGCCGAGGGTACGCATTTGATTCGTCTTGGGTACTACCCCAAATGGCGGGATCATCAGAGGACGCCGTATCTGAACATTGATCCGGAGAAGATCGTTCGCCAGGCGCATGAGATAGGAGTGAGTGTTCTGGAATGGGCGGTTCCGGAAAATCACATTTTCATCGAGTGGGACGGGGTGCAGCCTCATCCGCATCAGAGTTTGTATCAAGGCGACCTGTTGGCAGACGTGTGCGCCGCCTGCCGCAAGTACGGCATTAAGATTCTCCTGTGCTGGGCGACCAACGCTGTTCACGAAGACATGGATGCATGGCTGAAGCAGGACGCCGAAACACTTCAGCGGACCGGATACCATCGAGAAAAGGCGGGGCGATTTCACAATCATATCTGCCCGAACTATTCACGGCATCGCGACTGGGTCGCGGGATATGTCCGCGCGCTGGCGGAACGATACGACATCGACGGATTCATCTTTGACGGCCCGTGGTTTCGATATCACCACGTCTGGCCTCGCAATGCGGATGGCACCGTCGCCTGTGAAATTTGCCGCGATGCATATAGGAAGCGGACAGGCCGGGATGTGCCGCCTGCGATCGACTGGTCGTGTCCGGAATTCCGCGACTATGTTTCCTATTTCAAAAACCATGTTTATCGCGGGTATATGGACTGGCTGTCGGGTGTGGTTCGTGAAATCAACCCGGACTTGTATATTTCCTACAACAGTCCCGTGTACGTCTGGGGTGGTTGGGGCGATACCAGTCCGTGGGACGGAATGGGGAATCTTGCGGACAGTATGTACGTGGAGATGCACCTGGCCGGGCGGGAGGAACTTCAACCGGTTCTGCAACTGAAGTTGAACCGGGCCGCGTTGGGCGGAAAGGCGCCGGAGATGTACTGCAAGACGTTCGATCTGGCGGCCGCCAACTTCGCCTACAGTACACCGCCGGCCTGCGAAGTGCGGGCGCTTGGGTATCTGACGCTCAGCGAAGCGGGGATCATCGGCATTCATAGTTCGATGGACGAAAACGGCGATCCGCATCCAGAGCGCACCAACGTCTACGTTGAATATGGCCGGGAACTCAAACCCATGCTCCCGTATTTTCGCCGGGCGGTTCCCGTCGAGCATACGGGCGTGCTTCTCAGCGAACGAACGCGGGATTTGTACGCCGGGGAAAATCCCAGCCAGTATCTCGTTTCCCCGATCGGCATGACGCAAATCCTGGCGGAATCTCAAAAGACGTATGGTTTTCTGCTGGATAGCGATTTGGACAACGCGGATCGACTGAAACAGCATCGAGTCGTTGTTCTGGCCAATGCCGCTTATCTGACGGAATCTCAAGCCGACGCCGTTCGTCAGTATGTTCGCGACGGCGGTTCGCTGCTGGTGACGGGTGAAACTTCTCTGTATGACTATGAAGATTCCATCCGCGGCGATTTCCTGCTGGCCGATGTTCTGGGCGTTCATTACGGGGGAATTTCAATCAGCCGGGAAGAATATAAGGAATCTCCGTTGTTCCATCGCTATCCGTTTTTATTGCGGGAACACGACATGGCTGCGGGTTTGCAGGACAGGATGATCACCCGTCGGCCCTGGTTTGACATCGAAGCGGATTCGGATCGCGACGTCGTGGCGACCTGGGCCGACGTTCGGGCGGACACGGATTTCGGCTGCGTCAACGGCGGCTTGGAGATTCTCGGCGATACGCGAAATCCGATGCTGGTCGCCGGTTCGTTCGGCCGGGGAAAGGTCGTCTATTGCAGCGCCGATCTGACCGGACAGTACATGTTCGAAATGAACCGGCATATTCGCGCCCTTCTGAAGCAAACATGCCGATGGCTGCATCGGGAACCGCTGGAAATCGACGCGCCGAAGCACATTCACTTCGCCGCGACCGCCCAGCCGGAACCATCCCGCGTGATTCTGCACTTCGTCAATATTCTGTACAGCAACAAGTCCGCCAACGAAGTGCTCGGTCACGGATTTCCGTTTGACCCCATGGCCTATCAAAAGCGCATGGGAACCGCGCCGATGAGGAATTCCCGTCTGCAGGGAGGAACCGACGAATTGACTCAAACCGTCGCGGAATACCGCGGCAAGTTTACTCGCCGGGAATCGTATTGTCCGACCGGAACGGATCAGTTGTCCGCTTTCGACGAGGTGTTTCCGATTCGCGGGATCAAGGCGCGAATCAACACGGACGTGTATCCTTTTAAGAAGGTGATCGATATTCGAACCGGGGAGCCTTTGTCGTTTACCATCACGGAGGGGAATTGGTGTGAAATTCCCTTACCGGAGACGGGTGTATACATGGGATTGGCCTTGGAAATGTAAGAGAACCAATCATGGCGATGATGAGCGTTAAAAAACATGAATACGAAAGAATCGCGACGAAAATTGCCGACGATATCCGGCAAAAGAGCAGTCGCGGCACGTATCGTTTGCCGTCGGAGCGGGAAATCGCCGAGCAGTTCGACTGCAGCCGGGTGACGGTGCGCGCGGCGCTGGATCGCCTGGCCTCGACGGGACTGGTGATGCGGTTCCCCGGAAAAGGAACCTACACGACGGATATTCTGCTGGATCCCACCGGCGAGACAAAGACGCGAAGCAGGTTGACGCACATCGGCCTGTTGATTTTCAACCGTTCCTGTTCCGGCGCCTACGCGGATCTCATGGATGGTTTGCGAGGAGCGTTGCCGGAAACCGATTGTGTCGTGAGTATCTGGCAACCGCGGAGCGGAACGAATATTCCCGAGTTGATGACGGCGGCCGTCGAAGAGTTCGACGGACTGGTGATCGCGGGCGATTTTTCACAGGAAGACCTCGCCTGGGGAATCAAGCAGCGAAAACCGATCGTCGTGATCGGCCTGGCGGGCGACGATCTTCTTTCCGCCGTCGGCGCGAAAAGCGTGCAACTGTTCCATGACGAACGGGCCGCGTACATGCGGGCGGTGGAGTATCTCTGGTCGCTGGGGTACCGCAAACCCGCGCTGCTAATGGGTTCCCACCACCGGGCGTATCGCGCCCGGCAGGAGGGATTTGAAGATGCGCTGCGCCGCGCGGGGGAAGATCCCTCGAAATTTCTTGCCGTAACAGCCACCCCGGAAGACGTGCATATCCGTCCCACGCATGAGCAGGTCCTGGCGGCGGCGGAGCAGATCATCGCCCAGCCGGATCGATTTGATTCCGTCATCTCCTCGTCCTTTTTTGAGGTGATGCAGGCGGCCAGGGCGAGAGGGCTGGAGCCGGGGAAAGATTTCGGCCTTGTGGGAGAGACCGCCGGCGAGGATCGACTGGCGGAGTTGTACGGCATCACGGAATTGCGAAGCGACCATACGCGGTTGGGCAAACTGGCTGCCGAGAAGCTGATGATGGAATTTGAATCCAAACGACGCCTTCACATGCGTATTCCGGTTTCCTGTGAGTTGATCATCCGCGAAAGCTGCCCTTCGCGGACAGTAACAAAGGAATAGGCCTTGGGCGGCGACAGGCCTATGGAAAAGGTAATGCAAAGGAGAAGCAATATGAGAGTTTCAAAAGAAACGCTAGGGCTGGGGGTGCTAAGTATTCTGTTGTGGATCGCCGTTTCCGCCGGCGCGGAGATGGTCGTGTATGACGATTTCACCACCCTGGACGCCGCGAAATGGGCTGTGAACGGTACGGCGTATCAGCGCGGCGGTGATAAAGGCGACGGTCACTGTGTGGAACTCGCCGCGGGATATCAAACGGGGCAGATCACGACCCAGACGGCTGATTTTGTCCTTCCGACTCCCGCACAAGTCGGCGGTTCTCTTACCGTCCAGGTGAAATACGAGAACCGGAATTATTACAGCCACGGCTACATCAATATATGTGCATTTGAGCTGGCAGGCGTGGACGGCGGGGAGGATTACGGTTTGACGCTTCGAAGGAAATACTCCAATGATTTCCGGTGGATGTGGTGGAACAACAGCACGGAGGCGTGGGTGACCACCGGCGTGAATTCCGCCGCGAACGATACGGTCCAGTTGGTGCGGTTGAAGCTGGAAAACGTAGCCGGAAACCTGGTGCAATCCGCGTATGTCTCCGACGATGACGGGTTGAACTGGACGGAAGTATTTACGGGAAACAGCCAAAGCGACATCTGGCCCGAGTCCGTCAAACTGAGCCTATATGAAAATTGGCAATCCTGCATTATCGACACGGTATCGTACGAAAACGTCGTTCCCGAACCGGCGACAATTAGCCTATTGGTGATCGGCGGCGCCGCGGCGATGCTTCGCCGCAAACGTTGATTCGTGCAATAAGAAATCACGGCGAATCTGTAAGGCTTCCTTCCTGATTCGGCGCGGACGCGGGGCGGTCCAATGACCGCCCCGCCGAAGGCCGAGGGGAATCATAGAAAAATAACGGATGGAAACTGAAATATAGCCTGTATCTATTGGTTTCGGGGGGAAGGAAGGAAAATACGCATTCCAGGCATATGGGTTTCCGCCTGTTTTGCATCTTTATCGCTTCATGCACCGGGTATGAAGCGGGAATTTCTGTTGAGGCATCAATATAGAAAGGAGCCTATGATGTCAAAACAACGAATCATTCGCTGTACCTTGGTTGCTGTATCACTGTTGATGGTCGGTAGTACCGCCTTGGGGTGGAGCGGGGCGACGCACGCACTGTTATGCCAAAGAAACTTTGATCTGCCCGTGGTTTCACAGTTTTTGGGCGGCGTGAATCAAAGCGCGATTGAGAATTACACCGGCGAACCGGACGGACACAGCGGGCAATGGACAGGAATCGAGGGTCGGTATTATATCGACACGGGCGGTACGTACAGCGGGTTCAGCTACAACGCCCTGAACGAGACGGCGCGCCTTCAGGCCCTCATGCACCACGTCGGCGACGTGTCCGTCCCGGCCCATCATTATCCCGCCAATATCGAGTATGACAGCCAGTGGGCCGAGGGACTCTGTGAAGCCGCCGCGACGGGTGGATATTTATCCGTGGGAGAATTGCCCAACGTGGCCAATACCACATCCTATACCCATACCCGCAACGGTCATTCGTATAACTTCACCGGCACGATCGATCAGGTGACGACCACGTTCTTCAACGCCTGCCGCGACAACGCCGCCTGGTACAAAAGCACGAAGAAAACCTTCTTAGGCATTCCGTATCACACGGCGTCCGACATCGCCAGCGCCAACTGGAACGGGTTGAAAATCGACCTGATGCTCCAACGCGCGGTGTTCGTGGATTATTTTCTCGCGAAGCTGAATCCCGTCATGGAGCCGTATAAGTTCCCCACGGGATCCGCCGGCGGAAACATCAGCTTCAATTATTCCGACGCCTACGATCCGGACTGCGTCACATGGGAATCCAATGGTTCGTATTCTCAGATCCACGGCGTCCATTCCCAGGGCCTGCAGTACTATCTGTATGATTTCGACGGCGACGTGCCATCCGGCGGCGACTGGGAGTACCAGTCGTACAACGATATCACGAATTTCTCCGTGAACGATCTCATCGCCATGGGCCTTCCGACGAACCAATGGACCGTGTTTTACGTCGCCGCCTGTGACAACGAGGGCAAATGGTATTCCGTCGAAGACTATATGTATTTATCCACGGGGGGCGTGCCCGAACCGGCGACGCTGAGTCTGCTGGCCGTCGGCGGATTGGCACTGCTGCGAAAAAAACAGTGATTTAGATAAGGTATAAACCATAATAGGATAGAGTGGGTACGGGGAGACTCCCATGGGGTCTCCCCCTTCCCCGTCATGGTGGATGTATTCAGAGGCGATAAATGAATCGACAAGGCTCGCAATCCGATTCAAACAGTATGAGGATTCCATTGGGTTCATTCCGCACACTCGGTTTCACCCTCATAGAACTCTTAGTCGTGATCGCCATCATCTCACTGCTGGTGTCGATTCTCCTACCGTCGTTACAAAAGGCCAAGGAATTGGCGAAAATGGTCGCCTGCGAAGTGAAAGTCAGAAATATCGGTATCGCCGCGGCGATGTATATCGGAGAGCATTCCGGGGACTATCCGTATAGCTACTCTTCCCTTCCGGTAAATTACGCGCTGCATCCTTATCTGTCTTACTATGATGATCCATCAGATCAGTCCCAACCCGGTGAAAACTGGACGTGCCCTTCGAGAGAAGTCCCGAACGGACCGGCCTACGGGGCGAATCCGGGATTCAGTCGTGGGAATGCGACGAATGGGTTCGCCGACGTATGGGGGCCCATACCGTCCGCCGGGATTCCCACCCCCCAGAACACGATATGGGTGACGGAAGGCGGATGGAGAGGATCGCCGGGTACGTATGTACCCGGGACCTATCCGAATTACACGCTGACCTCCGATCATTTTACCTATAAAAGTATTCCGTTTCATTGGGAAAGTGTCGTATGGGGGCCCGCCTGGAGTCGGTATAAACCGGATGTGGTGAATTGGGCGAAGGTGTCGTTGCGACATCTGCTGACGGCAAACGCGGTATTCGCCGACGGACACGTTGAATCTATGGACTATGACACCCTGGATTATGACGAAAAATGGCTGCTTCCTCGGTAAGACCGGATCGCGGCTTCATTCATAATCAATGACCCCGATGTACTCCTGAGATCCATACTTTTCATTGTTCAAGGACTTCCATTATCATGAAGAAGAGCTTTATGTCGCCGAAAGAAATTCTATGTTTATTTTTCATCGCGTTGGGAATGATCGTCATTCCCGCCGAGGCCGATCCGGCGGAGATCTACGATGATTTCCAGTCTTCCCATCTGGATACCGCCCGTTGGTCCGTTGAATTGCCCAAGGATAAAAAACTTGCCGCGGTCAAGATTTCCAACGGCGATCTGCAAATCTATGGGAACGGCGGAACCGCCGGTGTCACCAGTACGAAAGAATGGTCTTTACCCCAGCAGGGGCAAACGGGATGGGTTGAATTCACGTTCAACATCAGGCCGTGGCAGCGGGGGAAATACAAGGAATTCTCCCTGTACGATTCCAGAGTCCTCCTGGTGGGCCAGGCAGGCAAGGACGGAAAGCAACAAAAAACAAACTCCTTTGGATTTATCATAGACTATGAAAAATATTCCGACGGCAATTACATGCTGCTGGACGGGGAGAAACACAAAACCCAATATCCGGTGACGGCGAATCCGGATACCTACAACCACATACGAATCCGGCTTGGTCGAAACGGCGTAAAATCGTTTTGCTATTATTCCGTCTCTCGAAACGGGAAAACCTGGAAAGTCATACGCAAATCGTCTCCCAACCTCCCCACCGCCGTCCGAATTGCCTTTTCATCGAATTGGGGACATCTGGCTGCGGGGGGCGTTGAAGTACAACAGAATCCCGGCAGCCAAAAGAACGAAAACGTTGCACAGCATACTATGAATTCCAAACCCAATCGTTCGACTCCCATGATTCCCGTGATGTATTCCCACAAGGTTTCGTCGGAACAACGGCCGAGGATTGACGGCAACGTGACCGACTCGATCTGGAAAATACTTCCGCCTGTCGAGTTGAATCACGTAGCCCAAAGCTATCCCGCCCCCGCGACGCAGGCCACGAAAGCCTGGGTGTGTTATGACGACGAAAATCTGTATATCGCGTTTTCCTGCGATGAAGATTCCATGGATAAAATCAACACCGCCATAAAAACCGGCGGGCCGATCTGGGGGGATGACTGTGTGGAGGTATTCATCCAGCCGGATCCCGCCAACCGACCGGGCAACGTTTTTCACGCGGCCGTTAACAGCGCCGCACAGAAAGTGGATGAATCGGGTTTGCATGAGAAATGGACCTGCGCCGCAAATCGTTGGAAGCGCGGCTGGTTTGTCGAAATGGCGATTCCATTTTCCATACTCGACAAAACCCCCATCCTCAACGAATGCTGGGGGATCAACCTGAATCGCCACGAAGGCCCTCACGGGGAAAACTCCACCTGGGCGCCGATTCGGTCTTCGTTCCATGACAGAGACCGGTTCGGACGAATCGTATTCGGCCGGCCGCCGGTACGAATCGACGGTTATGCCCCCGTTTCGAAAACAAACAACGAGCCGGCGGGATTATGGTTGCAGTTGTCCGCGGACACCTCCGTGACGGGGGACGTCCTCATCGCGTCCCGGTGGGATCAGGTAGACTGGGATGCAAAAACGATTCCCGCCGACACACGTCATGTACTTCTCCCCCAGCCGGCGTCGCTGACGTCCGGGTATCACAAAAGCGCATTGAAACTGGAAACGCCCGGAACGGAACCTCTTGTGATCCCCGGCGGGAAGACCTTTGTGGATTCCGGGCTGCCGCTGGCGAGCACGTTTTGGCCCGCGGAGGACTATGACAACGTCGCCTATCTCGCGGACGGACGAATGAATATGTTCTTCTGGCTGATCAGCGATACGCGCGGCGGACCCGGCGGATATACCGCGACCCTCGAAACGCCTACCTGGGTGGAAATCTATCCCTTCGAACCGGGAACGTACGGCGCCTTGCCGGAGATCACCGAATTCAAATCCGAAACCATTTCCCGCGACGGCGAGGACGTTCGGCGGACCACGATACGAACCAGCAGTGCGCCAAGTAGTGAGAATCTCGCGAAAGTGAAAGAACATCACGCGCCGTTTAGAATCTGGTGGCGGGCGACGGTTCCAAAGGGAAGCAAACTGCCTGTAAAAACCAGGATTCGATATTGGGTGTCTCGCAACGGCATGGACGAACCCGCGCATGAAATGCCCCTCGTCGTGTTACCGCGCGTCAATGGAACCCAGCCGAAACGCTTCCCCGTCTTCGCGTGGACGAACGGGCCGACGTATCCCAGACACCTCTGGAAGGAACTGGCGGACTATTACGCGGGGATCGGTTTGAACGGTCTGATGAATCCGCCGTGCAACGCGGAATTTGAAGCCGTCGCCAAACCCAGACATCTCCAGATGGTCGGATATTGCCACGGATTTCCCGGTTCCGAATCGTACCTGAAGAAACATCCCGATCACGCCGCCGTCGATAATCAAGGAAATCGGTCGAAAGGACTGGTTTGTCCCGAAATCTCACTCCAGGAAAACAGCGATATATTCGCGCAAGAGTCTTCGTTCCTGGACACATATTGTCCCTCCGTGGGCCTGAACTGGGATCTGGAAGGCCCGGGCGTTTTTGATGTCTGCTTCTGCGAGCGATGCCTGGCGGCGTTTCGCAAACATGCGGGATTGTCCGCCGACGTCCCGCTGACGACGGAAAAGATCCTGAACGACGAATCTCTGCGTGCCGCCTGGATGGATTTCGCACTCGATCAGTCGAAGCGAATGGTGATCCGGTGGGACAAGCGGATTTCCGCCGCCAGACCCGGCGCGCGGCTGAATGTCAATGGCGGACAGGCGACGAATCCACGCGTCAAAACGGACGGCCGCAATGACTGGCGACGGCTTATGCCCCATATCGCCTCCGCACAGATGTTCCGGTATGTGAATTCCCCCCAGGCGTCGGCGACGGCGTTTCACACGGAGTCCGTCCGGTCCCTCGCGATGATCGAAGACGCCGCCCCCACGCCCGTCCACGCGGTTCTGACCACCGGGTATATGCGCGTCACGGAACGAATGGTGTTTGAGTATCCCGAACTCACGACGCTGCAGATGGTCCAGATGGCGGCGATTGGGTATAAGGGGATTTACTATTGGCACTGGTATAACAACGACGGCCGATTCGACAACGCCATCGCCCGCGGCACGAAGATCATCGCGAAGCACGAGGATTTCTTCCTCGACGGCGAGCGGCTCGATGTGCCCGCGGATTTGATTCCCGACAAGCCGAAATATCTGCTGGTTCTGGGAAGGAAGTTCAACGGCAGAGCGGTTTTGTTTCTGTTGAATTTCGATCCGGACCGGCCGGCGGAGGTGTCCGTCGCGTTCGACAAACTGCCTGGAAAAACATGGCGATTGGCTGACGGGAATGTGGAACACAAATCGAAGGAAATAATCACGATTCCGCCGTTGGATTTGGTGATTCTCATTGGGAATTAGCATGAAGATTCGTTCGGACTGGCATATTCACACGCGAAATTCCTGCGATGACGCTTGTTTGTCCATCGAGGAGATACTCGCCGGCGCGAAGGCGAACGGTTTGACGCGTCTGGGCATCACGGATCATGTCCATGTGCGACTGAACTTTCCCGATATCGAAGCCAGCCGACGCGAATTCGACGGCGCCCAAACGAACCTTTCACTTCACTTCGGCGTGGAAGTCAGTTGTGTCGCGCAATGGGAGCTGGACGAAATCGCGTCCGATCCCGTGAAGTATAAGAACAACCTGTACGGGGTTCGTGAAGGCGGGCCGCCCAACGCCGAACTCGCCGTCGCGCTGACGCGCGAGGATATCGATCATTTCGGAATCGAATATGTCGTCGGAGGCGCGCATTGGCCGAAGCATTTTCTCGATCCGACGCCGGAAAACATGATCCGCGATTATCACAGGCAAAACCTGTTCCTCGCCTGCCATCCCGACGTCGATATCGTCGCCCATCCGTGGTGGTGGATGGGGTTGTGGCGGGACGAGGACGGCGTGTATCGAACCGATCCCTGGCTGGCGGATTTCAACGTCATTCCCGTCTCCATGCACGACGAATTCGCCGCCGCGGCGATTCAGCACGGAAAGGCCGTCGAGATCAACCTGGCCGGAATGGTGATGTCCAACTGTTTTACCGACAAGTTCAAACAACAATATTGTGAATACCTCGCCGGCTTGCAGGCCAGAGGGGTCGCCATGTCCATCGGAAGCGACAC
>JAFGJE010000209.1 GCA_016929245.1 Phycisphaerae bacterium
CGTCGAAGTGAATGGTATGTCCCTGGATGTTCAGCGGACGCTCTTCCCGGTTGTCGATCGCCAGTCGGCGAATCCAGGCGACGTCCTCGGCCGAGTCGTCGCAGACGACGACCTTTTCCGGCTGACCCAGTTCAATGGCGTGGGCGACGAACGCATTGACTTCGTCGTTTTGCAACGCATCGAGCTTCGCGAAGCTCGCGTCGTCCATCTTCGACTTGAGGATATCGACAGTTTGACCGTTCATGGTACTCCTCGGGGGTTTCGGTAATAAGAAATTCTCATTGGGAAACCGGCGGATGATGCGGGTAGTGATCCTCCGTCGATGTGCCCATTTCGCTTGAGGACAGTAAATACGGGATTTGTTTCCGGTTGTCAAGCACAAAGAAAAATCTTTCAAATGAAACAGTCCCGCACCATAATCGCGTCTCGTTTTGGCCCAACGGAAATCAACCGGACCGGCAGATCGATTAACTCTTCGATTCTCTTGACATAACGACGTGCCGCCAAAGGTAAGTCATCAAATCTTCGAATCCTGGATATATCACCTTTCCACCCCGGCATCTTTTCCCAAACCGGTTTTGCACGATCCAATAGCGCAGAAACAGGGAATGTATCCGTGTCTTTCCCATTAATCCAATAGGCTTTACAGATGGGGATTTCATCCAGATAACTCAGCACGTCCAGATTGGTCAAGGCAATTTCCGTCGCTCCCTGGACACGACAGCCATAACGGGTAGCAACCATGTCCAACCAACCCACACGTCGTGGACGGCCGGTTGTCGCGCCATATTCTCCGGCATCGCCACCGCGACGGCGTAATTCATTCGCCGCTTCATCAAACAATTCCGTTACGAAGGGACCGGCTCCCACACAGGAGGAGTACGCCTTGACCACCGCCACAATGCGCCGTATCGACCACGTTGGAACACCGGCTCCCACGGAAGCGAATCCCGCCAGGGGGGACGAAGAAGTCGGATAGGGATACACACCATGATCCGGATCACGAAGTGCTCCCAGTTGTCCTTCCAAAAGGATCCGTTTTTCATCCTTCAACGCGGTATGCAACACCTCCGTGACATCACGCACAAACGGACGAATTTGCTTCCCTTCCTTCAATAATTCGGGCAACAGTTCCTTGGTGGAAAGGACTGGCCGTCCGTACAAATATTTGAGGAGAATGTTTTTCGCCGCCAGCGAAGCTTCCAGACGACTTCGTAATCGATCCTCCTCGAAAAGATCCGCCACCTGTATGCCGAGTTTAAGATATTTGTCGGCGTAAAAAGGAGCGATTCCAACCTTGGTCGAGCCGAATTTTCTATCTCCCAATCGCCGCTCTTCGTATTCATCAAATCGGATATGATACGGCATGACCACCTGCGCCCGATCTGAAATCATCAATTTCGGTTCCGGTACACCACGGGAAATCAGTTCATCCCGTTCGGAAAGGAAAGCCGATATATTCACCGCCACGCCGGGACCAAGAATATTCACAACGTTTGGATAGAAAACACCCGAAGGCAGCAAGTGCAACGCGAACTTTCCGTAATCATTGATAACGGTGTGTCCGGCATTGTTTCCTCCCTGAAAGCGAACCACAAAGTCCGCCTTTCCGGAAAGATAATCTGTAATTTTCCCTTTACCTTCATCGCCCCAATTCGCCCCAATCACTGCGGTCGCCGTCATGGAACCATCCTTTCCTTCCTTCGTTAACACTTGATCTGACATACCGTGATGGGTTGGCTGATCCCCGTGAATTGAACCTGTTGTTCTGAATCTATGGACACCAAATTCGTCAGATTGGCCAGAACAAGGGAAGTGGCGGCTATTCCGCTTTCGGTATTTCCCGCCGCCCAACCCGCCGTCAAACGGGCAATGCTCACGGTTTCGCCCATAATATCCGGAGAGGCGTACTCAGGATGCCCAATGGTGCCCAGGTAAATCGTTCCCGTCGCCATTCCGATTTTCAGTTGCGTGGTCGAAGACGCCTTTGCACAAAGCGACGCTAAAACCGCTCGTTTTTGGTGTTCTATACCCGAAAAAAAGCACAGAATTCCCGGTCCGTTGTACTTGATCGGCACGCCGTCATACTGCAGGACGGCTTGGGTTACCTGGTAACAAACTCCGTTGGTCCACGAAGCGAAATCCCGCGGGGAGAGAGTTTCGGACATCTCTCGGGCATTTTGCACACCCGAGAACAGTACCGTTGCCTCGAAAAGGTCACGATGTTCCTCATGCGCGCCGAGCAACCAGTCTACGGAAACACCTAACAGAGTCCCCAATGCCGGAAGGAGAGAAATATCCGGCGCATTTTCTCCACGCTCCCATTTCGATACCGCCTGCGGACTCACTTGTAGCGCCGCGGCGACATCGGACTGCTTCAATCGACATTTTTCTCGTCGCTCGCGAATTCGTGTACCGAATTGATTCAGATTCATCATTCCTTCTCCTATCCGCGCTATTTCATTCTGACATAGTAACTTTGCTATTGTTCTGTAACAATGGCGAGATGGTTGAATCCTCTGACGATATTGTTGAATCAAAATAATTGATCTCTTGTAAATGGGGTGCCGTGGTTCGCGCAGCGCCGCGAAGCAACCACGTCTAATCGCCGGTAGCAGGGAACGGGCAGCAGGCAGCAGGAAAGCAAGACATGGGAAATCTCCAGTCGTCCCGCTGCCTGCTCCCCGCTCCCTGCCGCCCGTTGTTGGACGTGGTTGCTTCGCGGCGCTGCGCGAACCACGGCACTCGAACATCCGGGAAAAAAAGGAATTTATCCAGCCCGTTGCAAATTGTCGCCGGTTGAGTACCATACCGGCATGGCCAAGACGACAACTTCATCTCAGGCGATCACCTACAAACAGGCCGGAGTCGATATTGACGCCGGCGACGCGATGGTGCAATTGATCAAGCCCATGGTGCAGGCGACGCACAATCCCCGCGTCATGGACAATTTCGGCGGATTCGCGGGACTCTTCCGCCTGGACTTCGGCGAGAAACTTTTCCGGAAGCAATACCGCGATCCGGTGTTGGCGGCCTGCACGGACGGCGTGGGCACGAAGCTGAAAATCGCCTTCCTGATGGACAAACTCGACACCGTCGGGATCGATCTCGTGGCGATGAGCGTCAACGACCTGGTCTGCGGCGGCGCCGAACCGCTGTTCTTCCTGGATTACCTCGCCACGGGCAAACTCGACCCGCGGCGTATGGCGGAAATCGTCAAGGGAATCACGGACGGGTGTCGTCAGTCCAATTGCGCCCTGCTGGGCGGGGAGACGGCCGAGATGCCGAGTTTCTACAAGCCGAAGGAATTCGACCTGGCCGGATTCGCCGTGGGCGTCGTCGAGCGGGCGCGCATCGTGGACGGAAGCACCACCGAGCCGGGCGATATCGCTATCGGACTGGCGTCGGACGGCCTGCATTCCAACGGATACGGACTGGCGCGGCGCGTGCTGCTGGAAATGGCCGGCTACAAAGTCACCGATTGTCCCGCGGAACTCGGCGGTTCGAGTATCGGCGAGGAAATGCTCCGCCCGACGCGCATCTACGTCAAGGCGGTCCTGGACGTGCTGCAGAAGTACAAAGTCAAGCGGCCGGTCAAGGCGATGGCCCACATCACCGGGGGCGGCCTGCCGGGCAACCTGCCCCGCGTGCTGCCGGAGGGCCTGACCGTTCGCGTCAAGGAAGACGCCTGGCCCGTTCCGCCGATTTTCTCCCTGATCGCCCGAAAGGGACCCGTCGATTCGATTGAGATGAAACGAGTGTTCAACATGGGCGTCGGATACGTGATGATCGTCGCGCCGAATTTCGCCCGGTCGATTTTGGCAAGTCTTCACCGCGACGGGCAGCGCGCCTGGATCATCGGCAAGGTAAAAAAAGGCGGCCCGGAACTCCAGTGGCATTGAAGCGGAAACCTTCCCTGGCTCTCTCGACGGCGGTGAACATGAGCGAAGCACGTTGGCGATATCTTGTACGTCGGTCGCGGGAAACCTTCGGCCTGGACCTGCGGGGGATGACCGTCGCGACGGAAGTCGGAAGCGGGGTGTTCCTGCTGACGCCCCTGATCGCCGCCCAGGCGGGGGCGGAAAACGTCTTCGCCCTCTGCCGCGACACTCGTTACGGTTCGGCGGCGGACATCACCCGCGAACTGATCGCACTGGCGAAATCGTGGGGATTGGCGGGGAAGATCGAAATCGTCATCGATCGCGAAACGAATGAATGGACGCGGGCCGATATCGTGACGAACCTGGGAAACGTCCGCCCCCTCGACGCCGCGACAGCCGAACGGCTGGGACCTAAGACGGTCGTGCCGCTGATGTGCGAATCCTGGGAAGTCCGTCAGGCCGACGCGGACATCGCCGCCTTGCGGGCTAAGGGAATTCCCACCGCCGGCACGGATGAGCAGCATCCCGATCTTCGGACGATGGATTACCTCGGCACGCTGGCGGGCAAGCTGCTGCTGGAAATGCACGTGGAATGGTTTCGTTCGCGGGTGATGGTCATCGGCGGCGGGAAGTTCGGCCGGGCGGTGGAGAGAGGTTTACAGGCCGGCGGAGCGGACGTGACGCGATTCGACACCTCCGCGGGCGCGGACGTCCTGACGGACGCGACAGCCGACATCGCCCTGAACACCTGCGATGCCGTTGTCGTGTGTGAACATCAATGGCGCGGGCCTTTGATCGGACCGGACGGACCGATCACGGCGGAGCAATTGGCGGCGTGTACCAATCGGCCGGTGGTGGCGCATATCTGCGGAAACGTAGCCGCCGAAACTCTTCCAAAAGCGGACATCCCCTACCGTCCGGAGCACCTGGCGCCGGCGGGTACGATGAGCCTGACGACGGCGTACCTGGGCCCGCGTCCGATGATCGACCTGCATACCGCCGGACTGAAGGTCGGCGAGGAACTCGCACGAGCGGTTCGTGAAGGATACTCCGGCGGAGACGCGGAAGCCCGGGCGGCCGGGCGATGCCGTCTGGTGGAAAACGATTAGGAATTCGACAGGTGGAGTTGCTTTTGATTCTCATCGCGGCGGGGGGTCTTCGGGCGCTGAGTCTGCTGTCTCCCTCGTCGGACGAAGTGATCCACTTGTGGAACGTGCGATTTCGCCGACAGCACGGGAATTTTCGTTCGCAGGTTCTCACGGACGGCGTCTTTGAAGGCCGACGAGGATATCCCACCTTGTCGCACGGGATCATTTCACTGTTTCCTCAACGAATCTGGAAACCGGCGGGATTGGGATTGAACGTATTCTGGGATCTCGTGGTCATCGCGGTTTCGTGGTGGTTCCTTTCCCGGATCGAAGGCCCTGGGATCGCGGGATTTTCCTTCGCCACGTGCGCGGGACTCCTGATCGCCACCTGCCCCCTGCTGATTCCCGTGAATCCCCGGATGCGCTCGTTAGGCGCGCGAACCTTCGGGGGGATGCTGTGCTTCGGGTATTTTCTGGCGATGGGATACGGATTGCTGGTTCACCCTCTGTGGGGGGGGCTGGTGTGCGTCGTGTTCGGCCTGCTGATCGTCGGAGGATCGCAGTTCGGAATTCAGGTGATGGTATTCGTTTCGCTGACAATCGCGGCGGTGTTTCCGCACTGGTTGCCGGTGGCGGTGTTGGCGGCGGTGGGAATTGTCGCCTGGTGTGTTCCCTGGTTGGGATTGCGGGACGTTCTTCGATTTCGCAAAGCCCACATGGCGTGGTATTTCCGCAACCAGCAGAAAGAAGGCACGGCCCCGGCGACGCGAAATCGACTGAAGGATCATTTGCGCTTTCCCGTGGATCTCGCGCTGCATCCTCGAAAGGCGCTGCTGCTGGTGTACTATCACTCCAGCATTCTGGGCCTGCTGGTCACACTCCCGATGCTCAGTGTCGGTGTGATTCTCTGGGGAATGCGGGATTTTTCCGCGACGCTGCTGGACGATCCGGTGCGACAGTACGCCGCGATGGTGGTATTGGGAACGGCTGTCGCGTTCGTATTGACGTCGCTGCCGCGGTTGATGTTTCTGGGGGAGGCGGAGCGATATTTCGAGTATTCCGTACCGTTCCTGGCGATGCTGTTCGTGTACCTGGCGGGAACTTCGTCAAACGCGGCCGCGTGGTTCTGGGGAATGCTGGGGGCGCAGATGTTTCTGTGTCTCGTGCAACTGATGATTTCCCGCCGGGACGCCCGCGGCGCGGGACGGCATGGAGAGCCTGTGCGATATCGAGAAGAGCTCAGGCAATTCATCACCGCCGCGCCGCCGCATCGGATTCTGACGCTGCCGGTGAAGGATTCGTACGAGATATCCACCTGGAGCGACGGCCGACACCGGTTTTACTACCGCTTCATCATGCTTCCGCGCGACACGAAGAGATTCGCGTACATGGACGAGGATTGCGCCACGCTGAGTTACCCCCGCACGGACCTGGAACATTTCCGCGAGCGCTACGACGTGGATTGGGTGGTCTTCGACAAAACCTGGCTCGCCAAAGCGGAATCGGAAGGTTTTTCGTATCCCCTGGAACGTTATCCGGCTGTGTGGGAAAACGACGGTTTCCTGATCGTATCCCTTTTCCCCCTCGATCACTCCTCCACGGATGAGGAATAGAGCGTATTGATATCACCGCGTTTCGACGCGTCTTGAAGGGTTTGTTCCTGCAATTCATTTCGGAGGGTGTTGGCTTTGCGCCAGGCGTTTCGGGCGAATGGATACGCCGCGACCGCGTAAAAAACGATTCCCGAAGACCGAAACAGCACTTGCCACGACGGCCACAGATACGCGACTCCCTCGGCGATTCCCCAGGCCGCCATCCCCAACAACGAGATGAGAACCAGTGGAAGGATCGGATAGCGAATCCCGGACAGGCGGGAAGAATACAGCAATCGCATACCGTTCCACAGCAGGTAGGTGATGACGGTGGCGACGGCGGCGCCGATAATTCCCCATATCGGAATGAACCAGAGATTCAACAGCACATTGCCCACCGCCGCCAATACCGCCGAGATGGACAGCAAATGACTCTTTTTCTCCAGGACGATCCCGAATCCAGCGAAATACAACAGGCCATGCAGAAGATAGGAAAACGCGATCAACGGAAGAACTCCGGAAGCGGGGTAATAGGAGGGGGTTTTCGCCAGCAAATGGATGATGGTTTCGGAATAACACGCCAATCCGACGACGATGATCATCCAGGTACTGTAGAAAAGAAGGGAGCAGACGGACAGGAGCGATTCCAGAATCGGCCGTTGCGATTCCATCCGCAAAAAGCGGGGAATGATCGCCTGCTTGATCACCGTTTGCGTCAGGAACTGTATGGGCGTGGCGACGCGATACCCCAGGGAATACACGCCCACGCTCCCCTCCGGCGCCAGCCATTGCAACAAATACCGATCCCCGGACTGAATCATGATGCTGGAATAGCAGTCCATCAATCCCCGATATCCGAAATGAAGTGGATGGGCCAAGAAACGCAACCCCCACGTCGGTTTCAATTGGGGTAACAGGATCGCCAATAGAGGAATGCAGGAGGCGGCCGTGACAATCACGCGAATCTGAATCAACCCCAGAAGTTTATTCTCCATCCCCGGAAGGAGCAGAAACGTAGCGGCCAGAATTCCCACACCCCGCGCGATGGAAATAAAAGCGAAGCTTTTCGGCAGAACGCGAAGAAACATATACTGATTCAGCAAACCCAGAAGCGGATCCAGGAGAATCATGGCCGCGAACCACTGGATGACGGAAACATAATCCTGCCCGCGAAACATCAACCGATTGATCGGTTCGGCGTAGAACCAGAACAACAACGCGATCAGACCGGTGTAGACCAACAGGATGCACAGAATCCCGAACAAGAGTTGCCCGCGACGTTCGGTATAGTCCGGATGATAGAAGAAACGGCTGACGGCGGACAGCAGAGGACCTTGAAATACACCCGCCAGAAGCAGCGTCGTAAACACGAGAAGCTCGATCGCGCCGAATCCGACCGGATTGATATACCCCGGTTGCGTAATCAGGGGAATAATGAGAAAGGAACACAGACGTTCCCCGAACGCGGCGATGAAATACCAGCTTACGCTTCTCAGAATGCCCGATTGCGATTTCATGAATTTCGTTGCCTTACTCGCGGGAGTCTCATCGGCGCCGGACCGTCGGCGGAAACTCTCCGGGGGATCGTGGGATTCCGGGGAATTCGATTTCCGCGATCACTTCTCCGCCAGGCGAACTCTCCATGTTCGCACCCGCGAGAGAACTCGTTCCCCGAATGGAAACCGTTCCAGCAATCGTTTTCCCTTCCGGAGAATCCGCATCAAAACCGTCCCCTCATACGTGTCCCGGAGATCCGTGAATCGCTTATGCCATTTCGCCATTTCGTTTTTGGAGAGATGTTTTGTGGGCACGTGCGGGTGATGATCCACAAACATATCGATCCCCTGTAAAAACGGATCGAGAGACAATTCCTCCGGTGTCGCGAGGCGCGCGTCGAGAACCTCTTTATACACCGTCGTTCCCGGAAGAGGACGCAGTAAACTCACGCTGAAGGTGGCCTGGTACTTCTCCATCACGTCCAGCGTTTTTTGGAGGGATTCCTCATTATCCTCCGGCATTCCGATGAGGATATTCAATTCGAGAAAGATATCATTTCGCCGCGCTTCGTGATAAATATCATCGAGCTGCCGCAGGTCGTTCTGGGATTTTCGCATGGAACGCAGGATTCGCGCGTCGGCGCTTTCAAACCCGACGGCGATCCGGGTGATTCCCGCTTCACGACACAACGGGAACAAATCCATGTTCTCGTGCATATCGTCGATGCGCCCCAGGGTTCGGATATCCAAACGGGTTTCTTCCTTACGCATACGCCGCAATACTTCTTCCAACCAGTCCCGCCGGCGGAATACGTTCGCGTGGAAAAGCTCCACCTCCCCTTCCCAGAACGCCAATTCCCTCACAAGCTGTTCGGGATTCTTGTCCACCGGCCTGGTCGCCTGAAACACGCAATAGGAACATCCGTGCGGGCAACCGGTTCCGGCGCTGATCGCCCGTTGCTTTCGCCATTTCGGACGCGAACGATAATCATACAGCGATATTTCCTCTTTCGCTTCCAGAAAAGACGCGTCGGCCTGAAAAACCTTGGGAAATTCAATGTCGCGATTCTCGATCACCAGCGGATCGGCGACGGTCGCCTCCTTCTCGAAATAATATTCCAGCGATTCGATGGTATGCAGGGAAGCCACCAGCGCGTCAAAATAGGGATATCGTTCGATCAACTCCTGATGAAAGCACGTCGTGCGAAGGACGCCGATCACGCGAATTCCCTTTTGCTTCACGACGCGTACAAAACGAATGATCTCCTCCAGACGCTTCACGGGCGTTAAAGGAGCAAACAGCACCAGATGGGTGATTCCCCGAACCATGTCCTCGATTTGATTCGGCGAGAGGGAGGAAAAATCCACTTCCCGAATGGAAACCTGTTCCGCTCCCCGCGTTTTTTTCAAATGAACGTAGGCGCTCCAGATATCGTTGGAAAACACAGCGCGCTTTCCCTTGAACCGTTCCGGAACATATTGATAGCAGCAGGGTTCCACAAAGGAGTCTTGCGGTTTGCAGAGAAGTAGTTTCATCATGTCATCTTTCTATCATACAACCGGACCGGCAACAACGTCTGCACCGGGGGAATTCCCATGAAATATTCTGAAAAATCAATGTTTGGAACGCGACTTCGCTTTACGCGCGTGCAGGTGCAGGCCGCATTCCAGCTTCGGCATGGAATTCCATCGCCCGGACCGCTCGTGTTCGCCCGGCTGGACGGGCGCGGTGCAGGGAAGACAGCCGATACTGGGAAATCCCTCGTCGTGCAACGGATGGTAGGGTAGATTGTGCTTCCGGATATACTCCCACACCTGCTCGGACGTCCAGTAGGCCAGCGGATTGATTTTCAGCACGCCGCGCCCGTCGAGTTCGACGACATCCACCCCGGCTCGCGTGGCGGACTGGTCCCGTCGGATGGCGCTTAACCAGGCGGCCTTGTCGTGAATCACACGCAACAGCGGTTCGACCTTCATGTGATGGCAACACAAATCCGCGTTAACCCGCCAGGGTTCCGGGCCCATGCGTTCGGTAAGCTCCTCCCGCGTCATGGTGGGGCGCACGACCACGAAATTCACCTTCCACTCCTCGCGCAGGCGTTCCAGAAACGCCAGGGTCTCGGGAAAGTGAAACCCCGTGTCGATAAAATGGGCCTCGATGTCGGGTTTCACCTGGAGAATGTGATGCAGCAGCACGATCCCGCTGTATCCCAGCGCGGTCATGAATCCCAGGCCTTCGCCGAAACTCTCGACCGCCCGCCGAATAATGTCCAGAACGCTCCCGTCGCGAAGTTCGTCGCTGAGCGTTTCCGCCTGCTGGATGGTAACGATGTTATTCATGATATGGATACCCGGGCGTATTCGTCCGGAAGAATAGTTTTACACTCTCTTGGCGGTTGGAACAAGTCTTTCCGAACGCCGGCCACGCCGCGGAGATAAAATATCCGCGCCGTCAGCAGACCAGCGTTTTGAGTATGGTGAATTCGTCAACGGCGTACCGCACGCCTTCCCGACCGAAACCGCTGGCCTTGACGCCTCCGAATGGTATGGGTTCAATCCGAAATCCCGTCCCTCCGTTGACGATCAGGGCGCCGACCTGTAATTTCCGAAACGCCGATTGGATCACGTCCTGGCGATTCGTGAAAATTGCCGACTGCAAACCGTAAGTCTGCGCGTTGACGATTGTGACAGCCTCATTCAGAGTGGAAAAGCGAATCAACGGAAGCACCGGTCCAAATGTCTCCTCACAAAGCAACGCCGCTCGGGGAGGAACATTCTCCACCAGTGTGGGGAAGATCGTTTTTCCCTCGCGGGTTCCACCGCACAGCACATTCGCTCCCTCCGCCACCGCCTGGTCCAGACGCCGTAGTATCTCCTCGGCGGTCCGGAGGCAAATCAACGGTCCCACGTCCGTCGCCTCCTGGGCGGGATCGCCGACGACAAGACTCCGAATTTTTCCCAAAAGGAGAGTTTTGAGTTTGTCATAAATCCCTTCCTGTGCCAGCACCCGTTTGCAGGACGTGCAACGCTGGCCGGAAGAACCGAACCGATGAGCCACAATCGTATCGACAGCCGCGGGAAGATCGGCGTCGTCCATGACGATGATGGGATCGTTTCCACCCAGTTCCATGCAGATTTTCCGTCCCGCGGCCCATTCGGCGATTTGGTTTCCCACGTGGGTGCTGCCCGTGAAGGTCACAAGGTTCACGTCGCTTCGACAGAGAGTCTCAACCACCTTCGCCTCGCCGTGCAGAATCTGCACCCGGTCTCCGGCGCCGCATTCGGTGAATATCTCCACCAGTTTTTGGGTCGTCAGGGGCGCCCGCGGTGAGGGTTTGACGATCACCGCGTTCCCCCCCGCCAACGCCGGTCCGATCTTGTGCGAGGGGATATTCATGGGGAAATTAAACGGCGTGATGGCCGCGACAACCCCCACGGGAAATCGCATCACATGGGCGTGCTTTTGAATCCTTGCGGGAGTGACGCCGCAGGAATGAATCACGCCGTCCAGGCGAAGCGCCTCCTCCCCCGACCAGGCGAGCGTGGCGCAGGTGCGTTCCACTTCCACCCGGCTGTCGCGGATGGGCTTGCCCGTTTCCCGGCAAATCAAACGGGCGAACGCTTCCTGATCCCCGCGAATCCGCCGCATGACGGCCTGGAGAAGTTCCCAGCGATCATACGGGGTCCAGTGGTCCTCCTCGACCGCATTGGCGGAACGTTTGACGGCCTCCTGAATCTCCGCGTCCGTGGCGACGGGAACCGTTCCGATCACCTCGTCGTTATAGGGATTGAGGACTTCGATACACTCACTCATCGTATCGCCTCCATGAAGCGATCCCGCAGAACCGGTCCGGGGATTTCCACACGGGCCACTTTGGGTTTTTCGATATTCGTCCGGGCGAGAATGACCGCGGGTTCCGTCGCCGTTAACGCTTCCTGAAATGCCTCTTCGAATGCTTTGATGGAATTGACGCCTGTGGAATGCGTAATCCCGCTGTCACGTGCAATCGCGGAAAGGTCGATTCCCGACGTCGTCGCCGTCGACTGATTCCCCGTCGATCCGTAACTCTGATTGTCCACGATCACGACGATCAGATTTTCCGGACAATACCGCCCAATCGTCGCCAGGGATCCCAGGTTCATCAACACCCCTCCGTCGCCGTCAATCACGACAATCTTTCCTTTGGTTTTTTCTCGACCCAATGCGACGCCCAATCCAATCGAAGACGCCAAACCCAATGAACCCAGCATATAGAAATTGGCGGCACGATCGCGCACGTCGTGCAATTCCATACAGGGATCGCCGATATTGCAGATAATCGGATCGCTTGGTCCCAGAAGGCGAACCGTGGATTGGATAACGTCATATCGTCGCATGGTCAGGCTCTCCAGAACGACGGCGGCAACAGAAGCGCCTTGGAACGTCGCTGCTCCACGTAGTCGGAAAAATAATTCTCGATCCGCTCCGCCTGCTCCGGTGCATCCAGCACATGCCACTCGATCCTGAGCAACGAGAGCAGTTCCTTCGTAATCGCGCCCATGGGTTTTTGCGCCGCGACAGGTTCATCGGCCGTCCCGCGAAAGCTGATCAGGAAAAACAGGGGAATGTCAAAAAACTGATTCAGCGAACAATACGCGTTGACAAGATTCCCCAGACCGGAATTCTGACAAAGCAGAACGGGATATTGCCCCGCCAGAAAAGCCCCGGCGGCGATTCCGACGCCTTCCTCTTCCCGCGCGGGATAGAGCAGCCGACGTTCCGGAAGCAATTCCAGCCGTTGCAGCAGAATCGCCAGACTCTTGCAGGGAACGGCGATACACGGCCGAATGTTCCGAACCCGCATCGCGTGAAGAATGGTATCTTCAACCACCAAAATCACCCCCGTATTTCCGGACGCCCTCGGGGGTAATGTCCGAGATCGGAATTTTCAATGCCGTTGGAACCTGGTGCGTCCGGTAATCGGATTTCAGCGCATCGATCCCGCATCCCGTAATGTTCAAAAGCACACTCTCGCTCGAAGATATATTTCCTCGATCCACCGCTTCGATCATCGCCGCGATCGCCACGGAGGCCGCGGTTGAGGCGATAAAACCCTCGGTACGTTCCACGAGATCCCTGGCCTCGGAGGCCTTTGGGTTTTCGACGGAATAGGTGTATCCCTTCGTCGCCTTCAGGGCGTCTCGCACGCCGCCGATTTCGGAATAGGGAGGTTTTCGATTGGCCAGCACCGGCGCGGAAATCTTGTCGATTCTACGAACCTGCTCCTCCACGTCCTTTTCGGGTTCGATGGGAATGCCATTCTCCCAGGCGTCGTGAATCGGAGTGAATGGGGCATTCTGTGCCAAGTGGAGTTTTGACGGCGTGGCGCCGAATCGGCCGTCTCCCTGCAATCGCATCGACGCCTCCCAGGCGGAAATCCCTCCGGTTCCGCTTCCGACCGCCTGGACGTAATGATCCGGAAGCGTCCGGAATTCCCGGGCGCATTCCAACATGCACGTCGACATCCCGTCACGCCGTGCCACATTTCGCGCGCCGCCTTCGGGAACGATATCATAGGTTTTGGATAAAAGGTCCGCCAACCGAATGGCCTGGAAATAATCCCGGCTGCCTTCGACCACGGTCAGATGGATTTTGTCACCGGGTTCAATGGGAATCCAGAGCTTAAAGCACATCTGTTCCGGGATCACGATATGCACCTGGAAATCCAACACCGACCCGGCATAGGCGAACGCGCGGGCGGTATTACCCGCCGAGGCGAGGATCAGGCGTTCGATGCCCAATTCCCGCAGATGCAATAACGTCGGCATAGCCTCGAAATCCTTGAAGGTCGCCGTCATGTTCGTCGCGCCGCGCTGGGGGGCGTATCCGTTGACGCCGATATACAGAGTCTCCAACCCAAGAGCGTCGGCGAGTTTTTCGCCGCGATAGCAGACCGGCCCGATGGTCGTTTCACAGGCGCCGCGTGTGGGAAGCCAATTCCCAAAGCGGAAGATGCCCGGCTGATCCAGAATTTCAAACTGCTTCCTCCCGTAGTCCATCCGAAGCAGGGACGTAGGGCAATCGGGACAACTTCGTACCAGTCCCTGAAATTCCCTACCGCAATTCACGCAACGCAACGCGTCCGCCGCCAGATCAATCGGAGATTTCGATGCCGCTGTTTGACAATTCGATGTGTCTTTCATAATCATATCCTTCGCGTAGAAAGCGTCCGGAGCTTTTGGCCTGAGATGATCGTCGGCAAGGTGTCCAATTCCCGCAGGAGATACATATCTTCTTCGATATCCAGCGGTTCGTCCAGTTGCACGTCTTCGCCGAACGCGGATCGAACGTACATTTCGACGGTGCTGTGCTTTCCGGTGCGGTCGAAAATCGGCGTGATCATGCAGAAGCGCCCGATGTTGCATTCCGTGACGCACATCGTGCCGTCCGCGCGCCCTTTCAGGTCGAAGTTGAAATTCCCGTGCGGTTCACCCGGCAAGGCTTTCACGGCCCGGAAGATCATCTCCAGCGCCGCCTCGTCGCGCAGGGTGCGGGCGATGGCGGGGGTGCTGCTCATTCCACTTAAGCGGTTCGCGCCGAAAAAGTATTCCAGTCGCTCGACGAGTTTGCCCACCACCATGCGGCCGTCTTTCCAGACGCTCTGGAAGGCGTAGTCCCGACCGGGGAGAAATTCGGAGATCTGAAAATCTTCCACGGAATATCCGCGAAGGTCGCACCACAGGCGAATCCACCACTCGGCCTGCTCGGGGTTGCGAATCCAGGTCGCGCCGCGAGAACCGCTCCCCCGGCGGGGACGTATCCAGAATTTCTCTCCGCCGATGTCCTTCATCACCCGCGGAATATCCCGAAGGGTTTCCAGCGCGCGACTTTGCGCCATCGGAAGGTTCGCCTTCGTCATGCACTCGTAAAACAGATGCTTGTCCTGGGCGGTCGCTATGGCTTGGACGTCCGGCAGGAACACCCGGCAGCCAAGACGATCTCGAATCTCGGAAATCGTTCCGACTTCCCGATCGTTGTTCGGAATCACCAGGTCCACCTTACGCTGTTCGATCAGTTTCCGCAAGGCCGGTTCGTATTGCGCATCCGTCGCCACCGGAAGGAGATAATTCTCCTCCAGCGGACTTTTCGCCAATACTTCAGCGGCAAGGTTGGTTCCAATGAGGGTATAGTCCTCCCACGGGAGACGACACTGCCGAAAGCTTTCGATCAGGTTGTTCGTCCCGCCCCCGCCGACGCCGGTAAATAATAGAGTTTTTTTCATCGTGATACATCTTGCTCAAACCGTTGGGTAAGAGGAAAGATTATCTCCCCACAAAACACCAGTGTCAAGTCACCCTCCTGTATCCTTCATTCCTGAATAGGAAAATACCCACTGGCCTTATCCTATATGATATGCTATACACCCTCACAAGTATGATGTTTTTTTATTTCGGAGTACTCCAGTAATCCTTTTTCAGGATCGATTTCCCTATGAAACAACAGGAGGTAACGGTGTTAACCCCCGGACTGGTGCGGATTCGGTTCGGCGCGACGGCGGGGACAAACGACTCGGTGAATCCGCTGATTCAATCTCCGCCCCCCTGCCGGGAGGTTCGGAAGAAAAAAACCGCCGGCTATTTGGAGTTAACTACCGATCGGTGGCGGCTGCACGCCGCCGCTACAGCGACAAATCCTCTCGAGGGAATTTCGCTGGAGCTGGACGGCGTGATCCACACCGATCTGAGAAAACCGGACACGCGGAATCTCAGCGGCGTCTTCCGGGGATTGGACACCTGCGACGGCTGGACGTTTTTGGGAAACGACGATCCCGGACAAGTGGTACATACGCAAGAGCTTCCCCCGGGGCTGCTGAGTCGTCGCGGGTGGTCGCTCGCGAAAGCAACCGCAACCGATCTGACCACCGATCTGACCGTCAAATCGAATGAATATTACCTGTTCATCTACGGCAGGGATTATCTCCAGGCGATCCGCGACCTGTATACCCTCACCGGTCGGCCTCCGCTGCTGCCGCGCTGGACGCTGGGGACATGGTATTCCCGCTTTCAACCGCTCGAACCGAAACACTACCGCGCAGCCGCGAAAGGATTCCGAAGTCGCGGCATGGGGCTGGACGTCGTCGTCGGCGACATGAGCTGGCATGGCGAAAACTGGTTCAGCCTGGAATACAACACGAAACGATTCCCCGACATGCCGGGCTTTTTGCAATGGGCCAAAGACAACCATCTGCACGTGGTGTTCAACCATCATCCGGGCGGCCTGGAAACCCGCGACCCGCGTTTCCCGGAATTCATGAAGCAGTGCGGTTTCGATATGAAAAAAGCGATGCGTGAGGTGGCCGGGAGCTCCGCTTCGGAACTCACCAAGGCGTATCACTTCGATTATGAAAACCCGAAATATTTTGAAATCTACTGGAATCTCTTCCTGAAACAACTGTTCGAGGACGGCGTGGAAATGCACTGGATCGACGGTGACGTGTCGATTCCCATTCTCAAGCTGTATTATGAGTATTCGCAAAGGCACAATCCGAACCGGCGGTCGGCGATCCTTTCGCGGCAGAAGGAAGCCAGCCTGCTGAACCACCGATTCCCCATCGCGTTCTCCGGCGACACCCACGTCACCTGGGCTTCGCTGGAAACCAACGTTGGGCTAACCCTCGCCGGCGCTTCCGAAGGTGTGATGTGGTCGCATGATATCGGCGGGCACTACAAGGGGATTGACGACGAGGAACTCTTCTGCCGATGGTTGCAATCCGGCGTGTTTTCCAATTTCCTGCGCCTGCACGGTTCGGGCGGCTGGAACTGGGTGGATACCCTCAAGCTGGAACGGCGCCCCTGGAAACGCGGCAAGACCGCCGACGCCGTCGCCAGACGATACATCCCACTGCGCTACGCGCTGCTGCCGTATATCGAAACCGCCCTGCGCGTGCAGTACGACGAAGGCCTGCCGCTGACGTGCCCGCTGTATCTGCGACACCCGGAGGAGGAACTCGCGTATCGACTGCGGGAGTCGGAATATTACTTCGGCCCGGACATGATCGTCGCGCCGATCGTCACCAAAGGCGTCGACGGAATGGCGGATCGCGAAGCCTGGCTGCCGACGGGACAATGGCAGGAATACTTCAGCGGGAAGTTCGTGGAAGGCGACAAGGGATTCCGCGCGGAACCCTCCATCCTGGACATGCCGATCTATCTCCGCGCCGGTGCGGTTGTTCCCCTCGCCACCCCGGGCGAGTACACGGGCGCGCCCGCCGACCGCCTGCGCGTCGTCCCGATAGACAAACCCGGCTCGTACACCAGTCGGCTGTATGAGGACGACGGTGAATCCATGGATTACACCCAAAATCGCTTCCGCTGGACGGAATTCCAGTACAAACGAACGAAACAGGAACATCAATTGACCCTCCAGCCCGCCAAGGGCGATTTTGACGGGGCGGCGCCGGCCCGCGCCTGGGAAATCGAGGTTTGGGGGGGCGCCAAACCGACCCGTATCCGGCACAACGGTAAATCCCTCTGCCCAAAGGCGTGGCGGTACGATCGAAAAATCGGAAAACTCACTATCCAATTACCGTTAACGTGTGTCTACAAAAGACAAACGGTTTTTTTCTCCGCTGAAAACCTCCGGCATGACGATAGATAACCCGGTTGCTCACAAGCAATTCCATTTCCATGAAATGATCTTGCTTTGCCGAAGCAATCGCGTACAATGGACGATTCGTGTCGGTTCGTAAGGGCGGAATACACGAAGGTTTGCATGAGTATGACACACGAAAAAACCCATCGATTCATCGTTCTTGCTATCATTGTCGCCTTGAGCGGTAGCTGCTTCGCGGCGGAGATCATCGAGGAGGCGGTCACCAAACCCAGTAAGGACCGAACCATCTCGTTCGTCAAACCGGGCCTGGTGGCGGAAGTGCTGGTCAAGGATGACGATGTCGTCCAGGCGGGGCAGTCCCTGGCGAAACTCGACAACGAAGCCGAATTAAAACAGCTTGAACAACTCAAAGCCGCCGCGGAAGACACGACGGAAGTGGACGCCGAAATTGCCCAGTGCAACCATTCCAAGGTGGAACTGGAACTTCAGAAAAAAGCCCTGAAAAACAAGGTCGCCACCGACCTGGACGTGATGCGCGCGGAAACCCAGGTGAAAATCGCCGAAGCCCGCGTGAAAATCGCCCAATTCAAGAACCGCATGAATCGCCTGCGTTACCAGGAGGCGAAAATCCAGCTCGAACGCATGGAACTGCGCAGCCCCATCGACGGAATCGTGGACACCGTCGCCATCGACGAAGGCGAAGCCGTCGACACCCAGATGAAACCCGTCATGCGCATCATCAGCATCGACCCGATGTGGATCGACGTGAATATTCCCACGCGTCAGGCGCGGAAACACCTTCGCAAGGGACAATCCGCCGAAGTGCGATTCGAGGACGACGAAACATCCCGCACGGGAACCGTCATCAAAGTCTCCTCCGACGCCGACCCCGCCAGTGAAACGGTGCGCGTGCGCGTGGAACTGCCCAACCCCGAAAAACGCGGTACGGGAGAAACCGTCACCGTGATCTTTACCCCCGCGTCGAATCCTACCGCGGCGAAAGCGAACTCCGCCGCGACAGCCGACGACGCGAAATCCAGTAAGTAAGGAGCATGAAACCATGGCAGAAAAAGCCGACATCCCCGCGGAAGACAAACCCATCGAAGAACAGGCTCGCGAGCAGACCGGACAGCAGGTTCGCCTGCGCATGGACGAGCGGAATATGACCACCTCCTACGCCAACGCGTTCCGCACGAACGGGACGGCCGAGGAAGTCATGCTGGACTTCGGAATCAACCTCGTCGCCCCGGGACAGGAAAAGGGCACGCCCGAAATCATCTTCCAGGTCAACGACCGCGTGATCCTGAATTATTACTCCGCCAAGCGACTGGCGATCACGCTCAGCCAACTCATCCGCCGCCACGAAGATCAGTTCGGCGAACTCGAGCTGGACATGAGCAAACGCCAGAAAAAGGCGTAAGACGGCAGGAATTTCTTTACCACAGAGACACGGAGTTCGCGGAGAAAGAGGATTCGTTCGTTACATCCTCCCGATATTTGTTATGATATCCTCCGTGTCCTCCGTGACTCTGTGGTACGCTTTTTATAGGAAACGTCCAGATAGTTGATTTTGTAAAGAACGAACCGGAATGGATCAACGAGTTCAATACGACCGACGCCCCGGGGCGCAGGCGACGCCTTCGACCTCCGAGCTCATCGAACATTTGAGCTGCTTCGCCGGTGCGCCCAACGAGTTTCTTCTGAACCTGCTGGCTGTCCAGTGTCACCTCGCCTCCGCCACCAGCGGCGCGGTGATTCGCCCGCGCGAGGACGGGCAGGTGCAAATCCTTGCCGCCTTCCCCCCGCTGCCCAAAGACGCCCCCGCCCCGCCGGTCTGGCTCGCCCAGGCCGTCGAATCCGGACAGGAAATCATGTCCCGCGGCGTCACCGCCGTGCGTCCCCTGCGCCAGGCTGAAGACCTCTACGGCCAACCGGCGACGCGCTGGATGGTGCTGCTGCCGATCAAGCGGGTCGGTCATGTCGAAGGTCTGGCGGTGTTCGTCATGGAAAACACCGACCAGTCCGCCATCGAAGCCGGGCGTCAGAAACTCGAACTGACCGTCAGCCTGCTGAGTCTCTACGAAATGCGCCTCCTGCTGCAAAGCCGGGAAGTGGACCTGGAACGCCTCCAGCGGGGAATGGGCGTGTTGTCGTCCATCAACACCCAGTCGAAATTCGCCGGGGCCGCCATGGCGATGTGCAACGAAATCGCCGCCCGGTGGAACGCCGACCGCGTGGGATACGGCATCCTCAAGGGACGATACGTGCAGCTCAAGGCCATGAGCCACACCGAAAAGTTCAGCCGCAAGATGAAACTCGTCCAGGAAATCGAAGGCGCGATGGAAGAATGCCTCGACCAGGACATCGAAGTGTACTACCCGTCCCCCGCCGACGCCACCTACGTCAGCCGGGCCGCCGGAACGCTCTCGAAACACCACGGGCCCGCGTCGGTCGTGTCCCTGCCGCTGCGAAACAACAACGAACCGGTCGCGGTGCTGACCGTCGAGCGGGCGCCCGACAATCCCGTGAACCTCAGCGAACTGGAAACCCTTCGCCTTCTGGGCGATCTGGCGACCGCGCGGCTGATGAACCTCCACGAGCGTGACCGCTGGTTCGGCGCGAAAATCGCCGGGGGCGTCCGAAAATTCTTCTCCTGGCTGCTCGGGGCGAAGCATACCTGGCTGAAACTGATCGCGCTGGGTGTGATCGCCGCGGCGCTGTTCCTGACGCTCGCCAAAGGCGACTACCAGGCCGAAGCTCCCTGCCTGCTGGAAGCGACCGAGCGGCGCGTCGTTCCCGCGCCGTTCGACGGGTTCCTCAAGGACACCCGCGTCGATCCCAGCGATCCGAAGAAAAACCAGGTTCAAAAAGGCGGCGTCCTGGGTGAGTTGCACACCACGGAACTCATGCTGGAGCTTCTCGACGCCCGGAAAGAGAAAATCGGATACGAAACGCAGGCCAAGGCCGCCCTGGAAGCCGGTAAGATCGGCGAACAGAAAGTCGCCCTCGCCCAGGCCGCCGGCGCCGAGGCGAAAATCCAACTGCTGGAGTATCGTCTCGAAAAAGCGAAGCTTCTTTCTCCCGTCGAAGGATACGTGATCGTGGGCGACCTGAAAAAGCAACTCGGCGCGCCGGTCAAAACCGGGGACGTGCTGTACGAAGTCGCGCCGCTGGATTCCCTGCGGGCCGAACTGAACGTCCCCGAAGACCAGATTCCCGACGTGAAAATCGGGCAACGGGGAGAATTGGCCGTGGCGGCCAAGCCCGACGAGCGCGTCGGGTTCGTCGTGGAGAAAATCTTCCCCCTGGCGGAAGTGAAGGACCAGCAGAACGTCTTCCGCGTGCAGGTGAAGCTGGATCGTCGCGTGGACTGGATGCGCCCGGGCATGGAGGGACTGGCGAAAATTCACATCGACAAACGATCCTACGCCTGGATCTGGACGCGCAAACTGCGAAACTGGATCCGGATGAAATTCTGGTAAACCATGGCGGTTGAACGTCCCACATTCAGTGAATCCTGGTATCGCGTGGTGAATTTGCGTCCGGCGCTGCGTTCGACGGTGCAGATTTTCCGACAGCATTACCGCGCGCAGATGTGGTGGGTGTTGCAGGATCCGGGAACGAACCAGTTTTTCCGCCTGAACGAGTCGGCCTACCAGTTCGTGGCGATGCTCGACGGGAAGCGCACCGTCGGGGACGTCTGGTCGGCCTGCAACGAAACCCTCGGCGACGACGCGCCCACCCAGGGCGAAGTCATCCAGTTGATGGGACAGTTGTATTCCTCCAACCTTCTCCAGGCGGAGCTGCCCCCCGACGCGGAAGGACTGCTGCGACGCTACGAGAAACGGCGCTTCCGCGAAGTGAAATCCTACATGATGAACCTGCTGTTCATCCGCTTCCCCCTGTTCGACCCGGAAACGTTCCTGGCCCGATGGGTCGGCGTGTTCGGGAAAGTCTTCACCGTGCCGGCGTTCTTCGTCTGGCTGGCGGTGATCGGTACGGGGTTGTACTTCGTCATCGGGCATTTCCACGAGCTGACGGACCGGGCCGGGTCGGTGCTCGATCCGTCCAACCTGGTGTTTCTGTACCTGAGTTTCGCGTTCATCAAGCTGTTTCACGAATTCGGGCACGCGTTTTCGTGCAAGAAATTCGGCCTGGCGACCGGCGGGGGGGAGGTGCACACCATGGGCGTCATGCTGCTGGTGTTCACGCCCATGCCCTACGTGGACGCCTCCAGCGCGTGGGTGCTGCGCAGCAAGTGGCAGCGGGCGTTCGTCGGCGCCGCGGGGATGTACGTCGAACTGGGTTTGGCGGCCTTGGCGGCCGTCGTCTGGGCGAACACCAGCCCCGGACCCGTGCACGCCATTTCCTATAACATGATGTTCATCGCCAGCGTCTCGACGCTGCTGTTCAACGCCAACCCCCTGCTGCGCTACGACGGGTATTACATCCTCTCGGACCTGCTGGAAATCCCCAACCTCGCCCAGCGCAGCAAGCAGCACCTGTATTACCTCGTGCGGAAATACGTCTACGGCGTCCGTCACGTGCGCAGCCCCGCCTACGGCGCCGGGGAGCGGTTCTGGTTTCCGATCTACGGCGTCGCCTCGACGATCTACCGCGTGTTCATCTGCGCGGCGATCCTGACGTTCATCGCCGATAAATTCTTCCTGCTGGGCACCGCCCTGGCGATCGGGGCCGTCGTCACCTGGGTGCTCGTGCCGCTGGGTAGTTTTCTGCGCTACCTGTTCACGAACCACGAATTGACCCGCACGCGACCGCGGGCGCTGCTGATGACCGGCCTGACGGCCGCGGCGATCCTGTTCCTCGTCGGCGTGCTCCACAGGCCGATGCGATACAAGGTCGAAGCGATCGTGGAGCCCAAAACGATGGCCGTCATCTACGCCGAGGAAGACGGGTTCGTCCGCGAAACGCTTCCGACAGGTCAGCAGGTTCAGCCCGAAGGTCCGCCGCTGGTCGTCTGCTACAATCCGCAACTGCAAGCCAACCTGGAAACGCTCCAGGCCCAGCGGGAGGAACTGGAAGTCAAGAGGCTCCTGAATCTGCGGGAAGACAAGATCGCCGAAAGCCGATACCTGCGCCATCGCATCGACGCGATGGACCAGCAGATCGACCGCGCGAAAAAGCAGCTGACGGCCTTGCGCATCCGCGCCCCCTTCCCCGGCGAGTGGATCTCACCCGACGCGGATCGCCTGCCGGGGATGTACCTGGCCAAGGGCAAACCCGTCGGCGCGGTGGCGAATTTGTCGGAGATTCGCATCCGCGCGATCGTCGGGCAGAATATCGCGCCGGCGCTGATCGACGAAGCGGGCCCGAATCCCCTGGCCGTGGAAATCCGCGTCAAGGGCAGGCCCGACCTGGAATTTAAAGGCAAGGTGGTCTCCTTCCGCCAAGCCGGCACGAAGGACCTGCCCTCCGCGGCGCTGGGTTACATGGCCGGCGGGTCCGTCCAAACCGAAACGCAGGATAATAAAGGCACGAAAGCGACCGAACGGCAGTTCGAGTTCGACATCGCCCCCGACCCCGACACGGACGTCCGCCTGCTGGCCGGGCAACGCCTGGTCGTGCGCTTCACTCTCCCCGACCGCCCCCTGCTCGTGCAATGGTACATCAAACTCCGCCAACTCGTCATGAAGCGGTTTAGTATCTGACGTAACTATTCCGGAAGCCCGAAGGGCTGGTCAGCGTTTAGCCGGGGCGTGAGCGCAGCGAACCCCCGGATAAAGTGATTCCATATCAAGAGTCCCAACGGGACGACAGTGATATGAGGAATGAATATCGATTCCTGACTTGCTGTCGTCCCGTTGGGACTCGAAAAAAAACAGCCATATACCGGGGGTTCACTCCGTTCACACCCCGGCTAAACGCTTTCCGTCCCTTCGGGACGAAGAATATAGAACATTCCAACATACGAGAATATGCTTTTTCACCAAGCTACAACTTCGCCATACGCTGGAATTCACCCGCCAACGCCGGATACAGGCGGTCGTATTGTTCGTGCAGTTTCCGGTAGAGTTGTTTGGTTTTGGGATTGGGTTGGATCGTGCGGACGACCTTCACTGCCGCGCTGCATGCCTGTTTGATATCGCGGTATTCGCCCGCGCCGACGGCCGCCAAGAGGCCGGCGCCGTAAGCCGGTCCTTCCTCGGAATTGATCGTCGCGCACCCGCTGCCGTAGATGTCGGCCTGCATCTGCCGCCAGAACGCGCTCCGCGCCCCGCCGCCGGACAAACGCACCTGGCGAATGTTCACGCCGCGCTTGCGCATCAGGTTCACCACGTCGCCCATACCGAACGTCGCGCCTTCCATCACCGCGCGGATCAGTTCGTTCCGCCCGGTGCTGTTATGAATGCCGATCCAACCCGCCTTGGCGTTCGGATCGGGATGCGGCGTGCGTTCGCCCGTGAGATACGGAAGCCAGAACACGCCGTCGCAGCCGGCCGGCGCCTTGGCGGCTGCCGCGGTCAGAAGTTCGTAGGGATCGACTTTTTTCCGCTTCGCCTCCGCGACTTCCGCGTCGCCCAGCGTATTGCGCAGCCATTGGAAACTCCCGCCGGCGGCCATCACACAGCCGAACATGCACCACTCGCCGTCCACGCAGGAACAGAAGGTGTTGATGCGACTTTGCGGATCGACGCGATACTTGCCGGAGTGCGTGTAGACCACGCCGCTGGTGCCCATCGTCGCGCTGAGAAGCCCGTCGCGCACCACGCCGTTTCCGACCGCGCCGATGGGCTGATCCCCCCCGCCGCCGACCACCAGCACGCCGGGCTTGATCCCCAGGGCTCGGGCGGCCGCTTCGGTCACTTTGCCCGTGACTTCGTGACTTTCCACCACGGGCGGCAGGATGGAAGCGTCAAGCTGGAACGCGGAGATGATCTGCTTCGACCACGCGCGTTTTTTCTGGTCCAGCATCAGCGTGCCGGACATGTCCGACACCTCGCCGACGTATTCGCCGGTGAGTTTCAGACGGATGTAATCCTTCGGCAGAAGGAAGTGGCGGATGCGGTCGTAGGTTTTCGGTTCGTGGTCGCGCACCCACAGGAGCTTGGTGAGCGTGAAGCTGGTCATGGCGGCGTTCCCGACGAGGGAGATGAGTTTGCTCCGTCCGCCGACCTTTTTTTCAATGGCAGCCGCCTGGGACGCGGTCCGCTGGTCGTTCCAGATCAGGCTCGGACGCAACGGTTTGCCGGCCGCGTCGGTAATCACCAGCCCGTGCATCTGCCCCGACAGGCCCAGGGCGACGATGCTCGCGGGTTTGATTTTCGATTTCTTCACGACGGCCTTCGTCGCGCGGCAGACGGAATCCCACCATTCGTCGGGTTTCTGTTCGCTCCATCCGGGCTGGGGAGAGTAGATCGGGTGCTCCGCCGTCGCCGTCGCCAGCACCCCGCCCTTCGCGTTCATCACCAGCGCCTTCGTGCCCGAAGTGCCCACGTCAATCCCGAGAAAATTCGCCATCATCGCCGCCTTTCATTTCTGGAAGATCAGGAAACCAACGAATTCAACCATGTCACTCCGCCGGATGCAAGACGTTGATCCGCCACATCCGGCCATTTCACTTTTCTTCCTCTTTTCATTTTTTTAAAATTCTTCCTGTATACCGAAATCATATCTCCTGAAAAACTATATCACATAAAGCCAAAAAAGTCATAACCATATAATCAATAAGATATTATATAAATTTATCCATTATCTCAAAATCTGAATAATAAAAATTATCAGATTCAGGATTTTGCGCTAAGTTTTCGCTCCGGCTATCCGAATTAGATAATGTCCTCGGCGGGCAGTTATAGCCGAGTATGGGGTAATCTTCTGTGGGACTGTCCGCTGAGTGGTGCGGATTCATATCCTGAATCGTTCACTTCACGGGTCAGTCTTTCAACCGAACAAACCGTATCCGCGTACGAACACGTTTTCCGGTCCTTTTCCGGTGGACTTTTGCGCCTGGGGTTTTGCCGAGAGTTCCCCGGCCAGTTCGATTCGGACGCCCGTGCTATTTACAATTGAATACCTAACGATTTGAGTGATCCGTTGTTGAACCTGAACTTTCGTCATGGGGACGACAGAACGGTCGAGATCACGGCGAGGACCCGCTAGGCAGCGCTGGGGAATGATAGATATTGGATGCTGCGGCATGCGGGGGGGATGCCGTGGGGTTTATTGTTCCGACCTGCAGCAGCGTAGAGGATCCCGGGACCTGTTACGTGGGTCCAGTCGTAGCGGGGGACGAAGTCCACCCAGCCCTCGCGGGCTGAACCGCCGTTGGACTTCGCGCGAAGCGGCTGAGACTCACGTTCCAGGCAAAGGGGATTTCCGTTCGTCCCTATAGGGATTTCATAACGATGGGAAGAACACACATTTTGACAATCCATGGATTGGAGTGATGATCGGACAAACCATTCACACAATTCACCACACTCCTGTCTGGTTAGGCCCGTAGGAAAGCGGGCCTTCTCACCCCGGCGGCGTCCCGCCAAGCCGACTGCCTCCTCTTGACGCCACCGGGGTTTTTTTTTACCCTTTACGGCGGGATGAAAGAGTTTGATCCGCTCGTACACATCCTGGTATATGTCCATACGTCGGAAACAGACATGGATGAACCTCTTTGAAAGTAGCCACGGGCGCAAGCCCGTGGACAAACGAGATTGAAATGCAAGAGCCCCGGAGGGGCGATTGAAATATCGTTTCTGACTTTCAATCGTCCCTTCGGGACTCTGATGGTGATATCGCTGAATGTCCCACGGGCTTGCGCCCGTGGCTACTAACAGTAATACAGCCGGTCTTATATTTTTATGATCCAGGGAATGGAACAGGATTCTCAGAAAAGGACCATGGATGGCGACACGTAGTTCCAAATCGGCGAAGAAGAAATCCGCGAAGGCGTCCAAGGCCGTCAGGAAGGCCAAGAGCACCACCAAAAAGAACGTCTCAAAAAATACCCCAAAATCCTCGAAGAAGGCTTCGGGGAAACAAACGTCTTCACCTCCCAAGGGTAAGAAATCCAAACCTTCCCCCGCGATGGAGGACCTGCCCCTCCTGGCGCAAAGTCAGGCCGAGGGTTCCGAATCCGTCGAACCCGTCGAGGAACCCGCCCCCCCCGCCGACGAATCCGCGACGGAGAAATCCCCCAAACGCCGCGGCAAGACTCGCTACGCCACCGCGGAATCGATGGCCAAGTCGCAGCGGAGCATTTCCGTCAGCGAATTCTTCGCCAAGAACCGTCACCTGCTTGGATTCGACAATCCCCGCAAGGCGTTGCTGACGACCGTCAAGGAAGCGGTCGATAACAGCCTCGACGCCTGCGAGGAAGCCGGCATCCTTCCGGTCGTGGAAGTCTGGATCCGGCAGATCGACGAAACGCACTTTTGCGTGACGGTGCAGGACAACGGCCCGGGCATCGTGCGGAACCAGATTCCCAACATCTTCGGAAAGCTGCTGTACGGCAGCAAGTTTCACCGCCTGCGCATGAGCCGCGGACAGCAGGGAATCGGCATCAGCGCCGCGGGGATGTACGGGCTGTTGACGACGGGCAAACCCATCGTCATCACGAGTCGCACGTCCAAACGCTCCCAGGCGCACCACTACGAACTCCAGATCGACACGAAAAAGAACAAGCCCGACATCATCGTCGACCAGGCCGTCGACTCCGACTTCGAGCACGGCACGGTGGTGGAAATTCAGCTCGATGCCCGATACCAGAAAGGCCGACAGAGCGTGGACGACTACCTCCAGCAGACGGCGATCGCCAATCCGCACGTGACGCTGATCTACCACGCCCCCGACGGGCGCACGGAGGAATACAAAGGCGCCATTCAAACTCTCCCCGCGCTGCCCAAAGAGGTCAAACCCCACCCGCACGGCGTGGAACTGGGCATATTGATCAAGATGATCCAGGACTCCGGCGCCCGCACGGCGCAGCAGTTTTTCACGAGCGAATTTTCCCGCGTCACGCCGCGCGTCGCGACGGACATTCTCGAAAAGGTCGGCCTGAACGCCAAGAGTCATCCCAACCGGATGCTCGGTGAGAAGACCAAGGAACTCTACCGCGCGATCCAGGAGACGAAAATCCTCGCCCCGGCGACCAACTGCGTCGTGCCCATCGGCGAGGAGCAACTCATCGCGGGACTGCGGAGCGTCGTGGAGGCGGACTTCTACACGGCTGTCAGCCGGCGACCCGCGGTCTATCGGGGAAATCCGTTCATCATCGAAGCGGCGATCGCCTACGGTAAACCCGAAACGAAGGAGGAAAAGGTCGAACGCATCGAGAGCGAAATCGAAGGCGACGATTCCGACGACAACGCCGACACGTCGCAGGCGAAGGTCATTCGTTTCGCCAACCGCGTGCCGTTGCAATATCAGCAGGGCGCGTGCGCGATCACCAAAAGCGTGCTGGGCATGAGCTGGCGGAAGTACGGCCTGCAGCAGTCTCGCGGGGCCTTGCCTTCGGGCGATCTGACGATCGTGGTGCACATGGCGTCGGTGTGGGTTCCGTTCACGAGCGAGTCGAAGGAAGCGGTCGCGTCGTATCCGGAGATTCTCAAGGAGCTGCGCCTGGCGCTGCAGGATTGCGGGCGGCGGCTGGGCGCGCACATCCGCAAGACGCATCGCATCCGCCAGGAGCTCAAAAAACGCAGCTACATCGAAAAATACATCCCCGCCATCGGCGAAGCGCTCCGGGACATCCTCGACCTGAAAGACAAACAGGTCGTCACCCTCTGCGAAAGTTTAAAAGGCGTCCTTGAGCGAAGTCGGAAAATGTGACGTTTTCCACAAGTTTTCCGAGATTCGCCCACGAGCGAAAGATATCGTATATTCTTATTAAAGTACACCCGGTCGAGGACGGAGGGGCGGTTTTCGTTTGACGTCCGGTACAACCACGAACGCAAGGATACGGAATGTCCGCGCTGATGGAAATGGCAGCCAACGCCGTCCTCCTTCCCGTGGAACGTCCGCGCCGATCGCGCGGGCGGGAGGACGTGAAGGATCGTGACGCCTCGGGCCTATCCGAGGGCGTTGTGGTGGACGCCGCGACCGTTCGCTCCCAAAAGGTGACGATGGCCGAGGAAAATCCCACCAGCGCCCGTGATTCTCGCGCCGAAGATTCCCAGGAACACCTGGATATTTTCGTGTAACACGTTTTCAGCCGCGACGCTGAATTCCCATACAGGCCGGCGGGAACCCATACCGGGGCTTCCCGCCGCGCTTTTATATTGTCATCCTGAGCGAAGCGCAGCGAAGTCGAAGGACCTCACGGGTGGCTGGGCGTAAGATCGACATAGCTTGCCCCCGAGGACCTGCGCTTCGCGCAGGTCCTCGGGGCTCCTTAGGAGATGACAACTCCGCTTTTCGTTCCACCGATATTTATTCCCACACGAGATACCTTTCCAGCCGTCGTAATGGTACGCTGTGGCGGATGCAGACGAAGAAGGATATCCAGGCGCTGCTCGCCGAAGCGACGAGAAGTCCGAACAAACGCTTCGGGCAGTGCTTCCTGATCGACCTGAACCTGATGCGTAAACTGCTGGACGAAGCGGCGCTGCAAGGCGACGAAACGGTCCTGGAAGTCGGTCCGGGCACGGGTTCGCTCAGCGAGGAACTGCTCGCTCGGGCCAAGCGCGTGGTCGCAGTGGAGATCGATCGCGCGTTGGCGGAGTTGTCGCGTCGTCGGTTCGCGGAGGAGCCCCGCTTCACATTGATCGAAGGCGACGTGCTGGCCGGGAAACACGCCATTGCACCGGCGGTGCTGGAGACGGTCGCGCCGAAAGCCCGGCTGGTCGCCAACCTGCCGTACAACATCGCCACGCCGCTCGTGGCGGACTGCCTGATGCAGTCGTACCTGTCCCTTCGAGGCGAAGGCGTGTTGTTCGAGAGCCTGACCTTCACCGTGCAGGAGGAAGTCGCCCTGCGTTTGACCGCGCGGGAAGGGCGCGACCGCGGGCCGTTGAGCGTGCTGGTCGCGCTGCTGGGCGACGCCAAACTCGGTTCGTTCGTTCCGAAGACGGCCTTTTGGCCCGCGCCGAAGGTCGACAGCCGTATCGTTCGGATCGATTTCGACGCCGCCCGTGCGGGGCAAATCGAAGACATCCACCTGCTGCGGCGGATTCTGGACATGACCTTCTCCCAGCGGCGCAAGAGCATTCTCGCCACGAGCCGGGCGCGCAACGCGCCGGTATCGCACGAAGCGTTCGCGGCCGCTCTGGATTCCGCGGGGATTGATCCCTCCGCCCGCGCCGATCACGTCTCCCCCGAAGACTACCTCCGCGTGACAAAATGTCTGACGCGCCGAGTCCCGTAGTGTGAATTTTCCGAAGGTTCATTTTTTTGCCCGTTCCTACAGGATTGACGCATCTACATTCATTGAGTTTTTGTCTCTTTCGCCTGAAAGGCGAATGCATCATAGCCCAGGGCAACGCCCTGGGTCGGCGAATTTCCTTTATCCTAAGCCGTGTAAGGGCGATACAAATTGTCACGCCCTTACGGGGCTTGGATTGTGAGACGTACTCAAACCCAGGGCGTTGCCCTGGGCTATGCTCTTTGCGCCTTTCAGGCGAAAAACACGATAACAAAAAATAATTTTGATGTGTAAAACCGAACGGTTTGGGATTCGTCGTTTTTCTCATATCCGTCGTTTCCCGAAAATAAACGGCAAAACGAATCTTGTCATTCACCCAACGTCCCGCAGAGCACTTCCCGCGGCTTGACTGTGAATTCCGTTTTCGCCTTCGTCGGTTGAAGGGGAATGTCGTCCCGGAATTTCATGACGTTTCCCTTGGCGTCCAGCCACGAGCAGGTAAACGTGTGCTCGGTTTTATTGACGACCGCGGCGACGATTTTTCCGTCGCGCCGGGCGGTCAACGGAATCACGTCCGGGACGGGTTGGCGCGTCTGGGCGTCGATGAGCCGAAACTCCGGGCTGACGCCCAGCGATTGCAAGGCCCGGATCAACCCGCCCGTGTCGGGAATGGATTTCACGACGACGGCGGTGTCCTGGAACAAGTTCGTCTCGCGGGATTTGGCGTATTCGTTGTGCGCCCCGACGCGCGGGCCGACGCACAACGCCCCACGCCCGTCGTGAAATCCGCGCTTCAGGAACGATTCCAACCCGCTCCAGGCGTCGTCGGGGATATGCTGACAGCGCGGCAGGACGATCACTTTCAGTTGGGGGAATCGCTTGAGAAGTTCGCCGTCGGCGAGCATCTGCTCCGTGATGACCGTCGCGGGGAGGTTCGCTTCCAGGAGCATTTCGAAGGCGAGTTGTAGGGGGTGTTCCGATTTGGGGTCGCGGAGCATGGAGGTGCGGGAATACAGCACCGCCACGACCGGCCGGCGCTCCATCAGCGCGACGACATCCGGCATGAGTCGCATGATGTCGAGTCCCGCGCGGATGTATTCCTCCGTCGGTCCGGGGCGATACTGGAACAGACCCACGAAACAGGAATTCGGATCCTTGTCGTTCCGTTCCCACGCCCAGGCGGACGAGCCGGCCAGGCCCGACAAGGCCTGAATCCACAGGTCCGAATACACCTTGCCCGCCGGCACGTCGTTGATATCGCGGTCGCCGAGCGGGTGATTTTCGGTATTCAGAATCGGCGCTTCCCGAACGCCGCGGATCATCGCGTTGAACAGCCAATTCGCCCCGCCGTCCTTTCCGTTGAGCGTCCCGATCTTCCCGAACTCATGCACGTCCACACCCTGAAGTAAGTCGTACTGGCTGAACGCTCGTTCCATCATCTTCGCGTGCGTCTGGGCTTCAGGGCGACTTTGTTTCGCCACGTCCGCCAGCCACGCCAGCCAGTCCGCCAGTCGCCGGTCGTTGAATCGCATCCAGTCGAAGAGTTCCGGGTCGTGCGCGTAAGGCTGCCTCGGCGGTTCGCGGTATTCGCGGATCTTACCCCAGTCCTTGTAGTCCGTGCCCCAGGCTTCGTTGAGCTTCTCCAGCGTGCCGAATTTCTGCTTTAAGTATTCATGCCACAGTCGCGTCACGTCCGGGTCGCCGTGGGTGAACATCAGCACCGGTTCGTTGGCGACGCAGACGGACCAGACGTTCGGTGAGTCGGTGAAGGAGTCCAGAAGTTTTTTCGTGAACTCGGCGTAGAATTGCTTCACGCCGAGCTGGTTCAGCGCGACGCGGAGGAAGCCGCCGAGGTTGACGTTCCAGCCGGGGTGTTTTTCGAAAAGCCAGTCGGGGACGTAATGCGGCGAGAGGAGAAAGTCAACCAACACACCGCTGTTTTGCGCGCGGGCGAAAAACTGTTTCCGTTCATCGACGCATTCCTGTCGCCAGACGTTTTCTTCAGGCCGAACGTGGCTGGGACCGATCTCCGTCTGCGTGTAGTTGGTTCCCATCGCGCCGAGGAATTCAATGTCCCGCCGCGCGCCCTCGAACGGCCCGAACCCGAACAGAAACACGGGCCTTATTTCCACTTTCCCATCAGGCCAGCAGACTTTCTGTTCCAGGTGACTTCCGACGACGCGGGGATAATCATCCTTCACGCGAAGCGGGGTGGCGACGGGTTGTGCTTTTCCTTCCGCAATCGCTTTCAATCGCGCGGTTTCGGCGGCGATCAGGTTCGCCAGGTCGCGCTGGGCGTATCCGACCAGTTCCACCCGCCCGTTCGCGCGATCGATTTCCAGAAGCTCCAGAAATTTCCCAATCAGAAGCAGGCGCATCTTCCCGTATTGATCCAGTCGGCCGGCCTTCTCCAACGACCCCGCCGTCGCGCGAAGCTCCGCGAACGAAGCCGCCAACTCCGCCGCCCGGTTCGCGGGGGTAACAGTATTCGGTTCCGCCGCGGCTTCGCCCATTACTCTGTCGGTAAGGGGTGGAAAGATCGCCAGAAATAGACATCCTGAAATCATTGCCGTTCGAAAAAGCATTGTCCTGTTATCCTTGTGGCTTAATACCAAATCGCCCCACTCCAATCCCAAATCACCATATCATCCCCCTTCTCATAATTCTCAAAGTGCCCGTCGACCATGAGGAAGTTGAGCGTGCCATCGTGCCGCCAATCCAATTTGTTTCCCAAAGAATCTCCGTAATCCGACGGGGCGAAAAGACCGTCATTGCAACCGCCTTCGTCAATCAGGTTCACCAGCGTTTCCGGATTGGGAGTTTTCAAAGGTTCATAAAAATTTACATCCTGTGAACGCTGGCGATACCAATGGGTCGCCATATCGTTGTCCCCATACAACTCTTGATGTTGTGAATAATTCAATTTGGAATCATCCGCATTCGAATAGGAGGGACAGAGATACAATCCCCGGTTATCGGTATAGGGAAACAATGCGCCGTCGGCTACATCGAAGTCCGGATTGCCGGTATAACCCGCTGGATCACCGCGGGGAACCCATCGATCATACGCGGCGGAACCTCCGCTATACGCAATGCCCGGCCATTTCCCTCCATGTTCTTCCGCATAAAAGGTAAACGCCATTCCCATACCCCGAAGATTGGTTTGGCAGAGCACGTTTTTCGCCAGATCCTTCGCCTTCTGCAGACTCGGAACGAGAATACTCACCAGCAGCGAGATGATGGCGATGACGACCAGAAGTTCTATCAGGGTGAATGCATTGCGGATTGCGGATTGCGGACTGCGGAATGAAGAAATACGGTGTGTTTTTTTCACCACGGAAGAGGTGAATTCTCGTACCTTTTTTCCCGTAACGTGACAGAGTCTGTCTGGATTCCGTTTCAATCCGCATTCCGCAATCCGCAATCCGCAATTCAACGCGTCGGGAAACGGGTTCGTATTGTTCTTCCGGCAAATCATAAGGATATCACTGTTTCGGAGGCGCGACGGTTTGCCCGTCCACGATTGATCCTTCCACGAGAATCTGCTCCCCGGGACGATTCGGATGATTCGCCCGGGCCAACAACGCACGGACAGCCGCGAAACCGATGAATTCTTCCGGCGTGTTGACGGAAGTGAGTTTCGGCAGTTGCGTATTGGAGCTGGGGTAATCGTCGAATCCCGTCACGGACACGTCTTCGGGTACAGCCAGGCCCCATTCGGCGAGGCGCTCCATCAGGCCGTATCCCGCCCAGTCGTTGCAGCAAACCCACGCCCGCACGCCGGCGTCGATCCTCCGCCGCACGTTTTCGACGGCGGTCCAGTCGTCCTTGAGCTGCGAGATGGACACGATGTTGTCGGACTCGTAGGGCAGAGAATTTCGCGTCAGCCCGTCCACGTATCCGCAGAAGCGGAAGCGGCTCCAACTGAAATCCCGGTCCACGCCGAGAAATCCGACGCGTTCGTGCCCCGCCCGCGACAATCGATCGACCAGCTTCGCCACGGCATCCATCGAATCGACGGCGACGGAATCGCACGGGGCGTCGGGATATTGGGCGTGCAGCGAAACGCAGGGATAGCGATCGGAAAGGCGCCGCACGACGTCGGGAGGATAATAATGCACGAGGATCAATCCGCTCACGCCGTCGCGGAGCAGGATCGAAGGCAAGACCGCCGGGTCGTCCGCGATGTCCCGATGCTGACGCTTGATGTAATGCACCACGGCGTGGGTATTCAGCTCGCAGGCGGCCTCGGTAATCCCCGACAGCGCCCGATGCACCATCATCCCCTCGCGCACCTCGCGGGCGAGATTTTCATCCGCCACCCGCAGGTCGCTCTGGATCAGCACGCAGATCGGCTTGACGTGTTTTTCCGTCCGAACCTCCTTCACCTTCCGCCGCAACCCCGCCGTGTTGCGAACCTGATACCCCATCCGGGAGGCGGCCTCCAGCACCCGCGCGCGGGTTTCGGGATGAATGGACCGGTCATTCCGCAGCGAACGGGAGACCGTCGCGACGGAGAGATTGAGTTTGCGAGCAATGTCACCCTGAATAATCGCCATGGGGAGAAGCATAGCATAAATTGCACAAAATTGCAAGTAAATAATTTATTATAATCATAATTTCAATAAATTACTACTTATTGATATAAAATGATTTATATTATTTA
>JAFGJE010000210.1 GCA_016929245.1 Phycisphaerae bacterium
CTGGTTGTGAATTCTCGCCCGGATGCGTCCGTCCTGGGGCAGGCGGCGTTCGGAGATGTCCAGGTTGGCCATGATCTTCAAGCGCGAGATGATCGCGGCGTGCATCTGCGGCGGGGGCGCGGTTTGCTCGAATAAAACCCCGTCCATGCGGAAGCGGACGCGCAGGCGCTTCTCACCGGGTTCGATGTGGATGTCGCTGGCCCGTTCATTCACGGCGCTGGAGATGACGAAGTTGACGTAGCGAATGACGGGACTCTCGCCGGCGATCCGTTCGAGGTCTTCTGCCTCCTCGTCGACTTCGTCCTCGATTTCCACGCTGTCTTCGTCGAAATCGGCGACAATGTCGTCCACGCAGTGTTCCGGACCGGCGGCCAGCTCCTTGAGCAGTTCCTGGATTTGCACGGGAGAGACCGTCACCAGACGCACCGGGGAGCCCAGGCGACACTGCAGGTCGTCGCGCAGGAAAATGTCCGAGGGATCGGAGGCGGCCACGAGAAGAACGCCGTTTTCCCACGCCAGCGGAAGGATGCCTTTTCGCTGGATATAGTCTTCCGGAAACGCCTCGAACGCCTGGCGGTCGACGCTTTCCAGCATGATGGTTTTATAGGGGGCCTTGAAGTAGCGGGCGAGGGTTTCCAGCGCCTGGGTTTCGTCGATCATTCCCAGGGAGACCATCAGCTCCAGGGTGTCGCGGATTTCGTCGTCCTTGCGGCGGCGGGGCAGTTGACGGATTTCTTCGGACGTGAAATGTCCCTGGGCGATCAGGATCGCCTCCGGACCGAACTCCGACGCCCGGGGCGTTTCGGGTTTCCAGACGACCTCCAGCCCGTTGGCTTCGACGGGAGGGACACTCGCGGGGGCTTCGTCCGTCCAGGCTGTACTTTGCTCATTCACGCGTTTTCGCGTCTCCCGCGGCGCGGGGTTTCAACCCGCGCCGCTATTTTTTACGGCATCAGTTTCAATACGTGTTGATGTTTTCGCCATTGCAGAAGGACCTTTTGCGGATAAATCTTCACGACGGTCCAGTCCGAGATCACTTGTCCTTCCATCACCATATACCCGTTGATAATCGCCGTGGGACTGACGCCGATCAGGATCGACTTGAGTTCCAGATCCTCCGTGGCGGGGGGCGGTTCTTCCGCGACGACCTCCGGTTTCGGATTCGTCGTCGCCGTCGGCGCGATGTCCTTCTTCCGGTCCGGCAGGGCGAAGGGATCCCGACCCAGGGAAAGCAGCCGGATGCGACGGCGTTCCAGGTCGTGGAAGAACGGGCCGAGGATTTTCTGTTTTCTCGTTTCGTACGCGTTTCCGATGGCGGCGTCCATGCGCATCTGGTCCAGGCCCATGGTGATATTGGGATCGTTCAGCGCCGGGTCGGCGGCGGCGGGTTGGGGACCGGCGGCCCGGGATTCCCACAGAACCCATCCGGCGCCCAGCAGGAACATCAGACCGATCAGGAGGGTGCTGCGCGAGACCTCCCGGCCGAAGAGCAGCCTCCGGGAACGCTCGACCGGCGCCGGGGGCGCGTCGTCGACGTTCGAGAATCGTTCCTGATGGTTCAGTTCCGCGTTCATGACACTTTCGTTTCCTTCCGGCTGAATACACGCAGTCGAAGCGTGCACTGCACGGTGGATTGCTCGGTTTCCTTCGGGTTCCGCATGATGCGAAGCTCATCCACGCGGAAGATTCTGGAATGCTTCTCCAGTTGTTCCAGAAACGCCCGCACTCCCTGAAATTCTCCTTCCAGTTGCAGGTTGAATCCCTGTTCCTCGATTCCGGGACGCTGCGGTTCGTACAGATTCGGGGTCGTCGGATTCGTCTTGATCTGGTGGATGCGCAACTGGTTGGAAATCGCCAGGTTCGAAAGATCCCGAAAAATCTTTTCGATATTCTCTCCCTCGGGCAGCCGGATTCGCTGCTCCTCGACAATGGTTTGGAGCGTTTCGATGTCGCTTTTGAGATTCCCGATCGCCCGCGGGCGGGAGGTTCCGATTTCCTCCAGCAGGCGCCGCTTTTCCTGGATCTGGGACTGCATCCGCTCCATGGACGTTTCGCGCGGGCGCAGAATCAGCATCCACGCGGCGAACAGGATGCCCAGCGTCAGGCCGACGAATATCATTTCCCGTTTGGAGAAATTCATGGTTATCCGTCCTTCCTTTCGCCCCGGGGGATTTCGGGGTCGGCCTGCACGACGCCCACATCCTTCGTCAGGTGGTCCAGCACGTCCGCGTCTTCCTGGAGCGTCCAGTCGATCTGGAACTCGCGATACACGCCGGTTTCGGTTTCGTATTCCCGCGTGTGACGCAGCTGCACGTCGTTGGTGATGGAATGGGATTTTAAGGTCGTGTAGATTTGGGCGACGTCCGCGTCGGTGGCGGCGTATCCGCCGATCTGGACGACGAGTTTCGGTTTGGGCGCCTCCTCCCGCGGATCGGTCGAGCACGTCACGTTCATGGGCCCCTTCCCGCGTCCCTTGCCCTTGGGTTTGGCGCCTTTTTTCGCCTGCGTCATCGCCGCGGTGATGGACATTTTCTCGCTGATGTCCAGCACGGACAGACAGGCGTTTTCCGGCAGCGCCCGGGCGACGGTCGCCACCAAATAACTTCGGGGAACCCGCTCCTCCAGTTGCGAAACCTGCGCGGCGGCGGTGAGTTGATCGCGCTTTTCCTTCCGCAGGCGCATGAAAACGTCCATGGAACCGGCCTCGCGCTGAAACTGCTCCGAGACGAGTTCATATTCCTGCTGCGTGTCGCGGTACTTGCGTCCCTGGAGGGTTCCCACGACGATCACACCGCCCATGACCAGCGAGAACAGGATCACGCAGAGCATGTCCACGCGGTTGCGAAACCGTCGTTTGACGTAGTATTCCGGAAGCAGGTTCATCTGGCTCATGGTTTTGTCCAAAACATTCCAAAAAATTCCTGAAAATCCTCACATATCCCGTCCGGCGAGGCTTAATCCCACCCCGACCGCGAGGCTGGGGCAGCGGGGAGTGTATCCTCCCTGCATCTGTTCCTTCGCGCCCTGCAAACCTCGAAGCGGATCACCGATCTGGGCGGTCAGGTTCAGGTTTTCGGCCAGTTGACGACACAACTGGAGATCCACCGCCCGATCGCCGGTGAAAATCAGGTGATCCACCATATTCGTGTGATACACAAACGCGTGATAACGAAGGCATTTTTCGACTTCTTCCGTCAGATCCTGGATCTGGGCGTCGCTGAGGATGTCCGGGGAGGAGTCCGTGCCTTCCTGCTTCTCCTTATCCTTTCCGGCGGACGGCGTCAGGAGTTGCAGGTTTCGCGCGAACACGACGTTCGTCCCCTTAGCGATGACCACCTGCATTCCGTCGTACCCCAAATCCAGATAAAGCACAGCCCGGTCGGCCGGTTCGTGCATGTCGAACAGTCCGGTGAAACATTCCACAATCGCGATGGGTTCCACGTTAACCCCGACCACTTCCAGGCCGGCCCGGCTGGTCATGGTGAGATACGCGTCCATGGTGCGATTGGGAACGGCCACGATGATGACTTCCTTCCACATCTCCCCGTGACGCAGAACATCCCCCGCGACGATATGCCGAAGCACGGCTTCGTGAACGGGGTATGGCAGCTCATCACGGGCGACGCGGCGGACGGCCGACTCCAGGCTGCGCGTGTCCGTAGGGCGAACGCGCACATGGCGGACGAAACTGCTCTCCGCGGGTAAGGCGATGATGCACTTGCGTCCCTTGAAGCGTTCGCTTTTGAGTACGGAGGGTAAGTGTTCCGAGAGAAACGCCAACCGTCGCGGTAAGTCCGCGCGAAGTTCGGAAGGAATCGTCACCGCGCCGAACGCGGAAAGTTCCACGCCGTCGGACGTTCCTCGCAACTGCACGAGCTTCGCGGCGCTCGAGCCTAACTCCACCCCGATGGGGAGAGTTTTTTTCGGTGCAACTTGGGCCGGCATGATCGTTGCGCCTCTCTCTGGAATTTCACCCCTCAGGGGGCTCAAGAAAAACAAAGGGTTCAATTGTCAATTTGAGCTCGCGACGGGATGAAAAATCTGGTTAGGAAAATCCCCGGTCGGAACCGTCGTCTACGCAACGGGGTTCCGACCGGGGGGGTGAATCAACACACTGGACTACGGTTTAGCCACCGCTGCCGGACACGGCGCCGGAGCCCGCGTCATACGTCCAGGTACCTTCCGGAACACTCCGGAGATACCCAGCCGTGACCAGGGCGTCCAGGTCGGCCGGGAAAGCGCCTGTCTCATAGTGGCAGTAGTCCACCGCGTTCTGGAGAATCCTGAGGTTCATGTCGTCGCGGCTGGCACGGGCGTCATCGGAGGCATCCGTAAACTGCGGGATGACGATGGCGGCCATGATACCAACCAGGATCACGACCACAAGGATCTCGATCAAGGTGAAGGCATCGTTCTTGCGTTTCATGGTACTCACTCCTTGTTAACTGTGGGCACAAGCCCGTACATGGAAAAAAACGACTCTCTCAACGATCAAACACACACGAAGGGGTTCCTCTGGCGCGGGAACCGGTTGAGTTGGCGAAGGGAAGCCGCGTCGGCTTCGGGGAGATTCATTTCCAGGAGCGGCGCGTTTCCAAACACGCGCCCACACATCCCAGCGTGGCCCGGCGTCCGCCAACATCCTCACACATCACACTACGCCTCGGACGACCGAAACCTTCCGATATACCAAGCACGGAAACGTCCAAAATCACATCAATGCAAATCACCCACGACTACATAGGACGTACCTGCCACCTCGCGGCGAGAGGTAGTTTTCTTGTTCCACCATTACCATAGGATTCATTTTTCCCCGATGCGATATCGAGACCGAAAAAAATCGGAAAATTTTCCCCGTTTACCCAAAATACGATTGGCTCGTAACCATGGAAATGACCTTATGTTGATCCGGCGACAAACCTTGCGGGCAATCCGAAACGCATGGCTTCAACACCTTGTCAAATGTCCTTGCAGCGCATACAATCCCTCGGATGGATCAGAGCCATATCCGAAACTTCTCGATTATCGCTCATATCGACCACGGCAAGAGCACGCTGGCCGACCGTATGCTGCTGCGCGCCGGCGCGATTTCGCAACGCGAATTCCACGACCAGCTCCTGGACGACATGGACCTTGAACGCGAACGCGGGATCACGATCAAAGCCTCCGCCGTCACCATCGAATACGAACTCGACGGCGAAACGTACATGCTCAACATGATCGACACGCCGGGGCATGTGGACTTCCACTACGAAGTCAGCCGCAGCCTGGCCGCCTGCGAGGGGGCGCTGCTGGTGGTGGACTGCGCCCAGGGGGTGGAGGCCCAGACCGTCGCCAACGCCCACCTCGCGCAAAAGAGCAAGTTGGCGCTCGTGCCGGTCGTGAACAAAATCGACCTCCCCGCCGCCCGGCCTGAAGATACCGCGATGGAAATCGAAAGCCTCATCCACACCCCCGCGGAGGACAGCATCTTCACGTCCGCCAAGTCCGGCGAGGGCACGGACGAGATGCTCCAGGCCATCGTCCGCCGTCTGCCCCCGCCCAAGGGAAACCCGGACGCCCCGACCCGGGCGCTGATCTTCGACAGCAACTTCGACGACTACCGCGGCGTGATCGTCTACGTCCGCGTCTTCGACGGCAAGCTCGCGGTGGGCGATAAAATCCGCATGATGGGCGTCGGGCGGGATTATTTGATCACCGATATCGGCAAGTTCTGCCCCAAGCCCAGACAGTTCAAAACCCTCGGCACGGGCGAGGTGGGGTACGTGGTCGCCAACATCCGCTCCATCGCCGACGTGCACGTGGGCGACACGATCACGCGGACCCACGAGCAGGCGGAAAACCCCCTGCCCGGATATCAGCCGCCCCAGCAGATGGTCTTCAGCGATTTCTACCCCGGACCGAGCACGCAATTCCCCGAATTGCGCGAGGCGCTGGAGAAACTCCAGCTCAACGACTCGTCGCTGACGTTCGTGCCGATCAGTTCCGACGCGCTGGGGTTCGGGTTCCGCTGCGGATTCCTCGGCATGCTGCACATGGAGATCGTCCAGGAGCGCCTCGAACGCGAGCACGACGTGGAGGTTGTCCAGACCGCCCCGACCGTGCCCTACCAGGTGCTCAAAACCGACGGCGAGGTGCACGAGGTGGACTCCGCGGGCGAACTGCCCGAACCGACGTACATCGAGGAAATCCGCGAGCCGATCGTCCGCGTGGACCTGATCGTGCCCACGGACGGCATCGGCGCGGTGATGAAACTCGCCGAGGACCGCCGCGCGGAATACAAAAAAACCGAGTATCTCTCCTCCGACCGCGTGATCCTGACGTACGAATTTCCGCTGGCGGAGATCATTTACGATTTCTACGACAAGCTCAAAAGCGCCACGCGCGGCTACGGCACGATGGACTACGAGATGATCGGCTACCACGCCAACGACCTCGTGAAGCTGGACATTCTCGTGAACAACAACAAGGTCGACGCCCTGTCGGTGATCGTCCACCGCACCAAAGCCGACGCGCGAGGCCGCGGCCTCATCCAACGGCTGCGCAAGGAGATTTCGCGCCATCAATTCGAGATCCCCCTGCAGGCCGCCATCGGCAGCCGCGTGATCGCGCGGGAGACCATCAAAGCCGTCCGCAAAAACGTCACCGCCAAATGCTACGGCGGCGACGTGACCCGCAAGCGCAAACTCCTCGAAAAGCAAAAAGCCGGCAAGAAGCGCATGAAAATGGTTGGAAACGTGGAAATCCCCCAAAAAGCCTTCATGGCCGTCCTCGATCCGGGGGAGTAGAAGAATGGCGGACTCACGTACCTCATGCCGGGAAACCGGACTCTTGATCTTCGCATATCCGTTCGGCACGGCACAATTCATCGTGTTTTCCAGGACAATTCTTTTCTTGCGGAACGGGGCGCAAAACGGTATCCAATGGTCTTGAAAATCAATCAATCACGGCCGATGCCGAAGTATCCTAACATGAAAGGAACGACGTGATGAAAACTCTCCCCAATGCCCCCCAGGTGAAGCTGGCGCTGGTCGGTGTCAGCCGGGACTGCTTCCCCATCGAACTGACGCGCACCCGCTTAGGCGCCCTCGCGAAATCCTGCCGCGCGAAAGGACTGAAGGTCACCGCCTGCAAGACGATCATCGAGAACGAAAACGACGCGATGGCCGCCCTGGGCGAAGCCCTGGAAGCCGGGTGCAACGCGGCCGTGATCTACCTCGGCAACTTCGGTCCGGAAGGTCCGCTGGCGATCTTCGCGGAGGAATTCCCCGGGGCGGTGATGGCCTGCGCGGCGGCGGAAGAGTCGAAAAATTCCCTCGTCGGCGGGCGCGGCGACGCGCTGTGCGGGCTGCTGAACGCCTCCTACAATTTCCGCCTCCGCGAACTGAGCGTGCACATCCCCGCCAAACCGGTCGGTCTGCCCGACGCGCTGGCCGACGAAATCGCGCATTTCGAGATTCTCGCCCGCATCCTGATCGGCGTGGCGGGGCTGAAGATCATCACGTTCGGCCCGCGTCCCCAGGATTTCTACGCCTGCAACGCACCCATCGGGCAACTCTACGAACTGGGCGTGGAGGTCATGGAAAATTCCGAGCTGGACATGCTCCAGCTCTTCCAGGCGGTCGGCGAAAACGACCCGGCGGTCAAAAAGACCGCCAAAGACATGGCCAAGGAACTCGGCGCGGGCAACACCTACCCCGACCTGCTTCCGAAGCTCGCGCGGTTCGAGGTGGCGCTGCTGCGGTTCGCCGAGAAAAACCTCGGTTCGCGGGATTATGTGGCCTTCGCGAACAAGTGCTGGCCGGCGTTTGAAAGCGCGTTCGGGTTCGTGCCCTGCTACGTGAATTCCCGCCTCGCGTCCCGCGGGATGCCCGTCGCGTGCGAGGTGGACATGTACGGCGCCTTCAGCGAATATCTCTGCTACCTCGCGACGGGAACCCCCGCGACGCTGCTGGATATCAACAACTCCGTGCCGGGCGACATGGTCACGAAGAAGACCGACCTGAAAGGCGCCGCCGTCGAAGACCTGTTCATGGGCTTCCACTGCGGCAACACGCCGAGTTGCTGCATGAAGAACTGCTCGTTGAAGTACCAGTTGATTATGAACCGCCTGATGGAGCCGGACGCCCCCGAACCGGACATCACCCGCGGCACGCTGGAAGGGCAGATCGCGCCGGGGGCGATCACGTTCTTCCGCGTCCAGGGCGGCGCGAAGGGCGGGATCGGCAGCTACATCGCCCAGGGCGAGGTGCTGGACATCGACCCCAGAAGTTTCGGGGCGATCGGCGTGTTCGCGATTCCGAATTTCCAGCGGTTCTACCGGCATGTATTGATCGGAAAGCATTATCCGCATCACGGCGCGGTGGCGTTCGGGCACGCGGGGAAGGCGCTGTTCGACGCGGTGAAACTCCTGGGCGTGGAAGACATCGCCACCCCCCTGCCGCCGGCGATTCCCTATCCCGGTGAAAATGTGTTTTAGATAAAATATGGAAATGAGTGATTTCTATAATCCTGATGAATCAGCCCAACGAGCTGAAACATCATAGCCCAGGGCAACGCCCTGGGTTTGGAAAGATTAATATACAAAAGCCCTGCAAGGGCGCGACAAATTGTCACGCCCTTGCAGGGCTTACGATGGTTTGCTATCCGTTCCCCAGGGCGTTGCCCTGGGCTATGTTCCTTTCGCCTTTCAGGCGAGGGTGTGGGTAACGTCATGTCGCAGACCCAACTGGAAAAACTGACGGAACGGGTTCGAGGCGACCTGGAAGAATATTTCCAGGATCGCTGGTCCCGTCTGCGCGTCGGGCTGCGGTGGCTGCTGGAGTTTCTGGTCACCGCCAGGCCGCCCGAGGCGTTGACGAACCTGGCGGATTCGGGCGCCGCGCGGGGATTGCGCACGCACCTGGGGAACCTTCAACAGTATCTCCGGGAAGAATGCACCCTGCCCGAAGCGCTCTGCGCCCGCTACTTTTACAAACTCTCCGAACCGCGAAGCCGGACGCTGTACAAGGTTCGTCCGCGCACCTGGGCGTACGTGCACCGCCTGGCGAAGGAGGTGGACTGGGATCCGGCGGTGAATCTTCCGCTGATCCCCTACGACACGCTGGACTGGCACGACGCGCTGGAGGAGCAGTTCGTCGACCTGGAGGTGGTGCTGGATTCCCTGGCGGTGGAGGGGATGCTCATCAGCGCGCTGGAAGGGTATCTCTCGCCGCGTTCCAAACGGCGCAAGGGATACGAGGTCTACGGCGTGAACCTGGGGATGATGCGGGACGTTCCGCACCAGCGCCGCCGCGCCGGCACGCGAAAAACCCGCTACGTGTCGGTGATGCGATCCCAGCCGCAACTCTCGGCCGAGGCGCAGTACCTGTTCGTCGAACCCAATCCGCGTAGTCTCGACGCGATCCTCACCGCGACCCGGTCGCTGTATCCGCAGTTTCAGGCGGTGGGGCATTTTCATTCCCACCCCTACCGGGACATGGCCGAGATGGAATCGCTGGAAGGGTGGCGCTTTTCCGAATCCGACGAGGACGTCAACCGGGATTTCGCGGAGGTGATGAGCCGCCTGCATCAGCGCATCGCCGTGACGTTCATCGTTTCGGTGATCCGGACCGGGCAGAGCGTCTCCCGCTCCCACTACCGGAATTACCCCAATACCATCCAGATGTCGATCAACGGTTGTCGCGTGATCATCGCCGCGTTCCGAAGCCTGGGCAGCGGAAGCCTGACGGAATCCAACATCCGCCTGGGATTGTCGGGGATGGTGAGCTGAAAATAAAAAAACGATCCCCGCGTGTCAACGCTCACCTTCACCCACATTTTGAAAATAATCATCCAGATCGGTATGGAAGCCCGACAGGGCTGGCAGCGTTTAGCCGGGGGTGAGCGCAGCGAACCCCCGGAAAACGATGTAATGATACAAGTCCCAACGGGACGGCAGCGATGTTGGATTTTACCGAATGGAAGGAGATTCCCGATTCGCTGTCGTCCTGTCGGGACTCCGACATAAAAACTCCAACCGGGGGTTCGCTACGCTCACCCCCGGCTAAACGCTGATCAGCCCTATCGGGCTTCAAAACAAACAGATACCTGTTTTCGAGATGTGGGGAAAGATAGGCGTGTCAACGCGAGGGATGCGCCATTGGAAGAAAAACGGTGGGAAAACGGCGGGTTTACACCCGCCGCTCGTTTTATCCCGCCGCTCGTTGTTTTTCGTCACGCCGGTTGGAGGGTTTCTTCGAGTTGGTCCGCTTCCTCGAAGCGGACGTTGATCTGGCGCGAGACGCCCGGTTCCTGCATCGTCACGCCGTACAGCACGTTTCCGATGGACATGGTCCGCTTGGCGTGCGTGATCATGATGAACTGCGTCTTTCCGACGAATCCCTTCACCAGCGCGTTGTAGCGTTCGTTGTTGGCTTCGTCGAGGGCGGCGTCCACTTCGTCCAGCAGGCAGAACGGCGAGGGCTTGGCCTGGAAGAAGCTGAAGATCATCGCCAACGCGGCCATCGTCTTCTCGCCGCCGGACAACAGGCTGATCGAACGAAGCTCCTTGCCCGGAGGGCGGGCGACGATTTCGATGCCGCTCTCCAGCACGTCCTCCGGATCGGTAAGCATGATATCGGCCTTGCCGCCGCCGAAGAGCTTGCGGAAGAGCGTCTGGAAATTCTCGCGGACGGCGGTGAAGGTCTCGACGAACCGCTCGCGGGATTCCTTGTTCAGCCGGCGGATCAGGTCGTCGAGCTGCTTTTGGGCGTTTTCGATGTCCTGCATCTGCCCGTTGAGGAATTCGTGTCGCTGTTCGAGTTCTTCCTGCTCGGTGATCGCGTCGAGGTTCACGTTGCCCAGCCGTTCGATCTTCCCGCGCAAATCGTTGATCTCATCCTCCACCGCCTGCCAGTCGCGCTGGTCGTCGTGTTCGTAGGAGGGGTAGAGTTCCGTTAAGTTCATGCCCATCTCGTCGGCGGCGCGGTTGATGAGGTCGCCGATGTGCGCGTCGATCTCGCCGAGTTTCACGCGGTGATCGCCCTGCTCCCGCTGGATCGCCTCGACGACGCCGCGCTGCTCGGTTAAGGCGCGACGGATTTCCGCCAGGCGTTCGGTCAGGCCGCGACGGGATTCCTCGATATCCGCCGCTTCGGCCTGGTATTCCTGCTGCCGGGCGTAGAGTTCATCCACCTCGCCGCGGGCGGCGGTGATCTGCTCCTGCGCCTCGTCGCGACGCCGCCGGTCCAGTTCGATGTTCGACCGGGCGCTCGTCAACTCCTGTTCCATCCCCTCGCGCTGCCGCGCCAAGCGGTCGGTGGATTCGCGCAGGGCGACCTTTTTCTGCTCCGCTGCCGCCAGTTGCGCCCGCATCTCGGTGCGCCGTTCCGCCAGTTCCTGCTGTCGCTCGCGGGTGCGGTTCAGTTCCGCTTCGAGCGACTCGATCGCGGCGTCGTGCCGGGTTTTGTTCGTCTCCAGTTGGGCGACTTTGTCCTTCGTTTCGTGTTCGGTGCGAATCGCCTCCTCGATGTCCTTCTCGATGTCCTTGAGGTTCACCGCCAGCAGGGGCGCCTGCCGCTGCTGCTCGGTGATTTTTTCCTCGAGGGAGGCGATGTTCTTTTCGCTTTCGGTTTTCTCGAAGTTGGCTTCGTACAGCGCCGTTCGCAGGTTGTGCAGTTGTTCCTCGATGTGCTCGCGACGGGCGGTCACGTCGGCGCCTTCCTTCTGGAGCCGCTCAATGTCCCTCTCCAGCGCGGTCAGCCGCTGCTGCAGGTCCGACAGTTCGCTGCGCTGGGCGATGCGTCCGGCGCCCTGGTTCGTCGCGCCGAGACGGATTCGCCCGTCCGGTTCGAGCACTTCGCCGTTGACGGTGACGAAGCGATATCCCTCGGGCGTGATGTCGTTGGCGAGCATCGCGTCGGCGAGGTTTCGCACCAGCAGCGTGTGTCCCAGGAGTCGCCACATCGTCGGTTCCAGCCAGGCGTCGAAGCGCACCATGTCCAGCACGCGCCCGACGGCCTGGGGACACTGGACGGTCGCTTCGTCGGCGTGCAGGTCGTTGACGCGGTCGAGGCAGATCACCTCCGCGGCCCCGCCGGGGCCGAGGCATTCTTCGAGTTTGTCGATTTCCGCCCGCACCTGCTGGGAATGAACCGCCAGCAATCGCTGGTCCGCGCCGCCGAGGGCGGCTTCGACGAGTTTCGCGTGGCGGACGTCGGTTTCGATAAAATCGCCCAGCAGCCCGTGCACGCATGTGACTTCGCCGCGCGCGACGGCTTCCAGGACGCGCTTCGCGCCCCCGGCGACGCCCTCGAGCTTCTGCCGCATCTCGCGGAGGGTGTGCATCCGCGCGGTGACGCTGCTGCGCTGCTCGCGGGTTTCGGCGAGTTGACGGTTGACGTCCTTTTCCGTGTCGATCAGACTCAGGGAGGAGGATTTGACCTCTTCGAGCTTCGCCTGGGAATCCTCGATGACTTCCAGGATGTCCCGGAGGCGGGTCTTCTCCTGGGCGTGTTCCACCACCAGCGCCTGGAGGGATTCGGCCAGTTCGTCCGCGCGCCGGGACACCCGATCGCGCTCGCCGCTGAGGTTTTGTTTTCGCAGGCCGATCGTGTGAACGTCGTTGTGCAGTTGGCTGGTGCGGCGCAGCAGGTCCATCACGCCGGTTTTTTCCTCTTCGAGGCGTCCCTGGAGTTCGTGGATCGCCTTCTCGCCGTCGGCGTGGGCTTGTCGCTGTTCTTCGCAGGCGTTTTGCAGTTCCTCGACCCGGCGCGTCACCTGGGTCAGTTCCGCCTCACCGGCCGCGTGGTCCTTGGCGCATTCGTCGATCTTCGCTTCCAGTTCCTCGCAACGATGCGAACCGGTGAGAATCTGCTCGTTGAGTTCCTCGACGCGCTTCGTCTGCATCTCGACGCGCTCCTGGAGCGTCGTGATCTGCGCGTGCAAGCCGGCGAGGGTCGCCTGCAGGTCGCGGGCCTGCTGGTCGAGTTGGCCGGATTCCACTTCCGTGGACGCCTGGGCGGCTTCGAGTTGCCCCACCCGGCCGGTGGCCGCGGCGAGCTTGTCCGCCGACATGTTGATGTGCGCTTCCTGGTCCTTGCGTCGCCCTCGCAGGGTGTGATATCGCGCCAGGAAAAACAGGCTGCGCAGTTCCTTGAGGTGTTCGGAATAGGTCTGGTAGTTCCGAGCCTTGCCGGCCTGCAGCTTGATGGAGCGAAGGCGCTTTTCCACCTCCGCGAGAATGTCGTGCAGGCGCAACAGGTTCTGCTCAACGCGGTCGAGTTTGCGAAGGGCCTCTTTCTTCCGCTGCTTGTAGCGGCTGATGCCGGCCGCTTCGTCGAAAAACGCCCGCCGCTCCTCCTGGGTCGCCTGGAGGAACTGACTGACGCGCCCCTGTTCGATAATGCTGTAGGCGTTGGTGCCCACGCCCGTGTCGAGGAACATGTCCTTGATGTCGCGCAGCCGCGCGGGCTGCTGGTTGATGAGATATTCGCTCTGCCCCGAACGAAACAGCCTTCGCGTCACGGAAACGGTTTCGGTGGCTTGGATTTCGCCGTTGATGCTCGGCTGGAGCAGTCCGGTGTCGTTGTCGAACACGAGCGTGACCGACGCCTGGGAGGATTTGTTCCGGGAGGAGGAACCGTTGAAAATGACGTCGAGCATTTCCCCGCCGCGCAGGCTCTTGGCGGACTGCTCGCCCAAAACCCACTTGATGGCGTCGACGATATTGCTCTTCCCGCACCCGTTCGGACCGACGACGCAACTGATACCGTCGTCGAAATCGAATTCCGTGCGGTCGGCAAAACTCTTAAAACCCGCGAGAATCAGTTTTTTCAGTTTCATGGCGCCGCGTTTTCCTTAACGCAAAAAGAATCCGTTCGCCCATCGCGCGACGGTCGGCACATACCACATCTAGTGATCTTCCGTATCCGGTCTACCTTCACTAGGAGTCAACTGATAGATTCTCTGCAATTCGGGCAGGGTTTGCAAGACGAATTTCGCGCGAATGGAATTCTCTTTGCACAATCGACTTAACACGCCGACCACCTGGGAGTAGGACAGTCCCAGTCCGGGAACCATCCCCGTTTCGGCGTCCGGGCGGGGGCGGGAGCCCAATACGCGAATCAAAGGCCAAACCTTGAAGGGAATCCGGAACTTTTTGCTGATCTCCTCGCTTCCGGACAACTTGCGAAACACCACCACGTGATCCCCGCGAAGGACGTCTTCCCCGAGGGAGGGATCGGCCTGTCGGATTTTCTGAACTTCCTCCTGGGGCAAGGCGGTTTTACTGAAGATGGTGACGGTTTCCGTCGGATCGTTGAAGAAAATCGACCCGGCCATGGGCATATTCTTCCCGAACAGCACGATCCGCGGGGTTCCCGTCCGCAGGGCGTAGATGACGAATTCCCCCTGGGAATCCACGACATCCACCGTAAAGGCGGGAAGTTCCTCCTGAAACGCGCCGCGGTCGATGGCGTGCCGCTGGATGCAGGAAAAATCGCCCCGCTGGACCAGGGATTCGTACGCGGCGATGCGCACCAGTTCGTTTCGGTCGTTCAGCAGGTCTCGCAGCGGCTGCATCGCCTCGTGGACGTCCGGATGCCGTCCCAGTTCGGTAATGGCGCGGAGTTGCCTGGGATCCCCGGAGATTTGCGCGATCCGCACGAGAATCGGACCGGCCAGTCCCCGGTCGCCGAGGCGCAGCCCGGTGCGGGCGGCGTAGTAGGCGACTTCGGGATTTTTGGACGCGTACATTTTCTGCACGACGGGCAGCACCGCCCGTCCCATCGCCTCCCAGACCGTCGCCAGGGAGTCATGACTGGCGTCGGGGACTTCCATCGCCTCGGCGACGCGGGCGGCCTGCTCCTCGAATTCTCCCGGTCCGCTGGAGCGCGGAAGGTGCATCAGGAGATCCAGGAAATGGTGGTAATCCTCCCGGAAATCGGGGGGGATATGAATTTCGATGTAATAGCGGCTTTTCGCCTGGGCGACCTTCTGCCGCCCCCGGACGGGGAAACGTTCATTGATGCGCTTTTGGAGGACGTTGCACATGAGGTAGTCGGGTTCCCGCAATTGCAGTCGCAGGGGCATGTCCTCGAGCACCGTCAATCCGCCGAGGATGCGCCCTCGGCGGAGGCGCATGCGATCCGACGGTTTGTTGGGGTCCAGGAACGGATTGACGAAAATGGAACCTTCCGCCTTTCCCAGGGGTTTGAGAAACCGTTTCCGCATTCCTCCGGCGCCCTGCTCCCAGCGAAGATCGATCGGCAGGAGCAACCCTCCTTCCAGGCTGGTGGTCTGGGTTCGCGGGGGGGCGCTGACCAGAACGTCCACCTTCGTACCCCGCGGCGCTCCGGGAGGGATGACCGATTCCGCCCAAACCACGGCCGTGTCGCGATCCTCCAGAAATTCCTGCACCGTCACGCCCTCGGTGTCGACGATCGCGTCGGAAATTTTGATCTGGCTTTTGAGGTATTTCGTCAGGTCGCTCTTGAGTTCCGGGGGAACTTCCGACGAGCCCTTGTCGTCCAGCCCCACCGCCACCCCCCAGGCGCTGATCGGCGCGTCGGCGGAACTGACCAGCGTGCACTTCTCCGCGATGGTATTCAGAATGTCCGGGGGAACCGCGATCTTCTCGTCGTCGCGCAACGGACGTTTGAGAGAAATCTTCTTCCATCGACCGTTCGATTCCGAACACCCGCCCCCGACCAGCAACATCACCGCCATGGACACGGCGATCCATTCGCGCCGTCGTTTCATACCTACACCTCTATCGTCTGGTTATCGGACCTTTGAGCTCGCGAGGATGAGTCCGAAATGTATCTTTTACGGACCGAAATCCGGTTCGCCGTCGGCGGGCGGACTCGGCGCGGGTCTCGCGGCGCGTCGGGGGGGCGTCGGGGCGCGTCGGGGAAGCGGCGCGGCGCCGTCGCTCGACGCGGAAAGAGGGGGCACTTCCAGCTTATCGCCCGGCTGGAGGGAATAGGAATCCACGCCCGTATTGGCCCGGTCGATCAGGTAGCTGTACTTCCCGTCGTTGTATACCTTTTTGGCGATCCCCCAGTATCCCTTATCGCCGGCCTGGACGACGTAGTACCGCCGGCCGTTTTCCGTGAACACCTCCCCGCGGCGTCCCGACGCGGGGGCGGTGGTTCTCGTGGGCGTCTGGGGGGTGGAGGAGATCGCGCCCGGGCGGGTTCGCGTCGTCGGAAGCGGCGGGATGACCAGTTTCATCCCGGGGCGCAGGGCGCTGGGCTTGACGCTCGGATTCGCCCGTTGAATGTGCTCCCAGAGCTGCCCTTTGCCGTAGACCTTCTCCGCGACGCCCCACAGGCCCGCTTCGCCCTCGGCGACGACGTACACCTGATTTCCGCCCTCCCCCGTCGTGACCTCGCCGAATCGGGAACGATCGTCCGTCCCCGCGGACGCGATGTCCCGCGACGCGGTCGCTTCCGCGGGAAGCGGGGGAATTTTCAGCATCTGCCCTTCGCGGAGGGCGTTGGTGTCGGCGGCGGGGTTGGCCTTCTGGATGAGCGTCCAGTATTTTCCGTTGCTCGGTCCGTAGACGCGCTGGGCGATGATCCAGAAACCGTTGTCGCCTTTTTTCACCACGTAGGTCCCGCCGGTTTTCACGAGGTCCGCCGTCGATTCGTCCGCGCGCGCGATGGGACGAATCACCGGTTCGGGGTCGGGTTGCGAAAAGGCTTCCTCGGCGTCTTCGGTCAACTGGAATCCGTTGCTTTCGTTCGCGTCTTCGACGGGCGCTTCGGTGATCCGGATCGTTTCGGATTCCTCCGTCGCCTCGGCGGGGGGCGTCGCGGCGGCGGAGTCGGCGTCGTCATACAGTTCAAATCCCGCCTCCGCCGGCGCGGTCGTCGGGACCGCGACCGTGGGCGTGAGAACCTCCGGCGTCGTCACAACCGGCTGGGTGTCCGGGGCCGGGGATTCCAGAGGAACTTCCACCGGTCCGTCCTCGTCCAGGGACGCCGTGTCCGCCGGTTCGGCGGATTCCGCCACCTGGTTCGGAGCCGCGTTGGGGATACCCTCGATCGGCGGCTGGTTCTGGTCGGCTTCCCCGCTGAGGAGAAAATACACGATGCCCGCGATCAGAACCACCAACCCTACCACGATGCCGATTTTATAATCCGTACTCATAAGTCCGTTCTCTCAGTCGTTCCCAAAATGGCGCACAGCCTCCCCGCCGTCGCCGGATAGGATATTATCCAGAATCTCCCCCCTTCAAGCCAGCCATTTTTTTCCGGTACGACCGTTCCTGCTACAACAACTCCCGCCCTACGCGAGAAAAACAACACGTCCGACACGGAGACGCTGAGATACGGAGAAGAATACTTTGTCCCGAAGGGACAACAGCGTTTAGCCGGGGCGTGAGCGCAGCGAACCCCCGGAAAGCGATCTTATTATCCGAGTCCCAACGGGACGGCAGCGATGTTGGAATTGTTCCCAATGGATGGATATCCATGATTCGCTGTCGTCCCGTTGGGACTCGCATAGAAAAACACCAACCGGGGGTTCGTTTCACTCACCCCCGGCTAAACGCTGACCAGCCCTTTCGGGCTTCAAATCCACTCTATACGTATTTTCATATTATGGGTACATGTGAGAACTTGCGCCCGGGGCTGCTTTCAATCGTCCCATGGACAGTAACCACTTTTACGTATTGCACGAATCCGTTCATTCGAATTACTGAAAATCCTGTATCTCCGTGTCGGACGTGTTGTTTTCTTCCTCACTCCGGAAAGTTCCGTTTCTCCCATCCTCCGCTCCGGCGGGAATTTCTTTGGGTTCGTGGGAATGTATCCGATATAATCCATAAAGCCGCTGCCGCGGGCTTTGATGAAGTTCGCGGGTGTGGCGAAAGGCGGGAACCGCCCGGCGCGTTCCCGACGTCGCGTACGGACCCCCGGTGACGGGCCGGGGACGTGAAACGTTTTTATCCTGTCCGCGGGCCGCCGCGGTGATCGAATGTTGGAGTCTGCCATGACCGACGCGGACCAGCCGGCCTCCGGGCCGGACGACGATTTCAGTGCGCCGGAATCCCCTTGTCTTCCGGATATCGATTCATTGTTCCCCATGATCTCCCCGGACGATTCCCCCCCGCCGGAGGAACTCGCCGAAACCGAAACCCTCGAATCGCAAGACAAGCAGGACGAGGAGCTTCTGGATATCGTCGAATCCGACGAATCCCTGGAGCCGCCCCCCGAAACCCCGGAGGAAGACCAGACCCTCGACGAACCGGCCGGCCCGACGGCGGTGATCCGGTACGGGATGATGGGATTCCTCGGGGAATTTCGCTACAACCAAAAACACAAACTCCGGTCGGGAACCAAAGTGGTCATCCGCACCGACCGCGGCGTGGAACTCGGCGAGGTGATCTCCCTCGTGAACCGCTCCACCGGTTCGGACGCGGAGGAATCCCGTCCCGCGGGCAATTGCATCACGCCCGATACGTTGACCGAATATCTGAAAACCTCCAGCGAAAACTACCCCTTCCGTCGCGGCGGGCGGGTGTTGCGTCCGGCGAATCCGCAGGACCTGATCGACTACCGCCACCTGCACAACTCCGCCGGCGAGGAAAGCAGGTACTGTCGCGAGCAGATCAAGGAACGCAACCTTCCCATGCGTCTCGTCAAGGCCGAGCACATGCTCGGCGGCGAGAGGATCGTGTTCTATTTCACCGCCGAGACGCGCGTGGATTTCCGTTCGCTGGTGCGGGACCTGGCGAGTCAGTTCCGCACGCGCATCGAAATGCGCCAGGTCGGCGCGCGGGACGAGGCGAGGCTGGTCGCCGATTACGAACGCTGCGGACAGCCCTGCTGCTGCAAAGAATTCCTCAAGGACCTAAAGCCCGTCTCGATGCGAATGGCCAAGGTGCAGAAAGCCACCCTCGACCCGACGAAAATCTCGGGCCGCTGCGGCCGCCTGATGTGCTGCCTGCGCTACGAGGACGAATGCTACGAGGAACTCAAGAAAACCCTGCCCAGGCGAAACTCCTGGGTGCGCACGAAAGGGCATATCGGGCGCGTGGTGGACGGGCAGATTATCACGCAACTGGTGCGCCTGGCGCTGTACGACGGAACGTTCGCCGTCGTTCCGGTCGAGGAGATTCTGGAGCGAAACCTCGAACCGCCCTCGGAAGAGCAGCTCCGCGAACACGCCGCCAAACAGGCGGCCCTCCAACGGGCGGAAGCGAAAAAGGCCGCCGAACTGGAGGCAGAATCCCTGCGAATTCCTCCCGCCGAGGCGCCTTCGGTGGAGTCATCCGAAGAAGCGCCCACCCCCGCGACGCCCGACGGGGAGGACGCCCGGAAGAAGCATCGCCGGCGACGACGGCGCAAAAAAAACCCCGGCGAAGGCGACAAATCGAAAACCCCCGGCGCGAAAGGGCAATCCCAGGGACAAGCAAAGCAAAAAAACAGACCCAAACCGGCGCCGTCCTCCGGCGACGGAAGCGAAACTACCTCCCACAGCAAAAGACGCCGAGGGCGACGTCGAAAGAAAAAACCCGACACGGGCGGGGGCGAGGGAGCGTGAAAGCAATCGATGGTCCGTGCCCCGCGCGACGGATCCTTGTCATCCTGAGCGCAGCGAGTCTTCGAGCGAAGTCGAAGGACCTCACGGGTACGGTATCGTGGCACCTTCAAGCTCGTTTTCGAGCTTGAAGGTGCGATTTCCGGAAGCACCCACAAGCGAGAAGACTCGCTTGAAGGTGCCACGACTCGCTTCGCTCAGGATGACTGTATGAAGCTTTTTAGACTGATTCGGTTTTCCTCCTCCCAACCCACCATGCGACAAGCATCGCCAGAAGCGCACCGGAAAGAGTCATCCGCCAGATCGAACGCCCCCGCCGTCGGGGACGTTGCAGCTCTTGACGCATCCCGGGGGAGGAAAACGTCGCCGCCTCGACGATCCGCCCGCCCGTGACGGCTTGCAGTTCGCGCAGGGTTTCGTAATTCACTCCGACGCGGGCGAACTCGCGGGGATATCCCCCCGGCACGACACCCCGCCGGCAGCTACGCCCATTAGGAACTTCCTTCACCCGCACCGCCAGGGCGCCTTCCTGTCCCGGCGTGAGGGGAACGGCCGCTTCATACGCGCCGGGCGCGACCTGCGCCAATGTCACCGTCAATATCTCCGCCGCCGGATTGGATAGAGTGACTATATCCGCCTGGAGGTCCAGGAGATTCACCGCCCGTCCGTCGTCCCGCACCGTCGCCCGGATCTGAATCCTTTCGCCGTCGCGCGTGGTTCGCGCGTCGTAACGAGGATCGTTCATCGGCCGGTGGATTCGAGCAATCACTTCACGAAGCAGTGTCACCCCTCCGGGTCGGGTCGATAGAGCCTCGGGCGGCGCGGAAATGACAGCCGTCGCGCCCCATCCCGCCGATCCGAACACCGTCAGCGGATCGTCCGTTTGCCTGATCCTCGCGAAGACCTGTCCCCAGGGCGCCGCCGCGGCGGGAACATACGCGTCGATCCGCTCGATCCGCGCCCCGGACGGGCGGGCGGACTCGTATCGAATAGCAAAATCGCCGCGCCGAACCTCCTCCCCGCGCGCCCGGCGACACAATTTTCCGAACACGTCCGCCAACCCTTGCAGATGCTCGCGATGGATCAACGGCGCGTTGAGTTCTTTCGCCCATCGCGCCAGGGGGGTTGCCGTCAGGCTCGCCGAACCGGTCGCCACGACCGCCAAACGCCTTGCCTGCTCCCGGAATCGCTTCGCCATGTCGGCGGGGTCGAATTTCGCGGTCTGTAAATCGCTCAGAACCAGGACAAGATTCGTCCGTTCGGCATCCGGCGGCGTTTGTAACACCCGCTGAAGCGCCGGCGTGATGTTCGTAGGCCCGTTCGGATGGACCTGTTGCAGCGCCTCAGCCAGGACGGCGAAATCCAATCCCGACCGGTCGGACTGGAAGATCGTTCGCGCGTCGTCGGAAAACACGATCACGCGCAGGCGATCCCTGGGGGTGAGGTGTTCGCGCAGGGCGAGGATCGCCTGTCCGGCGAGGGACCATTTCGCCTGAGGCGGCGAACCGGTCGCCTCGGCCATCGAACCGGAAGCGTCCAGAACGACCGTAAGAGCCAAAGGATTTCGCTCGAACGGATCGACCCGCAAGGGAAGGATTTGATTCAACGGATCGTCTCTCTCGGCGGGCGTCTCGTGCGGGCCGGCGCCCAGGAGCACCAACCCGCCCCCGGAGCGAACATACTCCGCCAGGGCGATCCGTTGAGGCAGGGAAAGCAGTTTCCCCGTCGCGTCCGCGAGAACAACGCTGGTGTATCCCAGCCAACCCGTCAGATCGGCCGGCGCCTCGCTGGGTTCAAGGAAAGTTACATTGAGTCGCGTAATCGTATCGCCGGGACGGATTCCAATCCACGCGATGCGCGACTGTACCGGTAGGTGGGCGGCCTGGAGCGTGTCGTTTTGCGGCAGGGAATCGTGGGGAGAGATTTCCGCCTGCCAGACGCCCGCGGAATCCCTGGGCAGCACATCCCGCATGTGAATCGTCGCGGGTCGATTCGGTTCCAGAACGATTTCGCTTTCGGATACGTTTCGTTTCGTCTCCCCCGGTGAAAGTCGAAACAGGCGAACCGTTCGACGCGTCGGAGCGTTGGCGCCAAGACGGATACGAATATCGTATGTGGCAACTGAACGCAGCCTCCTTTGGGACGGCCGATGATGGACCGTGACGCTTTCGATCCGCGCGTCGGGCGGCGGCGCGGCGAGGGGGACGATCCACAACGGGGCGCGAGTTCGGGCGTACCGGCGGGCGGCCGGCTGCCAGTCGTCCTGAAACTGCCCGTCCGTCAGCAGGATCGCGCCGTCCGCACGTCCGTTTTGGACGGCCCACGTCGCCCAGTCCAGAACCGGGCGCAAGTGCGTCTCGTCGCGTTCTTCCTCGCCCAACGTCCCGGCGAAGGAAAATCGGTCAAAAGCGACGTTTTCAGGCAAAGGCAATTCCTGGTTCTGTCCTTGCACCGAAGCGGAGACGTCCCGGAACACCAGCCATCGCGGCGGGCGGGTGGAAAACGGAACGACAGGCCCGGCCAGACTCACCGCCGCCAGCAACAACGCCAGGGATTGCAGAACCACCGCACATCGGCGGATTTGGACCCCGCGTCGGTGATTCCACACCGCGATTCCCACCGGCAGAATCGTCGCCAATCCCGCCCACAACCAGGCCGGTTGAGACCATCCAATCCACAGGATTCCCACAATCCACGTCATAGCCGGATAGTGTAGAACAATTCCGGGACGAGCGGGAAGAAAAATGAATTCAAAAATCATCTTGGCTTTTTCCTAATCCTACTTATAATGGATGGTTGTGTAAGGCGGGCCGCGGGCCCGTGTGGATTTTGACAGGTGGCGACGGTGGCAGTGAGATTGCGTGAAAGTCGAAGGAAACCGTCGTCCGGAGAATGGGCAGAATGAATATCTACGTTGGAAACCTCCCCTACAACACGACTGACAGTGACCTCGAACAGATTTTCGCCGCCCACGGTTCCGTGGACCGCGCGAAAGTCATCATCGACCGGAACACCGGCCGAAGCCGCGGATTCGGTTTCGTCGAAATGAACGACGACAACGAAGGCCGAGCCGCCATCGAAGCGATGAACGGCCAGGACATGGGCGGACGAGCGCTGAACGTCAACGAGGCGCGGCCTCGCACCTGAGCGTTTGACCGCTACAATTCAGTGTCCCATCCAAACGCGAGGAGTCCGTATCCTCGCACAGGGGAAATGTTGTTCCGCCAAACGCGGGCCGGATGGGCGAATACGGTTCCCTCCCGTCCCAATCCAAGACGGAACGGACAATCACTGCGCGCGGTTTTTTCCCCAGATAAAGGGGTCAGGTACGAATGGCACTGCCGTGATTTTGTGTTTGCAGACTTATTTTGTCGGCAAGAGTCGATTGGGATTCTTTCGGCCTTGCCTTTTCCATTTATTTTCTCAATCATGTTCTCGGCCCTCCGTGGCCGA
>JAFGJE010000211.1 GCA_016929245.1 Phycisphaerae bacterium
ATCTATCACAGCGGCCTGTGGCGAACCTACTGGACACAAGAAAAAGCCGCCGCCTGAGGCCGCCATGATTTATCCTCGCACACTCCCAAGATCGAAACAAAAAAAGCGAAAGTGGTTTTGGATTTGGCCGGCGGGAAGATGCTGCGTTTACCCAAACTTTCGGATGACAATCAGTTGTCCAAATATTTTGAAGATTGGGGTATGGGAGATGTTGGATTTTCAGAAGGATTGATTTTATTGCGGGGCGCTTCGCTGATGCAACTTCATTCGACACATGCAAGGACACTTAATCCTTCGGAAACCCAAGGCGGGGCTTCGTTTTATCCGCTTCCTGAAATCCCCATTAAATTGCGGGTCATGACGGCGGATGAAAAAGTATTTCTTTTGCATGTTCTTTCAAAGAAAAACGGTGGTATCCACGTTCAGTATGGCCCCTATGAATCCCGTCATTCGATGATGTCGGAATCTTCCGACAAGTCAACAAATATAACGAAGGGCGATGCGCCGCAAACCCGAGATGGAATTCCACGGGTGATTTCCACGGTTCCCGTCGCTTTCTCCGACGACGTGGATCCAAGGCTGAGCAAAATCACCGTCACGTTCGATCAACCGATGATGGACCAAAGCTGGTCCTGGACGGGCGGCGGTCAGACGTATCCGAAGACCACCGGAAAAATCCATTACGACAAGGAAAGAAAAACCTGCACCTTACCCGTGAAACTTCAAGCCGGAAAGGTCTACTGGGTGGGGATCAACAGCCCCAGCTACAGGCATTTTCAAACCATCGCCGGAATCCCCGCCAAACGGCACGTGATCCTCTTCGCGACGAAATCCAAAGACGGAAAACCCACGCCGATTCCGGAGGATTACCTTCGGGAAGCCAAACGGATCAACGGCAGGCGGCGTCCCTCCCCCCTGGCGGAGAAAGAAGTACTCAAGGGGAAACTCGTCAACTGGGTGGAGGATTTCTTCAGCAGGAACTACCGGGACATCACCGCCCGCAAGACGCTTCAATGGGGTCAGCCGGAAACCACGCCCGGCGGAAACCTGTCGATCCGCTATAAGTTCCTCGCGACGATCCGACGGAAGGAAAAGCAGATCATCGAAAAACGCTTCACGTTCACGCCGGAAGGAAAATTCGTCTCCGCGGAGACGATCGAGCAAAGCCCGGCCGAGGGTTCTTCAACGGTAAACAAGGCCGACCTGCTCAAGGCGAAGACTCTGGCGGCCAAGGGTTGGGCGCTCTGGCGGCAGCGGAAGCTGTCCAAGGCCGAAGAGCTGTTCCGGCAGGCGGTGCAGTTGAACCCCGGTGATCCCCACGCCTTCAACGGCCTGGGCTGGTCGCAGTTCAACCAGGGCAAACTCGACGAAGCCCGTCAATCCCTGGAAAAATGTGTCGCGCTCGAACCCAGGCATTCCGGCGCCTTCAACGGCCTGGGGTGGGTTTGCAAAGGTCAGGGCAAAACCGACGAGGCGATTGAATTCTGGAAAAAATCCATCGAGGCGTCTCCTGACGCCACCGCGGCGTTGAACGGCCTGACGCGAACGCTCATGGAACAGAAGAAATACGACGAGGCGATCCGGTATTACCAAATGTGGCTCAAGGCCGAACCCGACAACGCCGACGCGAAGAAGGGACTCGAAGAGGCGCGGGACGCGGTGAAAGAGTGAAATAAAAAAACACCGCCAAACAGCAAGCCGGGTATCATCCCGGTTTACCGTTTGGCGGTGTTGGATTTTATGGATTGGATTTCGTCCCGTTCCTATCCAGAAATTCTCCGATTTTGTTTCGGTAGGTTTGCAGGGTTTCGGGGCGGCGGGTGAAGTAGTGGGTGTCGACGAATACCGTCGGGACGATTCCCTTTACCAGCGCGCGGGCGGCGTCGTTGGATTTCGCCGCCTCCGCCAGTTGCCGCAGATACGCGTAGTCCTCCGCGCCGTCGCGCAGGGTTTTTAGGCGGACGCTGGGCAGCGGGCCGGGGTAGATCAGGTATCCGTTTCCGTTGTGGATACCCGCGTAGGGATAGCCCGCGTTTTGCGTCTTGCAGGGAAATCCGTCGGCTTTCCATTTCTCCACGTCCCCCGGCCAGTCGCGGTTGCCGGACCAGATGAACATGCCCTTCACACCGTACCGCCGGGCCATCCAGTACGCCAGGCGATGCTCGATCGCGTCGTTGTCGATGAGCATGTTCGGGGCGTCGACGAGGGGCTGCTCGTAATTCATCCGGATGGGTAAGTGACAGAAATACCACCACGACTGCTGCTTACCGGGCTTGCCGGCGTCGCGCCAGGCGTGGTAATTCGTCGACAGGTCGCACAGCCAGATGTCGGCTGCCTCGTCGAGCTTCGGGTGATACTCCGTCGCGAGGAACACCCGCAAGCCGGGCAGTTGCTTGTGAATCGCCCGGTAGTGCGGGATGTTGCGCGTCGCCAGTTGCTCTTCCAGCGGTTCGTCCTGGTTGGAATACACCAGCGCCTTATCCAGCCAGCCTTTCTGCTTGAGCCGTTCGTAACACGGGCGGAATTTTTCCCGCGCCTCGTCGGAGTTTAATCGCGGCGTGTTGAACATCATCAAGCCCCGCTCGAAACCGAACGCGAGATTCGCCTCCAGCACCTTCGGGTCGAACGTGTTTGCGATGTCGATGGGATCGATATGATGCACCAGCAGCAGTTCCGCGATCGCGCGGAATTCCGGGCTGTCCGGCGCGGTTCGCGTCCAGGCCATCATCGCAATGGGCGTGCGATCCGGTAAGGTGAAGTTCCAGACGTTCAGTTGGACGCGCAGCGTCCGGGGTTCCGCGTCGTCGGCTTGAACGGTGATCGCGCCGGTGTACTCGCCGGGCGCGGCGTCTTTGGGGACGTGCATTTCGCACCAGACCAGGCCCAGGTCGTTCCCGTCGATCGAAAACGGTTCGAGGGGAAACAGCGGGTCGGGCCAGTCGCCCACGTGGCGGACGGGATATTGGGGCCGGGCGGTTCTGACGAATCCCACGCGCCACAGGCGCACGCTGTCGGCGGGGATCGTCGCCTTGCCGTCGCCGGTTTTCAGCGCCGATGCCGTCACGCGCACGTTCTTCAACGCCCCGCCGGTCTTCGGTAAAATGGCGAGCTGGAATTGCTCCCATTCGTTCCGGGCGGCCGACATCTCCACGCCGCCGGCGACCTTGCCCTTGAACCAGTACTTATTGCGGAACGTCTTGCGCAGCGGCGTCTCCACGCCGAGAAGGAACGGTTTTCCCTGGGCGTCGGGGGTTTTGAAATAACCTTCATACACGCGGAACTGATCGGAAAAGGGCAAACCCCAGTGGTCCACGGTGTCCTTGAGCGCCTGAACCGCCGCCGGAAGATTTTCCCCGTCCGAAAACACCGCCCCCGCCGTCGCCAGCACCGTCATCAAAAGCACCCATCGCCGCGTCATGGTAACCGTTCCTTTCTGAGGCAAAGCTCCCTTGCGTTAGTATTATCACTACCACAAACGCGGAAAACAGGGAGATATTTCTATTCGCATCATATTTGATATCGATGAACATGGAGTTTTTGAAAGTAGCCACGGGCGCAAGCGCTCACCGTTACCCACATCTGAAAAACACAAATCAACCGGTCTTGAAGCCCGAAAGGGCTGAGGAGCGTTTAGCCGGGGGTGAGCGCAGCGAACCCCCGGAAAACGTTATGTTCCCGCAAGTCCCAACGGGACGGCAGCGATGTTGGAATTTTGCGGAACGAAAGGATCGCTGTCGTCCCGTTGGGACAAGGAAAACAGGTGTTTATCTTTCCCCTGAAAGGTGCAGGTATGGTTCAGGCTGTTGGACAGAAAACCGAACACAATAATTATGGGTAAAGGTGAGGGCTTGCGCCCGGGGCTACTTTCAGAAGACCGGCCTTCAGCGTCGGGAGGAAGGTTTCCAGGAGTTTTATTTTTCCCGCTTCCGAGAGGTGGCAGACGTCGTTGAAGTTTTCACCCCGCTTGGGGATTTGCAGGTCGGCGTCCACGAACATCGCTTCGGGGTGCTCCTTGGCGAGTTGGCGCAGCACGTCGTTGTGGGCCTGGAGTCCCTTCGGCACACCTTCCAGCGAACCCCACATCTCGACCAGGCTGGGCCGGGGAGAGACGGCGTAATCGAGCCGCCCGGATTTGCACTGGTTCATCGTGTAGTTCGCGGGGATGTACCACGCGAACGTCATCAGCAGCACCGGCTCGTGGCGCTCTTTCGCCAGATTCAAAATCCCCTCGACGTTGTCGCGGAACGGCTGGGCGGTCTTGATCTCGGCGCTGTGGGACAACTGCTCCGGGCTGGGGCGATGTTTGGGCAGATACGCGCCGATCTTCCTGCTGCTCAATATGTGAATGGCGGTGTATTCGAGGGTATACGGCAGCGTGAAGTACGGCAGGATGGGTTTGTAGTCGTTCAGCCGCTGGTACTGTTTGTAAAATCCCGAGTGCGTGTAATCGTCGCGGAATTTCGCCGCGGCGATATTGTTCATCCGCGTGTCGTTGATACCGTGATACACCACCACGAGATCAAAGTGAAACCCTTCCTCCGCCAACATGCGATATTTCAAAAAACTGTCGCGCGTGGTCATGCCCGGATGGGCCAGGTTGAACACCCGCACCGGGCGCGAGACGATTTCGCCCAATCGTTCCTGGAGGATCGTGTTTCCCTCCTTCGCGTCGGCGAGGCTGTCGTGGACGCGGTCCAGGGCGCTTCCGCCCAGCAGGAGCACGTCGAACGTTTCGTCGTCTTCTCGCGGGCCGGCGTCGCGAACGCCCGAATCGCGAATCTCCTCGTAGAATTTATCCACCCAGTCGCACCAGGCGGGGAAAAAGGGCATGTCCCGCCAGCGGTGCTTGATCGACCAGTACGCGCGGGACGCGATCTCCGAAAGGATCAGCACGTACAGGACGAACATCGCCAGCTTAAAAAGCCGCCGGCGAAGGGATTTTTTCTTCTTCGGTTTCTCGGTGGAGGGGGTTTCCTTCACGTCGGGTTGTTTCTCGTCGGGTGTTTCCGGCATGGCGGGGATTGTAGAAGGACGCGCGGGGAGATGCAAGAAGGGGACTTGGGACTGGGGTTTGGGGACTGGGAATCAGGACGACAGCGCCGAGCGGCAAGCCGGGTTTGGCGTCGGCTTGCCGCTCGGCGCTGTTGGATCAAAAAGAAGGGAAGGAAAAACCCATACCGGATTCCCTCCGCGGAATCCGTCCCCGAGGGATTCGCGTTTTCTTCCCCGGGGACAAAAAAAAATCCAGAAGGGACGGTGGAAAACGCTTTGGCGTTTGCATCACCGCCCCTGTCTGGTGCGTGGTCTCTCGAATTTTATTGAATAGAGTTATCGTCGTCGGCGTAACAATCCCAGCGCGCCGAAGCCCAGCAGGCTCATCGTCAGCGGTTCGGGCACGCCGGTAATCGTTACGTATCCTTCGGATAATTTTATTTTTTCAATATCCGCTAAACCCAACAGGTTTCCTAATGTAACATTGGTGACGTCCACATGGCCGTAACCGGAAGCATCCGCCCAGATATGAATTTCCGCGGAGACAATGTCTCCCTGGGAGATGGTTTGCGTTTCAAGGTTGATTGGACAAGGTCCATCAACAGTTCCGTCACCAGAACGATACTCTACCGGTATGTATGAAGTGACGTCTTGCCAGTAGTTGTTACCAAAAATGGGATCGAGGTAAGCCTCGACTTTGGTAATCATATATTCGTAATAATATTCAGGAAACGTCGGATCAATCGCATCCGGGGATGTCCAATGCAATTCGCCGCCGTGGGAAACTTCCAGTGGAGGCGTGATATCCGCGAAATTCCAGGTTACCGATGTTGATGCATATGTGCTTTCTACGAAAACCATACATCCAACGAATAGCACGAGCGTCGCGAGCATTCTCCTCTTCATGACTTCTCCTTTTGGTTACAGCCGATCCGCCTGTCCAATACAACAACTTTTCAAACAAGGTGACTTTCCGTAAAGTCACGAGCTATAAAATCTTATGTCCTTTCGCGGATGAATTGAGCCTCCGCCGTCCTCAATCAACACGGCTGCGCCTTGAGCATTTCGGCGCGCCGATCCGTATTGCTAGTGCCCGATTCGCGACCCCCCCCACAAAAAACTCCCGAAAAGATGAAACTACGGAGATTCACATCCATGGAAGAAGTTTTTCCTCGCCGATACGAGCCTCGATTGAGCAAGGGAAATTATAACACGTTATTTGAATTAGACCTGTAGAAAAACCAACGTTGGAGTAAAAAAATTCCCCTCGCGTCCGGATCGCCGTTCGAAGAGAAATTGGATTCGACTTTTCCCCGCCGGACTGCTACGATTTGCCCATATTCATGGTGACGCGACGGATACGTATTTTCAGGAATTTCCGGAAAGGGACTTATCGTATGCGATCTGGCTGGATTCTTCTTTTTGTCGGAATGAGCGTGTTTCTCGTCGGCTGCGATCCGCAACCCGCGGAAGTCGCCGCCGGCGGGACGGCGAAGGCGGGTGATTTCCGCCAGGTCGTCAAGAGCGCCGAAACGAAAGTGTTCCCCGCGGTCGTGTTCATCCAGTGTCTCCAGGAGAGCCTCGAAGGCGGAAAGAAGATCACGCGGGAGATCGTCGGAAGCGGCGTGCTGATCGCCCCCGACGGGGGAGTGCTGAGCAACTGGCACGTGGTCGATAAAGCCGTCGAAGTCCGCTGCCTGCTGTCGGACGGGCGGGCGTTCGACGCCGACGTCGTCGGGACCGACAAGGACACCGACCTGTCCCTCCTCCAGCTGCGCCTCGGACCCGACGCCAAACCCTTACCCCACGCGACCCTCGGCGATTCCGACGCCCTGCACGAGGGGGATTTCGTGATGGCGATGGGCGCGCCCTGGGGACTGAACCGCTCCGTGTCGATCGGGATCGTCTCCTGCACGCGCCGCTACCTGCCCGAGCACAGCGAGTACAGCCTCTGGCTGCAAACCGACGCCTCGATCAGCCCGGGTAACTCCGGCGGGCCTTTGGTCAACACCGCCGGGGAGGTCATCGGAATCAACACGCGCGGCGCGAGTGTCGGCGGGGACATGGGCTTCGCGATCCCCGCCCAAACCGTCCGGATCATCGTGCGGCAACTGCGCGAATTCAAAAAAGTCAACTGGTCCTGGACGGGATTGCAGCTTCAGCCGCTCAAGGACTTCCGGAAGAACATCTACTTCTCCGGCGAGGAGGGCGTGATCGTCGCGGAAACCGATCCGCAAAGCCCCGCCCGCCGCGCGGGGATCAAGGTACGCGACCGAATCCTGAAAATCAACGACCAGCCCGTCACCGCCGTCTGGGAGGAGGACCTCCCCGCCGTGCGCCGCGCGCTGGGGATGCTGCCGAAGAACACCCCCGCGAAGATCACGCTCCAGCGAGGCCGGGAGACTCTCAACCTCGAACTGACCCCGCGCGAGAAGGGCACGGTCGAGGGCGAGGAACTCGACTGCCCCCGCTGGGACATGACCGTCAAGGCCGTCAACCAGTTCGACAACGAGGACCTGTACTTCTACCGCACCGAAGGCGTGTTCGTGTACGGCGTGAAGTATCCGGGCAACGCCGCCGAGGCGGGCCTGCGCGAGAAGGACATCCTCCTGCGCGTCGGCGAGAAGGAAGTCACCACCCTCGCCGACGTGAAGCAAACCTACGAGGAGGCGATGAAGAACCTCAAGTCCCAACATCGCGTCGTCGTGACGGTGCTCCGCAACGGCCTGATGCAGCAGATCGTGCTGGACTTCGCGCGGGACTATGAGAAAGAATAGGCACTGGGGACTTGGGACTGGTAGAAGGTACAACAACGAGCCGGGCCTGTTAAGGCCCGGACCTGGAGTTTGGCGGTTAGCCGGGCCTGTTAAGGCCCGGACAACTCTGGATACAGAGGAATCAAATATGAAGAATGTTCAGCGTGGCGTAGTTTGGTTGATTTTGCTTTCTCTCGCGATACCGCTCTTGGCGACCCCGTCCACCCAACCGGCGAAGGACGACCCCGAAGCGCCCGACGCGAAACAACTCGCCGCCGTCGCGGAATCGCTCCTGCCCTCCTCCGTCATCGTGGAATACGAACTGAAATACGACAAGGGCGAACCGCCGTACCTGACCGGCTGGCTGCCCGACGCGGACTATCGAAGCCGCGCCCTGGGCGACCTGGTGCGCCAGGAGCGTCCCCTCGGCGTGCCCGGATGGGCGCTGTCCGAGACGGAAGTCCTCACCCCCGACCCGATGATCCACCCGCGCTTCGTCAGGAGCATCCACGTTCGCGCGGGCAAACGGCGCGTGAAGGCTTCCCCGCAATCCTACGGCAGGGACAACCAGTACGCCGTGATCCTGAAGACAAAATCCCCCCTGCCCGGCGTGACGCCGCTGAAGTTCGACCCCGACGCGGAAGGTCCTTTCTTTTCCGTCAACACGCGGCGGAGCAACACCGTCTGGTCCACGTACGTCAAACCCTCTCCGGGCGGCGTGATGGTCCGGAAGGACGCCCCGGCGGTGACGTTCACCACGCCGTTTTGCCTGCTCATCGACGCCGAGGGTAAACCCGTCGGCGCGAATATGAACACGCACCTGCTCCTGGGCGACGCCTGGAAAGGCGACCCGCGGAAACGCTGGACATGGATCTCCGCCGAACAGGGCGGGGCGCTTTTGGACAAAATCCAAAAGCACGCGGAGAAGGGACTCCTGCGCGTGACGCTGGGATTCCGCAGCCCGCGGAAAAAAGAATCCCGTTTCGACTTCGAGGAATCGTCCGTGACGGAAAAGCAGGTGATCGGACTGCTGATCGCCGACAGGACGATCCTGGTACTGGCGAATCTGCCCCCCAAGATCACCGCCCGCCTGGACCGGATCCAGGTGCACACCCCGGACGGAAAGACCCTCGACGCGACGTTCGCCCACACGCTGAAGGATTACGGCGCCTTCACCGCCGCGCTATCTGAACCGCGCGAGGGAGTCGTTTCGCTCTCCGCGAAGGAGCTGCTGCCCCTGGAGGATCATTTCCTGCCCGGCCTGGAGCTGCGCATCCAGGGGGAAAAGCGCGTCGCGTATGTTCAGCATCGCCGGATCGGGCAATTTTACCCGGGCCGGCGCGGACAAATCTACCCGCGCGTGGACGGTCCGACGGGAAACCTGTTCCTGTTCGACGCCGACGGAACGCTCCTGGCGCTGCCCGTGGCGCGACGGGAGCAGGTGCGGCAGGAGGATCATTCCGACGACGGCCCGCGGCTGACGGCGGCGCGATATCTCCAAGCCGTCCTGGCGAAACCGGACGAAAACGTCGATCCCTCCAACGTGCCGCTCCGCGAAGAGGAGGAAAGTCGCCTCGCCTGGCTGGGGGTGGTGCTTCAACCGCTGAATTCCGAACTGGCGCGCGTCAACAAGGTCTCCGACCTGACGCGCAACGGGCAGTCCGGCGCGCTGATCTCCTACGTCTATTCCGACAGTCCCGCCTCCCGGGCCGGGTTGCGGGCCGGGGATATTCTCCTGCGCCTGCACGTCGAGGGCGAACCCAGCCCCGTGGAAGTGGAAGTGGAATCCCCCGGGCGAAGCTATTTCCCGATGCTCTGGCAGCAGTACGATAAAATTCCCGAACAACTGTTCGACCAGATTCCCCGCCCCTGGCCGGGCGCGGAAAACCAGTTCACGCGCATGCTGACCGACCTGGGATTCGGAAAGAAGTTCACGGCCGAGTATGTCCACGACGGAAAGGTGCGCGAGGCGAAGTTCGCCGTCACGCAAAGCCCGCCGCATTACTACACCGCCGAGAAGTACAAGTCCGACGCCCTGGGCATGACGGTGCGGAACCTGACGTACGAATTGCGACAGTATTTCCGCCGCCCCGCCGAGCAGCCGGGCGTGATCGTCTCGAAGGTCGAACCGGGTTCCAAGGCCTCCGTCGCGGGATTGAGGCCTTACGAGATCATCACCCACGTCAACGACGAACCGGTGATGAACGTGAAGGATTTCGAGAAATATACCTCCCCCACAGGGGGAGGGCAGGGAGGGGGAGGCGAACTGCGGTTCGAGGTCAAACGCTGGACGCGCGGAAGGGTCGCCAAGACCACCGTCGACGCGCCCGCGAAGACCACCACGCGCCCGACGACGCGACCCGCGACGGAACCGGTGAAGAATAAAAACACCCCGTAATTGGAACCTGTTGGAAGAATGTGTACAATCTCTTGTCATCTCCTAAGGAGCCCCAAGGGCCTGAGCGGAGCGCAGCCCCTTAGGGACAGGCTATGTCGAAGGATCTTACGTCCATGAAACCGTAAGGTTCTTCGACTCCGCTCGAAGACTCGCTCCGCTCAGGATGACAACGAATGCGTTTTACGGAAACGAAATTTTTATGACCAAAGACACGAAACCAATCAAGCCCCTCTGGTTTGTCGCGGCGTTTCTGGCGTGGATCGTCCCCGGCGCGGGGCACGTCTACATCGGCAGGACGCGGCGGGGGGTGATTCTGTTTCTCACCGTCGCCGCGACGTTCTGGGCCGGGGTCGCCGTCGGCGGCGTGATGACCGTGGACAGCCGCTACGACCGCTGGTGGTTCTACGCCCAGTCGCTCGCCGGCGTGCACGGGCTGGTCGGCTGGTATCGCCAGGAGAACCTGTACAAGCAACTGTCGCGCGAGCTGGGCGAGACGCGGATCGTCGCCGCGCCGGACGGTCGCCCGACCGGCGTGCAGATGCGGATCGACGCGGCGCTCCAGAAGCGAGGCGTGGTCCTGGCGAATCCCGCCGAGGGCGTCGCGCGGGCGTACACGGGCGTCGCGGGACTGTTGAACCTGCTGTGCGTGTTCGACGCGGTGCTGCTGGCGATGATGGGACAAGGCGCCGAGCCGGTTCGGCGGAAGGAGGCGGCGGCGTGATCGCGTGGAGCCTGTTTATCAATCCGATCGTCGTGCCGCAGGCGGCGGTGCTGTGGCTGATCCTGCCGCTGTGCCTGTCGGTGGCGATGGTGTACAAGACGGTGCGCGTGGCGGAGCTTCACCAACTGCCCCGACAGGTGATCGTCCTGATCGCCTACATGACGGGCGGCCTGGCGGTGCTCGGCGCGGCGCTGTGGTTGGTGCAGAAACTGTTCATATAAGAAACAGCGCCGAGAGTTTTGAAGAGAAGAAACAGCGCCGAACGTTTTGAAGAGAAGAAACAGCGCCGAACGGCAAGCCGACGCCAAACCCGGCTTGCCGCTCGGCGCTGTTGGAATCACGAAGAATCCGCGTCTCGTGTAACGATTCATGGTAACAAAACCGCATTCGAAGAAAATCCGCGAACAACTCCTGTCGATGTACGAGGTGATGCGGGCGCGGTTCGGGGATCGTCATTGGTGGCCCAGCACCTCGGGGTGCGCGTCCCCGGAGGGGAAACTCGAAATCTGCGTCGGCGCGATCCTCACGCAGAACACCAGCTGGAGCAACGTCGAGAAAGCCGTCGCCAACCTGCACACCGCCGGCTGCATGAGCGTCGAGGCGCTGGGGGCGCTGTCGGCGAAGAAATTGGCGGAGTTGATTCGCCCGGCGGGGTATTTCAACGTCAAAGCCAAACGGCTGGGCAATTTCATCACGTGCGTGCGGGAGCGGTGGGGCGGCGATATCGAGGCGCTGCTCTCGCAACCGGTGGAGGAATTACGCGCCGAACTGCTGAGCGTCAACGGCGTGGGGCGCGAGACCGCCGACAGCATGATCCTCTACGCCGCCGGACAGCCTTCGTTCGTCGTGGACGCCTACACGGGCAGAATCTTCCGCCGGCACGGGCTGATCGAGGAAGCCGCGGACTACGAAACGATCAAGTCGTTCTTCGAGTCGCACCTGTCGCGAGACGTTCCGTTGTGGAACGATTACCACGCCCAGATCGTCGAAACGGGAAAAAATTACTGCAAACCCACCCCCCGCTGCGACGGCTGCCCGTTGCGGGCGTTTTTGCAATAGGTTCATGTTGGGGTGCTGGTTGGTTTGGGGCGGGTGTAGTATTCGCTGGGGGGGCAATATTCCGGGACTGGTGTCGCGCCTGCGCGAGGATGGTTACCGGGGATACATGACCTTCGAACCGCACACCACCCCGGAGCACGTGGTTCGGTATTGGAAAACGGATAAGGCGTATTTGACTGATCTCAAATGAGTATGAAAGAATCATCATCTGTCATCTCCTAAGGAGTCCCAGGGACCTGAGCGGAGTCGTGGCGCCTTCAATCGTCGCTTCGACGATTGTGGGTGCTCTTACAGGAGACGGCGAAAAAGCAAGCATCCGGAAGATAATACCAAGCTTCAAGAAGAACCCACAAGCGAGAAGACTCGCTTGAAGGTGCCACGAATTTGCTCAGCCCCTAGGGGCTCCTTAGGAGATGACAATACGTGTATTTCTTGTAGCAGATGTACCGGGGAAGATTCGAAGTGCGCAAAAAAAAGCCTCCACTTGGGTGTCGGATAGACTCGTTGGAAAGAACCCATGTTGCAAGGTGGGAAAATACCGGCCGCCCAAAGTGGATCGTCCTGGAATCAGTTCCCGCAAATGGGGTATCGGTTCTTTTCAAATAAGCCTACTTGTCGAACACAGCAGAGGCCTGATCTCGATCTATACGCTCATTATACGTGCATATTATCGGACTGCCAAGTCCCTTTCTTGAACAAGCCTGTGGAGAACCTGTGGATAAGTAAAGGTTTTTTTTTGCAAGATGTTGTGGCATTTTCAGGTACGGAGAATCCATTTTTTTCCGGGAATTCCATTTTTTTACGTGGAGTTCATGGTTTGCGGATCAGATTGTCCTTTTGGCGGGGCGGATTTCCCGTCGGATCGAGCAAAAAAAAATGAGCTACAGGCTTGAAATAGTACGGTAGGGGTTCTATATAGTAATAGTAGAGGTGAACTCCATGTTGGCAATGACGAAGAAAACAGGATACGGATTGATCGCCATGACGCACCTGGCGCAACTGGGCCCGGAGGGCCTCGCCAGTGCGCGGGAAATCGCCGAGGAATATACGATTCCCCTGGCGCTGTTGATGAACATCCTGAAGGAGCTGGCCGCGGGGGGGTATGTGCAGTCCGTGCGCGGGGCGCGCGGCGGGTATCGCATCGCCAGGCCCGCCGCCAGCGTGAATTTCGTGGAGTTGATGGAAATCCTGGAAGGACCGATGAAGCTCGCGGAATGTATTCGCGGCGAAGTCGACGACGACGCGCACAGCAAGTGCAAACTCATGCCGAAATGCCCCATCGCCGATCCGGTCCACCGGGTGCATCGCAAGATACGGGATTTTCTTTCCGATCTGACGCTGGCGGACGTGCTTCAGCCGAAGACGAGAGAACCGGCTGTCGCCGGGGAAGGGTAAGGTTGACGTATATGCTTCGCATCCCCGTCTATCTGGATTACAACGCCACCACGCCCGTCGATCCGCGGGTGCTGGAGGCGATGCTGCCGTATTTCACGGAGCACTTCGGAAACGCCGCCAGTCGGTCGCACAGCTACGGCTGGAAGGCGGAGGAAGCCGTCGACGCCGCCCGCCGGCGGATCGCCGATCTTCTCGGCGCCACCGCCCAGGAAATCATCTTCACCTCCGGGGCGACCGAAAGCGACAACCTCGCCGTCAAGGGCGTCGCGGAGATGTACCACGCCAACGGCAATCACATCATCACCTGCCGGACCGAGCACAAAGCCGTTCTCGACACCTGCAAAGCCCTCGAGCAGCGCGGCTGGGCTGTGACGTACCTGCCGCCGGATGCTTATGGGCGCGTCTCGGCGCGGCAGGTGGAAGAGGCGATCACGGACCGGACGGTTTTGATCACGATCATGGCTGCCAACAACGAAACCGGCACGCTGCACCCGATCCGCGAGATCGGCGACGTCGCCAAGCGGCGCGGGGTGCTGTTTCACTCCGACGCGACGCAGGCGGCCGGGAAGATTCCCTTCCGCGTCGAGGAACTCGGCGTGGACCTGGTCAGCCTGTCGGCCCACAAGATTTACGGTCCCAAGGGCGTCGGGGCGCTGTACGTCCGCCGGCGCGATCCGCGCGTGCGCCTGGCGATCCAGATGCACGGCGGGGGGCACGAACGGAACATGCGCAGCGGGACGCTCAACGTGCCCGGGATCGTGGGATTCGGCAGGGCGTGCGAGTTGGCGGGGGAGGAATTGGAAACGGAAGCGACGCGGCTGGGCGATCTGCGCGATCGGCTGGAGCGGGGGATTTTCCGGCGCCTGGAGTACGTCAAGCGCAACGGGCACCCGACGGAACGACTGCCCGGAACGTCGAACCTGTCGTTCGCGTACGTCGAGGGCGAGGCGATCATGCTGAAAGTGAAAAACCTCGCCGTTTCCAGCGGGTCGGCCTGCACCAGCGCCTCGCTGGAACCGAGCTTCGTGCTCCGCGCGATGGGACTGCCCGACGACCTGGGACACAGTTCGATCCGCTTCAGCCTGGGGCGCTTCACGACCGAAGCGGACATCGACTACGTCGTCGAGCAGGTCACCGCCGCCATCACGGACCTGCGCGAAATGAGCCCCCTGTACGAACTGGCCCGCGAAACCGGAGAAACCCGCGACATCGAATGGGCGAAATAAAAAGAAAGTCGTCCACGAATTTCACAAATTGCACGAATTTTTTAAGAACACAAAGGATAATCATTCTTGCCTTTGAGTCCTTTGTAACCTTTGTGGCTTCTTCTCTTAAAAAATAATTCGAGCAATTCGAGTAATTTGTGGACTCTATAAAGAAGGTAAGGACAACACCATGCCGCAGTATTCGGAAAAAGTGATCGATCATTTCAACCATCCGCGTAACGTCGGCGCGCTGGACAAGAACGACCGCAACGTCGGGACGGGCATCGTCGGCGCGCCGGAATGCGGCGACGTGCTCAAGCTGCAAATCCAGGTGGACGACGACGGCACGATCACGGACGCGAAGTTCAAGACCTTCGGCTGCGGCTCCGCGATCGCCGCGAGCAGTCTGGCGACCGAATGGCTCAAGGGGCGATCCATCGACCAGGCCGGCGAGATCAAAAACACCGAAATCGCGCGGGAGCTGTCCCTCCCGCCGGTGAAGATTCACTGTTCGGTCCTCGCCGAGGACGCCATCAAGGCCGCCATCGACGACTGGAAACGGAAGAAGGATTCAGGGACTGGGGACTAGGGACCCTGCTCTGCGAAGCCGCTACGCGGGGCGAAGCGGAGTGGGACTGGTCCAAAGTGGCACCTTCAAGCGAGTCTGCCCTCAGGGCCTGGTCTCGCTTGTGGGTGCAAACTGGAGAAAACCATGGCTATCACGGTAACACAACGAGCGGCGAGGAAGATTCAGCAGGTGTTCGAGAAAAACGAAATGCCCGCCGACGCCTGCCTGCGCGTGGGCGTCAAGGGCGGCGGGTGCGGCGGATTCAGCTACACGCTGGACGTGACGGACGCGCCCGCGGAGGACGATGAAGTCTTCCAGACCGGCGGCGTGCGCGTCGTCTGCGATCCCAAGAGCTACCTGTACCTCAACGGTACGGAAGTCGATTACGACGATTCGCTCCTCCAGGGCGGATTCAAATTCAACAACCCCAACGCCGCCAAAAGCTGCGGCTGCGGCGCGAGCTTTTCGACATAAGAAACTACATAATGATTCGCGAACATTGCCTGGCGGAGCACCTGCTCCGCCAGGTTCCCGGGACGGACAATCGAAGACGTGGTGGAGCAGGTGCTCCACCACGCATAATACGACGTAAAACCATGGACAAGAACGAACCATCCCGCGTCACCGCCCCCGCCAAGTGCAGCCGTTGCCACGCGGAGATTCCCAATCCCGTCGTGTGCGACTATTGCAAGTCGGTCAATCCCGGCGCTGCCGTCATGGACTACTTCACGCTGCTGGGCGTGCCCGAAACGTTTGAAATCGACGAGAGCGAACTGCGCCGGCGATACCTGACGTTAAGCCGCCACGCCCATCCCGACTTTCACGTCCAGGAGGATCCGGAAGTCCAGCAGTTGCACCTGCGGGTCTCCTCGACCCTCAACGAAGCCTACCAGACCCTGCGCGACCCTGCCTCGCGGGCGGCGTATCTGATCGAATGCCTGGGCGGAAAGAGCATGGCCGAGGACAAATCCGTGCCCGACGGATTCCTCGCGACGATGATGATGATGCGGGAAGAACTCGAAGAAGCCTGCCAAGACGGTAACACCGAAGAATGCAAGAGGCTGGGCAAGGTTCTCCGGACGCAGCACGACGGGCTGCTGCGACGCATCGGCGAACTGTTCGAGCAATACCAACAGGCCGTCGCCTGCCGGGCGGTCACGCGGGGACTGCTGGCGGAGATTCGCCAACAGGTCAACGCCGTGTCCTACGTGAAAAAACTCCTCTCGCGGGTGGAAGAGAAATAAACATTATAATTAGGGTGCCGCGCTCCGCGAACCACGGCACCCATACCATGAATTATGGAAAAACAACCGACCATTTTAGGTATCGACCTGGGCACGACGAATTCCCTCGGGGCGATCATGAAGGACGCCGGCCCGGAGGTCATCGCCGACGCCGATGGCGAATCGCTCGTGCCGAGCGTCATCGCCTTCGACTCCGAAGGCAAGGTGACCGTCGGAACCGCCGCCCGCGCCCACGCGGTGGAAAACCCCCTCGCGACGGTCTTTTCGATCAAGCGTCTGATGGGACGAAGCCTCTCCGACGTCCGCGAGGACCTGACGCACCTGCCGTACGCCGTCGTCGCCGGCCCGCGCGGGTCGGCGTGCGTGAACGTCAACGGCCAGGTTCGCGCACCGCAGGAACTCTCCGCGATCGTGCTGCGGGAAATCCAGTCCCGCGCCGCCGCGGCGCTGGGGGAGCAGATCACCCGGGCGGTCATTACCGTGCCGGCGTATTTCGACGACGCCCAGCGCCACGCCACCCGCGAAGCGGGGCAACTCGCCGGACTGGAGGTGTTGCGGATCGTCAACGAACCGACAGCCGCCGCCCTGGCGTACGGCCTGGATCGCCAGACCGACGCGACGATCGCGGTCTACGACCTGGGCGGCGGAACGTTCGACGTGTCCATCCTGCACGTCTCGGAGGGCGTCTTCCAGGTGCTTTCGACCAACGGCGACACGCGCCTGGGTGGCGACGACTTCGACCGCGAACTGATCGATCTGATCACCGGCGAAATCCGCGAGCGGTTCGGGCGGGAGATCACCTTCGGACCCGCCACGCGCCAGGCGCTGCGCAACTTCGCGGAGGCCGCCAAGATTCGCCTCTCCCAGCGGGAGACCGCCGACGTGCGGATCGACCTCGGCGACGGCAGAGTGTATACACGCGCGATCACGCGCGAGGAATTCGAGGCCCGGATTCAATCCCACGTGGATCACACGCTGGAGCATTGTCGCCGCGCGCTTTCCGACGCGAAACTCACCGCCTCCGAGATCGACGAGGTGATTCTCGTCGGCGGAAGCACGCGGATTCCGCTGGTGCGCCGGGCCGTGGAGGAGTTGTTCCAGCGACGGCCTTATACCGCGATCGATCCCGATCGCGTGGTGGCGCTGGGCGCGGCCGTCCAGGCGGGGATTCTCGCCGGACGGAAGCGCGACACGCTGCTGCTCGACGTCACGCCGCTTTCGCTGGGCATCGAGACCCTCGGAGGCGCGATGGGCAAGCTGATCATGCGAAACAGCACGATTCCCCGCACGGCGACGGAGACGTTCACGACGTCCGTGGACGGGCAGACGTCGGTGGATATCAATATTCTCCAGGGCGAGCGGGAACTCGCGGAGGACTGCCGGCTGTTGGGAAAATTCCAACTGACGGGCATCCCGCCCATGCCGGCCGGGGCGCCGCGGATCCAGGTGACGTTTCTCATCGACGCCAACGGGATCTTAAACGTCTCGGCCCGCGAGGAGCGCAGCGGAAGGGCCGCCGCGGTGCAGGTGACGCCGGCGGCGGGACTGACGAAGGAGGAGATCGGAAGGGTGGTCAAGGAATCCGTGCGACACGCGCGGCGGGACATGACGGCCCACCGCCTGATCGACGTGCGCAACGAATCGCATCGCGTGCTGGGAGCGATTGACAAGGCGCTGGCGAACGCGGCCGACATTCTGACGGACGAACAGCGAAGAAAACTCGACGCGGCGGTCGAGCGCGTCCGGACGCTGATGGATACGAACGACGATCCGGACGAACTGTACCGGGCGATGCGCGACGCCAACGACGCGGCCGGCCCGTTGACGCGGTACCAGATGGACGAGGTGCTCTCAAAAACGTTCCGGGGAAAGAGCGCCAAAGACCTCGATCCGCGGATCGGGACGGAAGAATAAAGTATATTTCCTCGCCAGGCGGAGCACCTGCTCCGCCTGGTTTCCGAAATCGACGGTCGAAGACGTGGTGGAGCAGGTGCTCCACCACGCAGTACTATAACATGCACAAGTATCATGTAACATTTCAACCCATGGACAAAACCGTGGAAGTGAATCCGGATGAGTATCCCTACGGCGATCACGGGTTACCGGGGAGTCTGCTGGATATCGCGCTGGTCAACGGGATCCCCATCGAACACGCCTGCGGCGGGGTGGGCGCCTGCGCGACGTGTCACGTGATCGTGACGGCGGGGCGGGAGAATCTCTCCCCTCCGACGGAGGAGGAACTGGACCAGGTGGAACTCGCCCCCGGTTCGACGCCCGATTCGCGCTTAGCGTGCCGGGCGGTCGTGCGGGGCGACGTGACGGTAACCATCCCCACATGGAACCGAAACGCCGTTCGTGAACATGATACGTTGTCATCCTGAGCGGAGCGAGTCTTCGAGCCCCTGAGGGGTAAACTTCGTCGAAGGACCTTACGGGTTTGATGGCGTGAGGTCCTTCGACTTCGCTGCGCTACGCTCAGGATGACAGAATAACTGCTCCGTGTTGACAGAAACTCCGCTGCCCGTTTCCAGCTTCCCGTTTTTTCCCATCTTGCATTTCCCGGATTCCGGGGTATGATAAGGTCTTTACGGGAGACGAGATATGCGAATGATGACCGGCGCGATTCTGATCCTTGCCAGCGTGGTCCTTCTGGCGGTGCACGGATATATCAATTCCATCGAGGCCGACGGCGTGTTGAAATTGCCGAACTGGCAGAAATACTACGCCTACGCCATCGGTATTATCGGATGGCTGTTCATGGTCTGGGGACTCCTGAAGGATCTTCGCTCGACGCGATATCAATCCAAAGGCCGTCGGAAAGGCGACACGTAGCGAAACCCGTGCGCATCGGCGGTTTTTCCCGTCGGCGGAAGGATTTTCCACGATCCGCGGTCGACCAAAACCCGAACAAATCCGCCCGATTTCCCCCATGGGATTCTTCGCGGGGAGGAAAAAGAAAAACCTCCGATTCGCGGAAAAACCATCTTGACTTGCAATCACAGCAAGCCCATAATACGAGGCTCTTTACAATCTCATGGTATGATACGAACCCAGCCGACGCACATCGGCGAGAAGAACGCAGGACGAATATGGCAGTGAAGACATACATGGCCAAGACGGGCGAGATCCAAGCCAGGTGGTATCTGGTCGACGCGACGGACAAACCGGTCGGACGACTGGCGGCCGACCTTGCGCGCATCCTCCAGGGGAAACATCGCCCCGAATACACGCCTCACGTGGACACCGGCGATTTTGTCATCGTCGTGAACGCCGAGAAGGTCAAACACACCGGCGAGAATAAAACCAAGCAGCGCGTCTACCGGCGCTACAGCGGATATCCCGGCGGATACCGGGAAATCACCGTCGAGGAAATGCTCCAAAGGCATCCGGAGCGCGTCGTCACCGAGGCCGTTCGACGCATGCTGCCCAAGACCCGCCTGGGACGGGCGATGCTGCAGAAACTGAAAGTCTACACCGGCCCGGATCATCATCACCAGGCCCAGAAACCCGAAGCGTTGGAAATCTAATTCACACGCATTTGACTCGCAGAGAAAAAGACTATGAGCGAAGAGACCAAACCCGTGCCGGAAGAAACCAACGACGCCCCCGCGGCGGAGGAAACCCCCACAACCGATGACGCTTCCCAGGCGGAAGTAGCTCCCGAGGCCCGGGAAAAATCCCCCGCCTCCGAAGACCGGAAAAAGGCGCCCAAGGGCGACGCGTCCGCCAAGGATGAGAAAAAGCCCGCCAAGGTCAAGAAGGAGGCGCCCGCCGAGGAACCCAAACCCAGCCGCACCGCGCCGCCTCTGCCCGAGGGTGTGCGGTTCATCTGGGGCACGGGTCGACGGAAGTCCGCCATCGCCCGCGTTCGGATTCGTCCGGGCGAGGGGAAAATCCTCATCAACAAACGCGAGTACACCGACTACTTCCCGCACCTGAAGGACCAGGAAGTCGTTCTGTCTCCCTTAGAGGCGCTGGGGATGCTCCGGAGTTACGACATCTGGGTCAACCTCAAGGGCGGCGGATGGACCGGACAGTCCGGCGCGGTGTCGCTCGGTCTGGCCCGCGCGCTGGCGAAGCACATGCCCGAAATCGAACGCGACCTGCGCCACAAAGGCCTCTTGACCCGCGACGCCCGCGAGAAAGAGCGGAAGAAACCGGGACAGCCCGGCGCCCGCAAACGGTTCCAGTTCTCCAAGCGTTAACCTGGACGAACCCACGAGAAATCAAAAACCCCGGCGTCAAAAGGCGTCGGGGTTTTTTGTTTCTGGGGACTGGGGTCTGGGGACTTGGGACTGGGAAGAATTACAAATATAAATACATAGGGAGAAGGAAACATGAAACGTATTCGGAGTTATCAGGATTTGGACGTTTGGCAAATCGCGAGAAAATTGGTGAAGCAAATTTATGTTCTGACGTTACAATTTCAAAAATCGAACAGTTTGGATTAACCCAACAAATTCGACGTGCCGCCGTTTCGGTTCCATCCAACATCGCGGAAGGATACGGCCGAGGAACTCGGAAAGAGTACGTTCATTATCTGCACGTGGCCCGTGGAAGTTTATAGGAAGTAGAAACACAATTGATTTTAGCACAGGATTTGAATTATGTTTCCCTGGTGGAGAATGAAATCCAACAGGAATTGGTTTCCTGTTCCAAGATGTTGCATGCACTCATTCGAAGCCTGGAAAACCAGAACGATAAAGGATCATAACGTTGTCTAAAAAATCCAATTCATCCCGAGTATCGAGTTCCCAGTCCCCAAATCCCAGTCCCCAGTCCCCAATTCGAGTCGTTCTGGTCGGCGGGAGCGGGTACGCGGGGTATGAGGCCTTGCGCTGGTTGGCGCGACACCCAGCCGCCGAGGTGGTCGGTGTGTTCGGGCCGGAACACGAACTGGGTCCGATGGACCGGTTCTATCCGCTGCTTTCGGGTCAGTGCGATTTGTCGCAGGAGCTGTTTTCCGAGAAGGCGATCAAGGCCCTCAAAGCCGACCTGGCGATGCTCTGCGTACCGCACAAGGTGGCCATGAGCTACGTGCCGATCCTGCGAAAACTGCACCTGCGCGTGATCGACTGGTCCGCGGACTACCGCCTCACCGACGCGGCGGAATACGAAAAATGGTACTGCCCGCACACGGATCCCGAGGGACTCGCCGAAGCGGTGTACGGCCTGCCGGAATATTTCGCCAAACAGATCGCCAAAGCGGACCTGGTCGCCAACCCCGGGTGTTACCCGACCTGCGCCGCCTTGCCGCTGGCGCCGCTGCTCCAGGCGGGATTGATCCGACCCGACGACATCGTCGTCAGCGCGATCAGCGGTGTGACCGGGGCCGGGCGCACGCCCAGCCTGAAGCAGCACTTCCCCGAACGGAACGAGAGCTTCGAGCCGTACGGCGTGGGCAATCATCGTCACATGCCCGAAATGGAGCAGGTCTTAACGACGATTACCGGCAAGAAAACGACGCTGCTGTTTCAGCCGCACCTGTGTCCCATGGATCGCGGGATGCTCTGCACGATCTACGCGCGCCCCACGAGCCAGGACGTCACGCAGCTGCACCTGCTGAACGCCCTGGAGGCGACGTATTCCAACACGCCGTTCGTTCGCGTGCGGACGGACATCCTTCCGGCGACCAAGTACGTCGCCGACACCAACTACTGCGACGTGACCGCGCGGCTGGCGAAGGGGCGCGTGCTCCTGTTCTCCGCGCTGGATAACCTCCTGAAAGGCGCCAGCACGCAGGCGATTCAGAACATGAACCTGATGTTCGGCCTGGACGAGACGACGGGCCTGTATTGATACTGGAAAGGACACCCTTGGTATGAAATCGATTCAGCTTCCGAAGAAATTTATCAGCAAGTACCCCCATAAATTCTGCAAAGGAAAGGACAAGTTCCTTCGCGGACAACGCATCCTGCCCAAGCCGATCACGGGCAAGGAATCGCTTTGCGATCTGATCGACCGGACGTTCCTGGCGTACAACGCCGCCCGGCTGCAGGAAGGATGCAAACTGTTCGCGGAAAAAATGCTCGCCAATGACGGCGTGACGGTCGGGATGAGTCTCGCCGGGGCGCTGACGCCCGCGGGTTTGGGATCGTCGGCCGTCGTGCCGCTGATCCAGGCCGGGTTCGTCGACTGGATCGTCTCGACGGGCGCCAACCTGTATCACGACATGCACCACGCGATGAACCTGCCGTTGTACAAGGGTTCCGCGTTCGTGCGTGATCCGGAACTCCGCAAAGCCGGCGTCGTCCGCATCTACGACATCTACCTCGAATACAACGACGTGCTGATGCGCACGGACGACATCCTGCGGAAGGTTCTCCTGCAGCCGGAATTCCAGAAGGAAATGGGCACCACGGAACTGCACTACCTGCTGGGCAAGTACTGCGCGGAATTCGAGAAACAGACCGGCCTGAAGGACGCCTCGATCCTGGCGGCAGCCTACCGCGCGGGCGTTCCGTGCTTCTGCCCCTCACCGGGCGATTCGACGATCGGCATGAACATCGCCGGGATCGAGCTGCGCGGCAGCAAGCTGCGCGTCAATCCCAGCATCGACGTGAACGAATCGACCGCCATCGTGCTGGACGCCAAGTTGCGGAAGAAAAAAACCGGCGTGGTGCTTGTCGGCGGCGGATCGCCGAAGAACTTCACCCTTCAGACCGAGCCGCAGATCCAGGAAGTGCTCCGCATCAAGGAAGAAGGCCACGATTATTTCCTCCAGTTCACCGACGCCCGTCCCGACACGGGCGGGCTGTCGGGCGCGACGCCCTCGGAGGCGGTCAGTTGGGGGAAGGTCGATCCGACCCAACTGCCCGACGCGGTGGTGTGCTACCTCGATTCGACGGTCGCCCTGCCGATGCTGACGCACTACGCCTTGGCGAAAAAGCCCAAACGCAAACTCAAACGTCTGATCGACAAGCGCCCGGCGTTGATCGAAAAACTCACGAAGGAATACTTCAAACACAACCCCGACGCCACACCGCTGGATTGAGTGTCGCGGGCCTCCGGCCCGCGCGTACCGAGGGCGTCTCGCCCTCGAAATCGTTTTCGCGGCCAAGATGGCCGCGACACGCGCGGGCGAGACGCCCGCGACACAAAAGGAAAACCATGCCCACGCTTACCCAACTCAAACAACTCGCGAAGGAACACGGCACGCCGTTGTTCGTGGTGGATCACGACGTGCTGCGGAAAAATTACGCGGAATTTCGCCGCCGCCTGCCGCGGGTGCAGGCGTACTACGCCGTCAAGGCGAATCCCGATCCGGAGATTGTCCGCACGCTGTACGAAGCGGGCGCGAGCTTCGACGTCGCGTCGCTGTCGGAATTCAAAATCGTTCACGAAAACATCAAGTCGATGCCCCCGAAGCGACGGCAGGAGTGGATCTGGGACAGGATCATCTACGCCAATCCGATCAAAGCCGACGCCACGCTGGAATACCTCAACCGCTACAAACCGCTGGTGACGTACGACAACGAGGCGGAAATCGGGAAAATCCGCCGCTTCGCCCCCCAGGCAGGGTTGATTCTCAGACTGGCGGTTCCGAACACCGGGTCGGTCGTCGAGTTATCGAGCAAGTTCGGGGCGGCACCGGGCGAGGCAGCCGACCTGATCGAAAAGGCGTTTCGCGCGGGTCTGGTCGTCGAGGGAATCAGTTTTCACGTCGGCAGTCAGTGCACGAATTTTCAGAATTACGTCCAGGCGCTGGAACTGGCGGACGGGGTGTTCCGGGAGGCATGGTCGCGCGGGTACACGCGGATGCGCATCCTCGACATCGGCGGCGGATTCCCCGCGCCGTACGACCGTCACACGCGCCCGTTCAAGGAACTGGCGGGAATCCTGAACGCCGAATTCAAACGCCTCTTCCCCCCGGAGATCGAAATCCTCGCCGAACCGGGACGATTTCTCGTCGCGACGGCCGCGACGCTCGTGGTGGAAATCATCGGCAAGAGCGTCCGCGACGGGAAACCGTGCTATTACGTCAACGACGGGGTGTACGGCACGTTTTCCGGCGTGCTGTTCGATCACTGCCGCTATCCCCTCCAGTCCTTCAGGAACGGATCGAAGGAACTCAGCGCCGTGTTCGGACCGACGTGCGACGCGCTGGACGTGATTTCCAGCGCCGAGGAACTGCCTCGAAACCTGAAGCTGGGCGATCTTCTCTACAGCCGCGACATCGGCGCCTACTCCACCGCCAGCGCGACGAATTTCAACGGAATGGGTCCGACGAAGATCGTCGCGGTGAATTCTATTCTTCGCTGAACAGGCCTTTTTGCCCTTTGGGAATGACGGGGTCGTGTTTGACCTGTTCGGCTTCGGTGATGAGTTCCCCCACGTCCTCGAACGCGCGGTAGACGCTGGCGAAGCGGACGTAGGCGATTTTGTCGATTTCGCGAAGCCGCCCGGCCAGCGCGTCGCCGATGTAACTGCTGGGCACTTCCTTGTCGAAGTTCCGGTAAATCTGCTCTTCCGCGCCGTCCACGATCGCGGCGATCTGCTCGTCGCTGACGGGACGCTTGAAGCAGCACTTCTCCAGGCCCGTGATCATCTTCTCCCGCTGGTACGGCTGGCGGGACTGGTCTTTCTTGATGACCGTTAAGCGCACGGTATCCTCGACGCGCTCGTAGGTGGTGAAGCGTCGGCTACAGTTCAGGCAATTGCGCCGGCGGCGCACGACCCGCCCGCCGTCGGAACTGCGGGAGTCAATCACCTTGTCGTTATCCTGTCCACAAAACGGACATTGCATTGTCGAGTCTCCCCAAGGGGCGGCGATCCCAACATCTTGGAGCTGGTTTTAGTCTAGTCATCTATATCTTGCGTGTCAACCTGTAATTATCGTCGCTTTTTTATAAAATCTTCATAAAATAGAAAAAAGTGCTTTTTCGTGTTTCGTAAATATTTTACAATGACGAAATTGTTTACTCACATTCCGTGGGTCGCAAAGGCAGGTTCATCGTGTTACGAAATCGTCAGAAAGAGATCGAAGCGGGCATCGAGCGGTATTGCGAGGAAGTCACCACGACCATAGAGTTGCTGCATTCCTCGCTGGAGCAGTATATCTGTCAGCCGGACCGGGAAGCATTGCGGGAGAACCTCAAAACCATTCACAAGGCCGAAAGCCGGGCCGACGACCTGCGGGCCGAGATCGAAGTGCTCATGTACTCCAAGGCGATCTACCCCGAAAGCCGCAAGGACATCATGGAACTGCTGGAGATGCTCGACAAGATCCCCAACTGCGCGGAAGGCTGCATTCGGATGATCCTGACGCAGCATGTGGTCATTCCGGAAGAGTATGGCCCGGAGGTGATGAAACTGGTGGGGATTTCGGGACACGCGGTGCGACATGTGCTGGAAGCGACGCGGATTCTGTTCCGCAATTACACCACCGCCACGGTGGCGGTGGGGAAAGTGGACGAACTGGAATCCGACGGCGACCGAGTCGAGGCGGCCTTGATCGAGACTCTGTTCAGTTCCCGTCGGGACGGATTCGAGAAAATCCTCCTGCGCGACCTGTTTCTGCACATCGGGAAGATCGCCGATCGGTCGGAGAACGTGGGCGACCGCATCCGGATCATCGTCGCCAAGAGGAGGATTTGATCGTGGTTTCCCTGGCCGGCGGACTGTACCTGGGTTGGGCGCTGGGCGCCAACGACGCGGCCAACGTCTTCGGGACCGCGGTCGCCACGCGGATTCTCCGCTTCCGGACGGCGACGATTCTCTGCGCCGGCGCGGTGATCCTCGGCGCGCTGCTCCAGGGAGAAAGCGGAATTCGCACCCTCAGCAGTCTTTCGGCGCAAACGCAGCGGACGCTGGCGGTCGTGTCGTTCTCGGCGGCCTTCACCGTCACGCTGATGATTTTCCTCCGCCTGCCGATCAGCACCTCCCAGGCGATCGTCGGGGCGATTACCGGCGCGGGTTTGGCGACGCACAGCCTGGCCTGGGGCGGTTTGGTGAAAGTCGTGATCTGCTGGGCGATCGCGCCCGTCGGGGCGATGCTGATCGCGTTGATCGTCTACCCGCTCGTGACGACGTTCTTCCGAAAAGTTCCGATGAGTATGCTCCTGCGGGACAAGCTGCTGTGGGGCGGACTGGTGGTCGTGGGTTGCTACGGTTCCTACGCCCTGGGCGCCAACAACGTCGCCAACGCGACGGGAATTTTCTCCGGGCGCCTGGGGGATATCACGGATCGCCAACTGGCGATCATGGGCGGTATCGCCATTGCCGTCGGTGTGCTGACGTTTTCCCGTCGCATGATGCTGGCTGTCGGAAAAGGCGTCATGCCCTTAGAGGCGCTGACGGCCTTCGTGGCGGTGCTTTCGATGGCTGTCACCGTCCACGCGCTGGCGATGGTCGGCGTTCCGGTCAGCACCTCCCAGGCGATCATCGGCGCGATTTTCGGCGTGGGACTTCTCCGCAATCGACAAAACCTGCGCTTCGGGATGCTGCGGAATATTCTCATCGGCTGGTCGCTCACGCCGACCGTGGCGCTGATTCTCTCCGCGGCGGGGTATGCGATTTTCGCGGGATAAACACCGAAAGACAATCCCGACGGTGTGAAAAAATTGAACAAACGTATAGTATTCCCCCATCGAATGTTGAGACAGCTTCAACAACGGCATTTTTAAGTGTCTTGTTAAAAATGAGTTAAAGAGAAATCCTTATCAAAAGGGGGTTTTGGCACGTCATTTGCAAATTCTTGTAGTGGTCGGACTGGGACAATGTCTTTTACTCAGGAAAGGTATCCTCATGGCACAGGAATGCGAACTGTTGGGAAGCTGCGGATTTTTCAAGAAATTCGGATCGACGAAAGAGCTTGCCTGCAAAGGGTTTATCTCGCAGTATTGCAAAGGCCCCATGCAGGGACAGTGCAAGCGAAAGGAATATCGTCGTAAAAACGGAACGCCCCCCGCGGACAACATGATGCCCAGCGGGGCCATCATGAAGGTATAACTTTTAAGGTAGTACCTTCTTCAGACTTTTTCCAACGGCGCCGAACGGCAAGCCGATACGAATATCGGCTTGCCGTTCGGCGCTGTTGGATAAGGGGGAATGGTTCGTCATGAAACGGGCGCGCGAAACCCGTACTTGTCGCGCTTCGCGCTCACCGCGTGAGGATCCTTCTCAATGCGCAATGAGCAGGCCCCGGTGGAGGTTTACCGGGGCCTGCCGGAATGGGCGGTGAAACGTTCACCACTACGGTTCAGGAGAAAGGGCCTTGGTAGGAGCCGAATGGAAAGGAGAAGTATCGTTATTGGGGGTTAGTTTACCCGCCTGAAGAAGTTCGTTTCGTCGCTGGAGGAAGACTTCGCTTCGCTGGGCCGGGGTCATGTGCAGTAGTTTCTCGCGTTGTTCGGGGGTGAAACTCTCGATGACGGTCTTCAGCCGGCACATCTGTCTCTGCCGGTGCAGTTTCGCCGTTCGCAAGGCCCGTTCGTGGGCCCGCACGAGTTGCATCTGCTGCTCGGGCGTCAGTTTCAGGAAGATCACCGCCCGACGACGGACGGTATTCTGCTGCCGGGGCGTCAGTTGATTCCAGTTCAGCACGCGGATCGCCGGCTGGGTCGTCGAACCGTCCGGGCGCGGGATGACGATCCGCACGGGGCCGTTGGCGGGGATGGTCTCGGGCATGTCGTGGAACAGTTCGGCGTTTTCGCGGATGAACGATTCGGGAATCCCCGCCAGCCCGCTCTGGGCGTAGTGTACCGGGTGTTGGGTCGCGTTGCGCTTTTGCGCGAAATGCAGAGAAAGTCCCAGGCCGATCAGCGCGACCGCCGCCGCGGAGAGCAACCAGCGTCCCACGCGAAGGACGGTCGTTTCAGGTTTGCGTTTGGCGTAGTCCAGAACGCGATCCGCCAGGTCCGCCGGCGGGGTGGGAACGTCCCACAATCCCAAGGTTCGATCCAGCGCCTGGAGTCGGCGATAGGCTTGGGACCAGTCCGGGTCGGTTTCCACCCGCCGGGCGACGACTTCGGCGTCCGCGGGAGACAGTTCGCTATCCATCCAGGCGGAGATGCGTTCCTGATCCGGTTGTGATAATTCCTTCGCCATATCTGACCTCACTGTGAGAAACCCCCAGGGGCAGGGTGGGTTTCGCGGGAAATTATTTTTTTCCCAATATTGAAAAAAATGTCATCCTGAGCGGAGCGCAGCGAAGTCGAAGGACCTCACGCTCAGTTACCCGTGAGGTCCTTCGACTTCGCTCGAAGACTCGCTTCGCTCAGGATGACAACAATTATGTTGATGATACAACCTATTCACTTTCCACGTACCGCTTAAGTCGTTCGCGCAGGTTGGCCCGGGCGCGGGACAGCAGACTCTTCACCGCCGGAGGGGTAAGATCGAGCACAGCCGCGATATCTTCATAATTCTTGTTCTCATACTTATTTAGAATAATCGCCACCCTCTGATTTTCGGGCAGTTCGTCGATGGCGCGGGCGACTTCACGCTGGAGTTCCGTTTCGTCCAGTCCCGCCGAGGGGGAAGGCTGGGCTTCGTCGGGCACGTCCCGGCGAACCTGCTCCTGTTCGATGATCGTATCCAGCGAAATCGGCTTGCCTTTTTTCCGCGACCGCATGACGTTGAAGCACATGTTCGCGACGATCCGGTATAACCAGGTGCTGAACCTGGCGGTGGCCTGGTAGCGCCCGGCGTTGCGAAAAATCCGCAGAAACACATCCTGCGTGACGTCGTCCACAATCGACGGATCGTGGAGGAATCGGTAAACCAGGGCGTGGACATTGTTTACATTTCGACGAACCAGTTCCTCAAACGCCCCGGCATCCCCGTCGGCAAAGCGCAGCATCAACTGGGCGTCCTCGTCGATGGGTTTGGCGTCGGGTTGTCGCGGTTCGTTTGTCATGTCTTGGCAATCATGCTCCTATTAGCATTGTATGCCGCCGGTGGATTCCCGTTACGCGGAGATCGAGCTTCGTACGTCTTCCTTTTGCGAAATCCCAAAATCGCCGTCGTCCCGTTGGGACTTTTTTTCTTTGGAAATCGGTTCCGGGGGTTCGCTGTGCTCACCACCGGCTAAACGCTTCTCGTCCCTTCGGGACGAAGAACGCGAACTCCTGTGTTTTGTTTCAATCCACAATACCTATGGTACAGATCCACAATCCGCATTCCGCAATGGAATGCGGTCTGTGCCCTTTATGGAAAAAAGCCGCGTTATCCATCTAACGTCATCGGCGTGGTTGGGTTTCGGCCTAAACGTAATTGTCCGCAGGCGGCGTCGACGTCCACCCCCCGGCTTCGTCGGACGTTCACGTTGACGCCCCGCCGTCGCAGGCGTTGGGCGAAGTCGTCGGTGCGGGATTCGTCGCAGCGGGAATACGGCAGGGGCGCGACGGGATTGTACCGGATCAGGTTCACATTGCAACGAAGCTCTCCAGCCAACCCGGCCAGCTCGTGGGCCTGGGCGGGGGAATCGTTCACTCCCGCCAGCAAGGTGTATTCGAGCGTCACTTCCCGGTTGCGACTCTGGAAGAATTCCTTCGCGGCGGCGAGAATCTCGCGGATGGGATACTTCGCGGCTGTGGGCATGAGCTTCGCCCGAAGTTCATCGTCCGGCGCGTGCAGGGAAATCGCCAGCGTGATCGGCAAATCCTCCCCCGCCAGCCGACGGATCGCTTTTGGCAGGCCCACCGTCGAGACGGTGATCTTCCGTGCGCTGATCGCCCCGCGATCGGGATCGATCAGCGCGCGGACCGCCCGGACGGTCGCGTCGTAATTCGCCAGCGGTTCGCCGACGCCCATGAACACGACGTTCGAGACGCGAGCACTCGCCAGACGCTGTAATTGCAGCACCTGCTCGACGATCTCCCCGGCGGTGAGGTTCCGCCGGAATCCTTCCAGCCCCGAGGCGCAGAACGCGCAACCCATGGCGCAGCCGACCTGCGTCGAGACGCAGACCGTCCGCCGGGCGCCGTCGGGAATGAGCACCGTCTCGACGCGCTGATCGTCCGGCCAGGCGAGCAGCAGCTTGGTGACATCGTCGCGGGAGCGTTGCTCGGAGACCACCCGGCCGGTGAAAATCGCCAGCCGTCGGGACAATTCCTCGCGCAGGGACAGGGACAGGTTCGTCATCGCCTGAAAGTCGTACACGCCCTTAGCCCAAATCCACTCCCGAATCTGCCTGGCGGCAAAGGATTTCCCGCCCAGGGATTCCACCTGGGTTTTTAACGCCTCCATCGTCATGTCCAGTACGTGATTCATACAATAATATGATCCATAGATGGGTGCCGTGGTTCGCGTAGCCCCTATGGGGCGGAGCAACCACGCTCATCGAGTAACGTGGTTGCTTCGCTGCGCTCCGCGAACCACGGCACCCGATATCGTAATTTGGTCATCCTACCGTATTTTCGACGCATACATCAGAAAAATGTTCATTTCCCGCCGGGGGATTTTCCGATGCGGATTTGGTGAAAAAACCGTCCAAAAAAGCACTTGCGTTGTTTTTGATTCGTGATACACTACTGTGCTTCCCGCGACTGGGCGGGAGATTGAGGCGTACCATGAAAGAAAAAATACATCCGGACTATAACGAAGTGGAATTTCAGTGTGCGTGCGGCGCGGCCTACAAAACGCGTTCGACCCTCGGCGGAAAGACGGTGCGCGTCGATATCTGCGCGAGTTGCCACCCGTTCTACACGGGCAAGCAGAAGTTCGTCGACACGGCAGGACGCGTGGAAAAATTCCAGAAGAAATTCGGCGGCGAATATTTTCAAAAGGACAAAGACAAGGACGTCAAAGGCAAAAAGTCCAGAAAGTAGCTTCGCTTCGTTCAAAATACGCCGGTGCTTTCGCTCCCACGCGGAAACTCCGGCGTTTTTCTGTGCTCCCCAAACGTGTGGTGGAGCGGATTCCGCCGGTTATTATCTGAAGATGGCCGGGACTTGACAGGCCCGGCTCGTTGTTGACTCCCCAATACACATGCCCCCCAATCCAGACAGTCTGATCGCCAAACTCAACGAGCTGGATCGTCGCTTCGCGGACATCAACGAGCGGATGAACGACCCCGCCGTCGCGTCGGACGGGCAGAAAATCGTCGCCCTGGCGAAGGAGCATTCCAGCCTCGCCAAAATCGTGAATCCCTACCGCGAATATCGCCGCCTCGCCAGGCAGCGGGACGAGGCGCAGGAGATTCTCGACGACCCGGCTTCCGAGGCGGACCTGAAGGAACTCGCCGGCGCGGAAATCGACGATCTGCGTCACCAAACCGACGACGCCCTGGACGCCGTGAAAGGTCTGCTCGTGATGAGCGACGACCTTCAGATCGGGTCGGTGATCTTCGAGCTTCGGGCCGGGACGGGCGGCGACGAAGCGGCGCTGTTCGTCGGCGACCTGCTGGGCATGTATCGCGCCTACGCGGAAGGCAAAGGCTGGAAGATCGAAATCATGTCCGCGAGTCCCACGGAACTGGGCGGATTCCGCGAAGTGGTCTTCAACGTCAAGGGCGAAGGCGTCTGGTCGCGCCTGGGATACGAAGGCGGAGGGCACCGCGTGCAGCGCGTACCGAAAACCGAAAGCCAGGGCCGCATCCATACGTCGGCCGCCACGGTCGCCGTCCTGCCCGAACCGGAAAATATCGACATCCAGGTCGACTGGGACAAGGACGTCGTCGAACACGTCAGCCGGGCCGGCGGACCGGGCGGGCAGAACGTCAACAAGGTCGAGTCGGCGATCAAACTCGAACACCTCGAAACGGGGATCACCGTCTCGATGCGGGACGAAGCCAGTCAGCACAAAAACCGCGCCAAAGCCCGGCAGATCCTCCTGGCCCGTCTCTACGAGCACTTCCGCACGCGGCAACAGTCGGCCGAGGCAGCCGCCCGCAAGGCGATGATCGGCTCGGGCGACCGCTCGCAGCGCATCCGCACCTACAATTATCCCCAGAATCGCTGCACCGACCATCGCCTCAAAGGCGAAGGCCAGGAGGGCGCGAACTTCAACCTCGAACGCATTCTCGCCGGCGATATGGACTCTCTCATCGACGCCCTCGTCGCGAACGACAAAGCCCAGCGGCTGGCAAACCTGTAATCCAATCCGGTTTCAATTTTTTATCGCTCTTATTTAACCTAATTGATTATCATTATTAGGCTTGTCAAAAAAACTCCTCCCGGAAGCGAGATTACTTCAATCAGGGTAACTCTCTACGCAATCAATAAATATATAAATAATAATGCAAAAACCTTACAAGAAATGCATATCAATTGCCGATTCTTATCATTAGTACGGCGATAACCCTAAACGATGTCCCTTTTGGTTTGTCGACTTTTCACTGGCGGCCGGCGGATTTTGTGTTCCGCGGGTAAGAGTTATTACTACGTTCCACGGTGAACAAGGACTTGTATTTACCATGAAATGTGCTCATTGGACATTGGGGACGAAGTTAACCATTTCCTGTTTTCTCGTTCAGGCGGTGACGATTGTTTCCGGCGTGTTCGGATTGTGCGGGAACCTGCGAAACGAAACCGCCATGGCGACTCTTCAGCGGAAGATCACGGTTCCGGAAACTTCCGCCGATTCTCCGGCGACCCGCGACGCGCGACAGGAAAACCTTCAGGCTTCGCTCTTGCGGATGACTCGTGCCGGCCAGTGGTACAAAATCGTGATTCTGTATTCGATGATCGGCGGGTTCATCGCGGCTGTCGGATTGAACATTCTCCTGGTGCGTCATATCAACGGGAAGATCAGGAACCTGGCCTGGCGCCTGGTGCATGACGCCCAAAAAGTCTCCGCGGTCGCCAAGGACGTTTCGGATTCCTCCGAGTTGCTCGCCGAGGTGGTGTTTAACCAGGCCTCCTCCATCGAGGAGATGGCCAGCAGTCTGGAGGAGATGACCGGGACGATCCGGCAGAACGCCGACAGCGCCGGAAAGGCCAACGACCTGAGCGTGGTCGCCAACGATTCGGTGTCCTTCTCGCGCGACATCATCGAGCGGATGACGCGGGTGATTGAGGATATCCGCGTGTCTTCGGACGACACCACGAAGGTGGTGCGAGGCATTTCGGAAATCGCGTTCCAGACGAACCTGCTGGCCTTGAACGCCTCCGTGGAAGCCGCCCGCGCCGGAGAAGCCGGCAAGGGCTTCGCCGTGGTCGCCAACGAAGTGCAGCGTCTCGCTCAACGCAGCGCCGAAGTCGCCCAGGACATCCAGGAGCGGATTCTCGCCTCGCGGGAGCACGCCGAAAAGGCGGTTTCGGTGGCGGCTGAATCCGTGGAATCCCTGCAAAAGACGCGGCAGTCCGTCGAAGACGTGGTCACCTGCATCATGGACGTCTCGCGCACCAGCAAGGACCAGGCCCACGGGATCGAGCAGATCGACCAGGCGGTGATGCACGTGGGGCAAAAGACGCACACCGGATCGGTCGGAGCGCAGCAGTCGGCCGCCGCGGCCAAGGAACTCAGCGCCCAGGCGGCGGAACTGTACAGGATGGTCGATCAGTTGCACGAAATGGTCGGCGGAAAACGCGACGACGACGAGGAGCCCGAAACCCCTGAACCGGCGTTTCAGCCGGATACGACCGCAGCCGCACCGCGCAGGAGTACTCGTGCCGTGACTTCACAGTACCCTTCTGTACGCACGGAAGCGACATACCACGCCGAACGGTAATCTGTACCTGTGGTATGCTCTGTTTTCGTACAAACGTCCCGCGGGCCCCTCGCCCGCGGGACGTGTTTTTTCGTGTGCCGGGCATGGTGTGTTGACTTGGAGGTGTAAGTCCTCTACGGGCCTTAATGACAGGAACCGTTAGCCGAACCGCAACGGCTGCCGCCGCGAGGCGGGGTCGGAAGGAAGCGGTGGGCAAAGTCGCGGCCTGACGAACAGGAATCGCATACGAGGCGGCGTCGCTTGGGCGAGAGGGCCAAAAGACTCGAAGCCCGATGTCATTCGGAACGCGGCGGCGTAGATGCGGCGGGTATATGCGACGAAGGTCACACGCCTTACCCCGGG
>JAFGJE010000212.1 GCA_016929245.1 Phycisphaerae bacterium
GGTTTCCACGCACAGCCGCTGGCTGGGCACGACCTGGAAGATGTCGCCGGCTTTGATGTATTCCTTGCACGCCTCGACGACCTTCATGTAGTCCTCGCGGGCGAAGTTGCTCTGGTAGGGTTTTTGCGGGTTGCCTTCCAGGTGAATTTCCCCGACCGCCCGGCCGTCGCCTTCACGCAGCAGGGCGATGGCGCGTTCGATGGTTTCGGTGGCCTGCGAATACGCCCCGCCGGGGTCGTCCTTCACGTGGGCGTTGGCGACGACTTTGACGGTCTTGTTGACGTGGTCGAAGATCACCATCGTCTGGTACAACCCGAACGACAGGTCCGGTAAGTTCCGGTCGTCGTAGGGTCCTTCGCCGAAATCCTCGTAGTAGCGGATCATGTCGTAGGCGGCGTATCCCACCACGCCCCCGGTAAACGGCGGCAGGCCCGGCAGGTGGATTCCCTGGTGCGGTTCAAGCAGCTTCTGCAGTTCTTTCAGCGGATCGTGGCTGGTGATGGTTTCCGTTTGTCCGTCGCGCTGGATGGTGATCTCATCCCGCCGGGCGGTGAAGGTCGCTTCCGGGTTGGCGGCGACGAACGAATACCGCGCGATCTTCTCGCCGCCGACCACGCTTTCCAGCAGAAACGCGTGACTCGCCGGCGCGTACCCCAGCGGCTGGGCGAGACGCTGGTACGCGGTCACGGGCGTCAGCGCGTCGGCAAGGAGCTGCCGGTAGACCGGAATGGTGTTGCCCTTCTCGGAGAGTTTCAGGAACTCGTCAAAATTCGGGTAATAGTGTTTCATAAGTAGATACGATCATATCCATTGTTCCGCAAGAATCAACCACAGGATGCGGCTGGAATATCACGGCCTGGGCGTGACTGTTCCTTCGCCAGAAGAACGGGCGGGTTGACATCCGCCGTCCGTTGTTCAGGTTCATTGGAGAGAATCGTTTTTTTTGCGCGCGCAAAACGGGACGCGATAACGCGGGGTGACGTTGAAATCGAAAAATTTTATTACTCTCCGTCCGGCCGGGAATTAAGGCAATCTCTCCGCCGCGAACGACCCCGTTTGCGCGCGGTATTTCGCGGCGCGACGGGTAAGGTAGGGGGCGTGATTCACGTCCGTCCGAAGTGTGTCCACGAATTACACATATTTCACGATTGATGATGAATGACGCGAATTTCATTTTTTTGTTTTTGGTGGTAGGCCCGGGTGCCGTGGTTCGCGGAGCCTCTAAGGGGTTGAGCAACCACGCTTTTCTATTTTTGCTTGGCGGGGTTCTGTCCCGCCAAGTCCGGAATCCCAATGGTGGTGGGACGGAGCCCCGCCACCCAAAATATAAAACTATTTTTTAAAAACACGATTCGTCTTATTCGTTCTTATTCGCGACATTCGCGTTCTCTTCAGGACAGGAGGCGTCAGAACTTGGCTGTATTCGGCAGAAAATGGCAAAACTTGGCAGAATTTGGCAGAACGGTACAGTTTGGTACCGGTGCGAATGTTCCAGTATGCGGCCGGCATGGGAGTTACGAAAAATGAACCGTAAAAAATCCCCCGAAATTTCACCCCCCGTCCGTTGGAGCACATCCAGGTGCATCTTCGGATACCATTTCCCAGCCGCACCTCAAACTTTCTCGGTTCATTCCACGACTTGCGAAATTCCTTTCAAAACCGTACACTACCCGACTTCGTTTTACCCTAGACTTGAAACAGACTCATACAGAGGATGAAGGAATGACCAACGTAAAGACGCATGTAAACCCGGCAGTGGACTTAAAACTCGCACAAACCATCGCCAATACCATTCGTTTCCTGTCCGCCGACGGGGTGCAGAAGGCCAAGTCCGGCCATCCGGGCATGCCCATGGGCTGCGCGGATATCGCGGCTGTGCTCCTGACGCGCGTGCTGCGGATCGATCCGAACGACTCGAAATGGTTCAACCGCGACCGGTTCGTGCTGTCCGCGGGGCACGGTTCGATGCTGCTGTATTCGATGATGCACCTGATGGGCTACCTGCCGATGGACGAACTGAAGCAGTTCCGCCAGTACAAGTCCAAAACGCCGGGTCATCCGGAAGTCACTGAAGTGCCCGGCTGCGACGTCACGGGCGGTCCGCTCGGCGCGGGATTTTCGACGGCGGTCGGACTGGCGCTGGCGGAACGCATGCTCGCGGCGCGGTACAATCGGCCCGGCCGGGAGGCGGTGGACCATTTCACTTACGTCATCATGGGCGACGGCTGCCAGATGGAAGGCCTCACACAGGAGGCAGCCAGTCTCGCGGGGCATCTGAAGCTCGCGAAGCTCATCGCCTTCTACGACGACAACGAAATCAGCATCGAGGGTTCGACGGACCTGGCGTTCACGGAAAACGTCAACGCCCGGTACGAAGCGCTGGGGTGGCAGGTGCAGGACATCGACGGGCATGACCACGACGCGATCGCGGCGGCGGTTCTCGAAGCCCAGAAAAATACCGAAAAGCCCAGCATCATCGTCTGTCACACGACCATCGGAAAGGGCGCGCCGAACAAGGCCGGCAAGTCCTCCAGCCACGGCGAACCGCTGGGCGAAGAGGAAGTTCTCGCGGGAAAGAAGCTCATCGGTTGGCCCGAGGAACCGTTTTATGTTCCCGAAGACGTGTACAACTATTTCGAGAAGCGCAAGAGCGAACTGATTGCGGAACGACAAGCCTGGAACGACGTCCTGGCGGGGCTGACATCCTTCGACGCGAAGGCCGGCGCGGAACTGAAGCGCATCATCGCCGGCGAACTGCCCGACGGCTGGGAGGACGCGACCCCGACGTATCCGGCGGATGAAAAAGGACTCGCCACCCGCGCTTCCGGCGGGGAAGTGCTCAACGCCTTCGCGGAAAAGATCGACGAACTTATCGGCGGGGCAGCCGACCTGGCGCCCAGCACCAAGACGTACATGAAGAAGGGAAACTGGACCGGCGATCTGCGGGCCGGCGACTACGCCCAGCGCAACCTGCACTTCGGCGTCCGCGAGCACGCGATGGGCAACATCGTCAACGGCCTGGCGCTGCACGGCCTGCTGCCGTTCGGTTCGACGTTTCTCGTGTTCCACGATTACATGCGACCGGCGTTGCGGCTGGCGGCGATCCAGGAACTCCGCTCGATCTTCGTCTACACGCACGACAGTTTCTACGTCGGCGAGGACGGCCCGACGCAC
>JAFGJE010000213.1 GCA_016929245.1 Phycisphaerae bacterium
CGCGCCCCGCAGGGAACGCACCTCGACGAATCCAACCGCATCGCCGGCTTGATCGAAGAGAAGGTGGAAGCCTTCCGTCGGACGCCCGACGGACGGACGCGGATCAAAAACATCGTCACCACCGTCGGGAACGGCGGCGGGAATCCCTTTGAGGGCGGCGGCGGAAGCGGTTCGCACCTGGCGAACGTCAAGCTGATCTTCCCGGATTTCGAGGACCGCGTCGACTCGGACGGAACGAGCTGGACCTCCGCCGACGTGGTCACGGAAATCCGCTCCACCCTGCAGGACATCCCCGGCGCGGAAATCCGCGTCGAGAAGCAGAAGCACGGACCGCCCACCGGGGCGGCCGTTACCGTGCGCTTCATCGGCGACGACATGAAGGTGCTCGAACAATTAAGCGACGAAGCGACGCGGAAAATCAAGGACGTTCCCAACCTGGTGAACCTCAGTTGCGACCTGGAAGCGGAAAAACCGGAACTGAATTTCATTCCCGACCGCAAGCGCGCGGCGCAACTGGGCGTCAGCGCCTCGCTGATCTCGAACTTCCTCAAGACCTCCGTCTTCGGAACGAAAGTCGCCGACTACCGCGAGTTCACCGACGAATACGACATCCGCCTCCGCCTGCCGCTGGGGCAGCGCAGGACCATCGACGACATTCTGCGCCTGCGCGTGCCCACGGAAGACGGGCGGGCGATTCCGATCACCTCCCTGGGCAAATTCGAGTATCAGCCCGGGCTGGGGACGATCCACCGCATCGACCGCAAACGCGCGGTGACCTTAACCGCCGACGCCGAGGGACGCCTCGGAACGGAGGTGCTCCAGGACGTCGAAAAACGTCTCGCGGACATGACCCTGCCCGACGGGTATCGCATCGTCTACGCCGGCGAAAAAGAGGAAGAGGAAAAGAATTCCCGGTTCCTGATGAAGGCCTTCTCCATGGCCCTGCTGCTGATCGTGGGAATTCTCGTGGCGCAGTTCAACACGCTCTCGGCGCCGCTGATCATCATGGCCACCGTCGTGCTCTCGATGATCGGGGTCTTCGTCGGGCTGCTGATCACGGACCTTCCCTTCGGGATCGTCATGACGGGCGTGGGCGTGATCAGTCTCGCCGGCGTGGTCGTCAACAACGCCATCGTCCTGCTGGACTACACCCGCCGGCTGCAACACCGCGGGCATGAGCTGGTGCAGGCGGCTGTCGAAGCCGGCGCGACGCGACTGCGTCCCGTGCTGCTGACGGCCGGCACGACCATCCTCGGACTCGTGCCGATGGCGACGGGAATCAGCTTCGATTTCCACACCATGCACTGGGCGACGCGCAGCAATTCCAGTCAGTGGTGGGCGACGATGGCCAACGCGGTGATTTTCGGCCTGGCGTTCGCTACGCTGCTGACGCTCGTGGTCGTGCCGTCCCTGTACGTGCTGACGTACCGCCTCGCCGCGAAGTTCGGATTCGGAGGCCTGCAAAAACCCGAGGACGTCGAACACCCCCGCCCCCAACCCGTCATGGAAGATTTTTAAGAGATTTCTAAAAAACCGACATGCTTTCAGGTGCGATACGTCTCCCCAAACCGCACCATAATGGGTCTGTTAATTCTCCGTTAAGATTATTCCACGTTCCCCTTGACAAATTCCCGAACCTATACGAAGATTATATTGGTTCGAAACGGGTGTCCTGTTTTTCCGATATGGGTTTTCCCATACCCATCCGGGGTGTGTCGCCTCAGGGGATTCATTGGAATCCAAACGCCGGAAATGGATTATTCGCTTGTCGTGTGACTTTGTGATATTCGCCTTTTGTGTTGAAATCCCGGTTGGAGTGTCGAAACGGCGCCGCACGGATTCGAGAAGCAACACCAGGGGACACAAGCAGATACGAGTAGATAACATTGGACGCGACTTTGGTTGTCTCTATGGCGTTTTATCCGATAGGCAGGTATCTCCGCCATGGAAAAGAATGTATATATTCTGCTGGTGGAAGACAACGAAGACGACATCGCGCTGACGATTCGGGCTTTTGAAAAACAGAATATCGCGAACAAACTGATCGTGGTGAAGGACGGGGCCGAGGCGCTGGATTTCCTCTTCTGTCGTGAACAGTACCAAAACCGTTCCGCCGGGGATTTGCCCCAGGTGATCCTGCTGGACCTGAAACTTCCGAAAGTCAACGGCCTGGAGGTGCTCCGGCGGATTCGGGAAAACAGCGTCACCAAACTGCTTCCGGTCGTGATCCTCACCTCGTCCCATGAAGAGCAGGACCTGATCCAGGGATACTCCCTGGGCGCCAATAGTTACGTACGTAAACCTGTGGATTTTGTGCAGTTTACCGAGGCGGTTCGACAACTTGGATTGTACTGGCTGCTTTTGAATGAACCTCCGCCGCGATAAGGGCAGATGATGGAATCTCCCAAGCCGTTACGTGTTCTGATCGTCGAAGACGTGGAAGCCGACGTGCTGCTCCTGGTGCGGGAGCTGCGTAAGAACGGGTTCGACCCGGACTATCGACGTATTGAAACTTCCCAGGACATGCGGGAGGCGCTGCGCGAACCGTGGGATCTGATCCTGTCCGACTTCACCCTGCCCCGCTTCAACGGCGTGGAGGCGCTGAAAATCCTCAAGGCCCACGAACTGGACATCCCCTTCATCGTCGTGTCGGGCACGATCGGGGAAAACGTGGCCGTCTCCATGATGCGCGAGGGGGCGCACGATTATTTCCTCAAGGGCAGGTTGTCCCGCCTCGCCCCGGCGATCGAACGCGAACTGCGGGAAGCGAAGGAACGTCACGCCCGTCGCGAAGCGGAAAAACAGCGCGACCGCCTGTTCAACCTCGCCCTGGACATGTTCTGCGTGGCGGGATTCGACGGGTATTTCAAGCAGCTCAATCCCGCCTGGGAGCAGGCGCTGGGATGGAACATCGAGGAACTGCTCTCGAAACCCTTTATTGAATGGGTGCATCCCGAGGACGTCGCTTCCACGGAACACGCCCTCCAGCAACTCCTGGAAGGACAGATCGTGAAAAATTTCCGGAATCGCTATCGCTGCAAGGACGATTCCTATCGCTGGATTTCCTGGAACTCCTTCCCCCTGATGAAAGAGCGGAGTGTTTTCGCCGTCGCCCGGGACGTGACGGAACAGAAAAGCCTGGAAGATCAGCTTCGCCAGTCGCAGAAAATGGAGGCCGTCGGACAACTCGCCGGAGGGGTCGCGCACGATTTCAACAATCAACTGACCGTGATTTCCGGATACACCGAGCTTCTGATGCACGGGCTGACCGACGGCGACCCGACGCATTCCCCCCTGGAGGCGATCCGACAGGCCTGCCAACGCGCCCGAAGCCTCACGGAACAACTGCTCGCGTTCAGCCGAAAGCAGATGCTCCGACCGGAAGTGCTCAACCTCAACACCGTCCTGACCAGCATGAACGACCCTCTCAACCGCATGGTCTCCGAGCGCGTGGACGTGGCGGTGATCACCGACGGGGCGCTGCGAAACGTCAAAGTCGACCGACGCCAGTTTGAGCAGGCGATCTTCAACATGGTCATCAACGCCCGCGACGCCATGCCCGCCGGGGGAAAGGTCACCCTCGAAACCGCCAACGTCCGCGTCGAAAACGGCGACGCGCGACTCGCCCTCGACCTGACCGCCGGACCCTATGTCATCGTCATCGTGCGCGACACCGGAGAAGGGATGCTCCCGGAAGTGCGCGAGCAGATCTTCGAGCCGTTCTTCACCACCAAGGAACAGGGAAAAGGCACGGGGCTGGGACTGTCCATGGTCTACGGTTTTATCCGGCAATCCGGCGGCGCGATTCGCGTGGAATCCCGCCCGGGGCGCGGAACCCAGTTCACGCTGTATTTCCCCGCCACGGATGAACCCGCCGAAATCATCGGAAAACCCGCCGCACCGCCCCCCCACGCCGGAGACGAAACGATTCTCGTGGTCGAGGACGACGAGTCCGTCCGCCAGTGGATCGTGCGCGTCCTGCGCGAGGCGGGATACACCGTCCTGGAGACCGCCAACGCCCGCGAAGCCATGCCCCTCGGACGCGAGTACGCCGGGCGCATCGATCTGATGATCGCCGACGTCATCATGCCAGGAATGACGGGACCGGAACTCGCCGAACACCTGCTTCCGATCCGAAACGACATGCGCGTGCTGTTCATTTCCGGGTATACGCAGGTGGCGGCCCTGGACGGCGCCATGATGCCCGAAGACGCGGCGTTCCTCGGTAAACCCTTCTCCCACGATGAGTTACTGCAGGAAATCCGAATCCTCCTGGACGCCTCCGTCAAAACCATCGAACCATAATCCAATAGGTCTTCAAATCGGAATTTCAGGGATTGACGGATTTGCGATTCTCGCCTATACTGATTCTTCACGAGCCGTTACAATTTGAGAGGGAAAATCGGAAGGCGGGCGCTTTTTCAAGGGATCTTTGTTTCCGCACCATCCAATAACCGTTCCGTTTATTTCCGTAGGAATATCGCTATAGTTGTTTGATGCCCCCCTTCCCCACGATGTTTATTTGGTTTGCTTACAGAGGATTCTGCTTCGCTCGGAGTTCCGCGCTTTAGGATTCCATAATCCACCCGACACGGCGAAAACACCGTCGCGGCGCTGACTCTGAGGAAGCATCAAAGAGGATGGAAAAAGGAAAAGCCCGTCTACGTGAGACGGGCCGGGACACTGCTTATTTCAGGAGGTGGAATATGAGGCTCCGACAACTCGCTATCGGTCTGCTTGTCATCGCGTCGGCATCGTTCGCCGGCGCGGACGTCATCGAACTTCAGCCCAATCCCGTCGATCTCTACGATCTCGATCACGGGTGGTATTACACGTGGGGGATCGTCGCCGGGCGGGACATTTCCGGGTTCGTCATCACCGGCGCGTCGCTGTTCTTCGACGACATCCGCAACTGGGACGCCTCCGACAACGACCTGTGGATTCACCTTCTGGACTCCGCCCCGTCCGGTGTGAGGGCGTACCGGGATTACGGCGGCGGGGGCGACGCCTTCGCCTACCAGGGCGTGCTGCTGGAGCACTACGAAGACCTGCCCGTCACCGCGCAGGACATCACGTACACCTTCACCAACGACGAAGTGCTGGCCTTGAACCTGTACCTGCAGAACGGCGACAATTTCGCCCTCGGATTCGACCCGGACTGCCACTTCTACAACAACGGCGTGACGCTGAGGCTGGTATATACCTCCGTACCCGAGCCGGCCTGCCTGGCCGTCCTGTCAGTCGGAGCCCTGCTCCCGCGACGACGCCGAATTCGCGCGTGATGATTATAAATTGCGCGGCGGGAATCTCCCGAAGAGACCCTGACGGGACTTTCCCGCCGCGGAAACCCGCGCTTGACCCCCTGCCGGAGGAATGTTACACTCATTTCCTCGATCGGGACCGGCCGCCGCGCGGCTGCGTTCCACCATCGCCGACGTAGCTCAGTGGTAGAGCACAGCTTTCGTAAAGCTGGGGTCGTGGGTCCGAATCCCACCGTCGGCTTTTTTCGTGCGCCGGTGACGAATCCATCATCTTTACGCGAGTGCGGCGAAATATTCTCCAGGCGTTATCGGAATGTCCGCGGGAAACGATGCTTCTTGTGGATATCATCGAACTCGGCGGATACGCGCTGTAATCTACTCTACGCTTCCGCGTCCAGATAGACGCCCAGCTCTGAAAGGGCGGGGCAAGCGGCGGCTTCGATGATCCG
>JAFGJE010000214.1 GCA_016929245.1 Phycisphaerae bacterium
AAAGAGATCCGACAAGAAAAATTCGCCCCAGCCCCGAAATCCCCCGCCACAAAACGGTCAAAATCCCTCAAACCGCCAAACTCCAGTGTCATCTCCTTAGGAGATGACAGTTCATGGTTTTAGATGTGACGGAGTAGTAGCGATGATATTCATTTTTCCGTCCACGGTTAACAAGTTAATCTGGATGATGGAGCAGGGCGTTGAATGAGCATTTGGGAGTGCAAATCCGAATTTGCATTGCGGTCTTGGCGTTCGCGCGCCGTATACCTCTGCGATTGCGGAAGATATAGAACTTGCGAGAACCTGGGCGGAGGCGAATTTCCCGGAGCTTTTAGACTTGTCAGAATGATACGCCGGCCGATGAGTGCAATCCTCTAGGCAGGGATGTAGAACTCGCTTTCACTTAAAATCTTACGTTTTGACACAGCCGGGGGCGCATCAAACATCCTGAAGAACTTGCGTCTTTTGACCAGGATCACTTCGCGCACTTTTCGTTGGTTCCATCCCCGAAAATTCCTGGATCTTCTCATATTAAAGATTGACAAAAAGAGGAAATAATGTAGAATGTAGATTGTGGATTATAGATAATTTTGAGAAAGAATAGATAAAACCACATGCAAACACTTGAACTCACGGCGGGAAATGAATCGACTCGTCCGCAGCGGGTCACGACGCGGCAGTGGCTTCACGACTGCATTTGCGAAAGGATTCTCAGCGGGAAGCATCCGCCCGGATCGAAGCTGGTGCAGGAGGATCTCGCCAACGAGTACAACGTCGGAAGGGGGATTTTGCGGGAAGCGTTGCTTCAGCTTCAGCAGTTCGGGTTGGTGGACGTGGTGGCCAATCGCGGATTCTTCGTCGCCCAACTGAACGCGAAAAAACTTCTGGACGCCCATGAAATGCGCGAGGTGCACGACGGGCTGGCGGCCCGGTTATGCTGCGGCAGGATCACGCCGGAACAGGCGGACGAACTGGAGACGATCGTCCGGCGGATTCATCAACTCGGCGTGGAAGGCAAAACGATGGACATGGGTTTCCTCGACCGGCAGTATCACGATCGCCTGGTCGCCATCGCCGGGAACGACATCCTTTCCGACCTGGTGGATAAGTATCGGTATTACCTGCGCAAGATCGTCGTGGATCGTCCCCAGGAACCTCGTATCGGCGAGGAAACCCTCCACGAACACCTTGCCGTCATCGACGCCATCCGCCACCACCGTCCGGACGACGCCGAGCGCCTCGCCCGCGCCCACGTGCACAAGATTCGGCTCGAAAACGAGGAGAAGATCCGGAAGGGAGAATTCCGGGTGGAATGGCTTGCCGTTCCGCCGAAGGACAGGAACGAACGGGATGATACGGATTCCTGACGTCCAGGTTCACGAAATCGGGAAACGCGCGGCCGGGTGTGACCCGCCGCGCCGGAAATGAGGGTCAATCATTACCAGAGAAGTAAGGAGAATCAGTATGAAGAACATGAGACCAGGAGTATGGCTAGCGGCCGCGGCGTGCGTGGTGTTGCTAGCCGGCGTGGGAGCGTCGCGGGCGGCGCTGGTGACGCTGACGAATCCGGGATTCGAGGATCTCGGCGGGGCGACCCCGCCGGCCGACGGGGACGGTGTGCAGGGCGTCATGCCCGGATGGTCGATTCTGCCCAACAGCACCGATGCCGCCGGGACGCACGATCCCTCGGCCTTGCAGGTCGCGGGCGAGGCGCACGGCGGAACGTACGCCGCCTACGCGAACGACACGGAGTACAGCGGTCCGTTGGCCGTCCGACAGACGACGTCGGCGACCTGGCAGGCGAATACCCAGTACACGCTGACGGTGTACGTCGCCCGGCGGACCGATCTGCCCGGCGAAGAAACGACCGGACAGGCGCAGTTCCAGCTGCGGGACGGTACAACGGATGATCCCGTGATCGTGGATACGTTCGATGTCACCGGTAGCGGCGAATGGTTCGCGGCGACCCTTCAGGTGACCACGTCGGATTCCGACGCGTTTCTGGGCAACCTCATCGCCGTGCAGTTCCGCACCGTCAGCGGCGTGCAATTGCTGTACGACGATATTTCGCTGGACGCCGAAGCGATCCCCGAACCGACGACGCTAGGCCTGCTGGCCGTCGGTGCGCTGGGCGTCCTGAGACGGCGAAACCGTTAGGCGCAGCCGCACTTGAGACGATAAAACCGTAGGGCGTGCAGCTTCTGCACGCGCGATGAAGACAGAAGATTGCGCGTGCAGAGGCTGCACGCCCTACCGGCTTATTCCAATTTCTTCATATCGCGGAAATTACAGCGCAATGCGGTAGCGGTAATAGTCCGCCTGTTTCCAGTTGTCCTTGTCTATACTCCCGAAATCGGACATGTACAGAATGACGTTCCCGCCGGGACGTTCCTGGTAAAAGCGGAAGTTGGAGTATTGCAGCCGCGGTTTCTCCTTCCTGTCGCCCCGGTCGATGATGCACATCGTCTCCCGCTTCAGGGCGAAGGGGGTTTCGTTCACCTCAAAAATCGCCAGGACGTTTCGCGGATTGTTCCCGGCTGGGGGTTCGTCCAGGGCGGGATTCCCGATCCAGAACAGCCTGCCGTTCGTTTCGCTCCGGAACAGCGCCCCGCCGTTCGAGCCGGAGGCAAACGGCTGACCGTCGGTGCACAGCAACGGTTCGGGGGTCGAGAACGTCTCCCCGCCGTCGTCGCTGAAGCACAGCCACTTGTACCCGGGCGCGTCTTCCATGCCGGCGTTCGAGCCGCGGCAGATCATGGCGATGCGTCCGTCCGTCAGTTCCGCGATCGTCGGTTCTACCATCCCCCGGGTGACCCTCGCCGGATCGCCCGCGATCGGCCTGCTCGCCCGCCAGGTCAATTTACCTGTCGCGTCGCGGACGCCGATCATCACTATCGCCTCTCCCTGGAAATTTCCGCTGTGCGGATCGATCCGCGGGGAACCGTCCGGATTGACGGGTTTAAACTGGGCCGGAACAAGCAGGGCGCCCCTGGATGTTTTCATAGGATGACAGAAGCTGATCATCAGGTTCGGCAGGTCCAGCTTCGTTTCCTCCAGCACTTCCCAGGAATTCGTATCCGGATGATACCGGCAGATTTCCACAACCCAGGCGATTCGGGAGGCGAGGGTTTCTTCGTCGCGAAACACCCGCTTTCCGGTGAAGGACAGCAGTTCATCCGCATCTTCGTCGTAAAACGCCGCATTCTCCACCCAGCGCAGCCGTCCCCCCTCCACGGGCACGCTGTGCTGGCGAAGGATCGGTTCGGACCAGGTTTTTCCGTTGTCCCGGCTGATACAGTCGCTGAAATCGTCGTAGGTGTCCGAGGCGTCCACGAAACCATACCGATGAATCAGCAGGGAATTGTCGTTACCGGCGTATGTCGCAAAACCGGCAAAGACGGGACGTTCGTGAAAAGATCGAACCAATTCCTTGGAAATGCATTTCATGACGTGTTTCCTTCTTTGTTTTTTGTAATATTGTCATCCTGAGCGCAGCGAGTCTTCGAGCGAAGTCGAAGGACCTTACGCTTCCGAACCCGTGAGATCCTTCGACTTCGCTCGAAGACTCGCTGCGCTCAGGATGACAGATATAATCATATTGCTTACACCAAACCACGTTTTTTTCGCAGGATCCATTCCAGGCACAGCAGTCCGACCAGCAGCACGAGCAGCCACCATCGCCAGACGCCCAGAATGTCCTGCCGCGTGATGACGGTGCGTCGTCGCGGCTGAATGTCGCGCTTCAGGCGTTGGAGCAACTCGGGGAATTTTTCCAACGGCACGAACATTCCCTCGCCCGTTTTGGCGAGGTTTTGCAGCAGGCCGAAATTCGCCAGCAATTGTCTCGCTTCGCGATCCTGCCGGGCGACCTGGAATTGCTGCCGCGTTTGCAGTGTTTTACCGTCCACCTCCGCGGTGATGCTCAGCGTGTAGACGCCCACCTCGCGCGGCTGGGCCAGCAAACCCCGCCGGATCGGGCCGTCGGAAAGCGGCACCGGGGAAATGGTTCCATCGGGCTCCCGCAGCGTGACCGTTACAGCCGCGTTTTTCGGTTTCCCCTGGGCGTCTTCCACACCCGCGGTGACTTCCACCTCCTGCAGGCCTCGCTGAAGGGCGTC
>JAFGJE010000215.1 GCA_016929245.1 Phycisphaerae bacterium
CCGCGGCCGTGGCGGAATTGGCAGACGCGCAGGCTTCAGGTGCCTGTGTCCGTAAGGACGTGGTGGTTCGACTCCACTCGGCCGCATGGGATTTTCGAGGGGCGCCGATCTTTCTTTCTCCGCGATTCGCTTCCCGACGGAAGTGTATGAAAAACTCCCGTCCTTTCATCCTGACAGATCGCGAAAAACAGGTTTTTTCAGGACAGGATCAAAGGCAAAAAGTTTTTCCTATTTCCTTGAGCGACCCTGGCCGACGATATGGAATGGGATTTGAACCGCAGGAAAATTCCCCACGCCCTCCCGTGATTCGATCCCAGCGAAACGACCAGCTCGTGCTTTCCCGCGGTAAGGGAAAGCTTCAGGCAGGCGTCGGTCGGCGCGGCGGGGTTGGTTCCCGACGGATCGTGGAACACCTTCTTGCCGTCCAGCCAGACTTTCACCGGCCCGTCGTATCCAAGCTGGAGTTCCAGGCGCGTCGCTTCGGGACAGTCGAACTTGCAGGCGTAGTGCACCAGGACGTCTTCCGTCGCTCGTTCGAGAAATTCCTGCCGGCGGCTGCAAAATTCCGCGGGGAAGGTCCGCCGCGACCATCCGAGTTTTCGGTCTTTCGTGTCCGGGCAGGCGAGGGTTTGGAGCTTGCCGGCGGAGGGCAGAATTTTACTGACGCGCAGCGTTCGAACAAACGGCGTGACAAACTGCGGTGTTCCCAGCGGAATCGGCCCGAAGACCGGCAGGGAGCGGTCCCGCTCATCCGTGATATTGACATACGGATTCAAGCCGAATCCGTAATGAAGCCGCATTCCCTCCAGTTCCCATTCCTGAAGGGGGGTTCGAAGAATCACGCGGTTTCCGCGCGGGAGGATTTTGAAAATCGCGTCCTTCGGTTGGTCCGCCCAGTCGCTGAGGGCGAACCCAGCGGGTTTGCTTCCGCTGCGCAAGGCGCCGGCGACGTTGGCGAACTTCACTTCGATCGAGGCCGTCCCGAATCCGCGTTCGCGGAAGATTCGCCAGCCCTTGAACTGAATCGGTCGAAGCGGCTTGGTTCCCCGTTTCGTCAGGGCGCACATCGCTTCGGCGAGGCGTCGGCCGAGTCGATGCTGACCGGGGGCATCGATGTGAATCTGGTCGTCCAGTTCCAGGTCGATCGCCGGAACGCACAGGCAGCGGTCGATCGCGTCGGGTAGGCGGCGCTGCTGATCCTGAATGGAATTCCAGTTGCGTCTTTGCGAATCGTCCAGGCGCACCACACCGGCGATCTGCACCAGGACGAACGGCAGCCGGGCGTCGCGCAGGTCGCGTCGAAACGCCGCCACCAGCGCCTTCATGCGTTGGGTGTACAGCGTCGCGGCGTCCGCATTGGCGTCCGAGCACCCCTGATACCACACCACGCCGGCGACGCGTCCGCCGTTTTTTTCGAACCGCGCCAGCGTCGCGCCGTACAGGCTGTGACCGCCCAGGCGTTTTTTCTTCGGATCCCATTCGTCCATTCTCGTTCCGCCGTGGGCGCAGGCGATCAGACCCTGCGGAACGCCGTTGTGCTTTTCCATCGCCTGCCCGAAGGACACGCCCGGACCGACGCCGACATAGACCGAGCGAACGGGCCGAACGCCGCCGCATCGTTCCGCGTGCACGGGGGCGACGGCCTGGTGCAGGTTGTGAATTCGATCCTCCGCCGGTCGCCAGACGTCGTCCATGTAAAACGCCCGGACATGGGGTTTCGCCTTCAGGCCGGGCAGGCGCCCGATGCCTTCCATGTTCGATTGCCCCGCGAGAATCCACACGTCGCCGACGAGAACGTTCTTCACGACGCCGGCGTCCGGCACGCTACCGTCGCGCCCGACGACGCGGAGGCGGATGTCATACGGGCCGCCGACCTTCAGGCCTCGCAGACGCCCTTGCAGTTTTTTCTTCCGCACCCGTCCGACGCGAATCCAATGGAATCCGCGAACGAGTTTACCGCGAGTCGTCACGCGCGCCTCCAGCGCCCCGGCGGCGTCAGCCCGTCCCTGGAAGACCACGTCGCACACATCCCGTTTCGTCCGTTGCAGCACCATCCCGTCCGACAATCCGCTCTGAATGTTCATCTGTGCGTCTTTCTGATATGTGTTTTTTCGCTGTCATCCTGAGCCCCTAAGGGATAAACTCCGCGAGTTTTCGAGCGTAGTCGAAGGACCTCACGCTGAACTACCCGTAAGGTCTTCGACATAGTTTACCCCCAAGGGGCCGCGCTTCGCTCAGGATGACAGCATAATTTTTCTCTCAATTTCCGAATACCCATACCACGAAAACGGAACGATTCTACTCCAACCTTCCTTGAAGGAAAGGGGAGATTGAAAGAAGTTGACCAAAAAAAAGCCGATCCCCTTTCGGAGTCGGCTTGAGAAAATCGCGTTCGCCGATGCGATTACAGCACGGCGTCCTTGGCGGCCTTGGCGATCCGGAATTTCAGGACCTTCTTGGCGGGAATCTTGATCGATTCGCCGGTGGCGGGGTTGCGTCCCATGCGCGCCTTGCGGTTCACGAGGACGAGTTTGCCCAGTCCGGGAACCGTGAAGCCTTTCTTGGCTTCCTTGTAGGCCAACTGCACCAGCGTGTCGACGAACTCGCCGGCGGCCTTCTTGGTCACACCGTTGGCTTCGGCCAACTGGGCCATGATCTGAGACTTGGTCATTGTTTTCGCTTTTGCCATCATTGCGCTCCTTCTGTTTAACGGATAATCGGCAAATCGCACTCTACGATTCGTCAAGGTTCCGGCGTCGGTACCATCCCTGCGCCGGACCACAAAACGTGTTCGGGCCACCTCACCCGAATGACTCTTGCATAGGGTATCAAGGGCTTCGCGAAGCCCCAATCGACCGGAATTCCGGTCGACGGCCTTTATCTTTACCATCCTTCCCGGCGGCGTCAAGATGAAAAATTCAAGAAAAGGCAATAAAATCAGGGCCCGACGCACCCCCCCTTCACCGTCGGCCTGTAAACCGGGGGTAAAAGCGCCTTCCCGATCCCCTCCAACCGACGAAAAACACGCCAAATCCCGCCGGAAAAGGGGATTTGTGAAGGATTGCCGGTTGCACATCCCACCGGGGAAACGTAGTATGACGACATGATTCCGGTGCAGACATCCACGGAGACCTGGCGAAAAAATTTTCGCTCCCTCGTCCTGCTGGCGCTGCTGGGCGTGTGCTCCACGGCCGCGTGGGTGCTGGCGTGGCATAAGAGCGCCCCGGCGCGGGATGGGCGGGACTTTCTCGAATCCCTACGCCAACGCGGGGTGAAATCCTGGTGGCCCGCGAACGGGCGACGGCAACATTGGTTTCTCGTGTATCGCCAGGGAACCGTCGTCGGATGGGAAATGGACTATCGCCAGGCGAGCGCCAACGGAACCATCGGCGGAATGATCCGAAGAACCCAGGACACGCGCCTTTCGTCGCGGTGGCGCATCAGCAACGACATCCAGGAAGGCGACTACCAGTCCCAATTCGTCAAACTGCAACTGCCCCATCCCGAATCGGTCGAAGCGACCATCGAATTGCGCGGCGACCGGCTCCAGGTGCTCCAGGTGATCGACCGCGTGCGGTATTCCTCGGCCACGAAAATCCCGGACAATTACCTGCCCGAAGGCCTGATGCTCCCGGCGATGCGGGAGGTCGTGCGTCGGCAGGGAAAGGCGCGATATGAAATGGTCGCCGACGACCATCCGCCCAGCCGGCAGGATGGGGGAACCACCCCGCTGTTTTCCTTCCAGTTGCGATACCTTGGCGCGGACGCCTCCACCGGCGGGGCGATGGTGGAAACCTTCTACGGAGCGGGGGAACCGCTGATCACGATTCTCGATGCCGACGGCGAAGTCATCCGACGACGGCAGGGAAACACGGATTTCCAACCCGCCACGCGGGAGGCGATCCTCCAGTTGTTTCCCGAAGCGGCGCAATACGCGATGGACAACGAAACGGTGGAATTGTAACGAAATCCAGCCCTGTATCGAGGATGATGACGACAACAGGGAGGGGATCTGGTTGCGACTGGAATATCACGTCTGTCTGTATGATGCGGGATTCTCTTACAGTAAACCTGCCTGCCTATCGGCAATTGGTGTTTTGAAGCCCGAAAGGGCTGACCAGCGTTTAGCCGGGGCGTGAGCGTAGCGAACCCCCGGGCCGGAGTATTAATCTTCCGAGTCCCAACGGGACGACAGCGAACCAGGAACCAGAATCGGTCTTCGCGTTTCACTGCCGTCCCGTTGGGACTTATATTCATGACACCCCTTCCGTGGGTTCGCTGCGCTCACCCACGGCTAAACGCTGTCGGCCCTGCGGGCCTTAATACAGGACGTATACGGAAAACCCTTGCACGCCTCCATGGTGTCCCACCGCGTCCACATAATTCGGGAAGAAGACTTGGATTTGTCCAAATACACACACACTATCAACTTGCCGTCGCTTCAATATCAGAATTATCCGAAATATCCAAATGTGCATAAAGTGGCAGTTTTCAACAGGATTTAGGGGTTTTCCCCCTTGTGGTTCTGCGGGATTTCTCCTATAATCATCCTTTAATGAGCAGTCGGCGGATCGGAGTTGCCTGCCGAAACGCTGTGAATCGGAATGGCTTGCTTATCCTTTGGAGGAATGAAGATGCGTAACGCTTATGCTCTGGCGCTTTGCCTGCTGGTTGGTGTTTCCTCGAATGTCTTCGCGTTGACGACGTTTGACCAAGTCGCGATCCCGATAACGGCCACGGGAAACGGTATGGTAATTCAACTGAACAAATTCAATTCCTCGCTGGGAAACCTCACGGGTATTGAATTGTACCTGGAATGCAACGCGTTTTCGGGAGTCATCAAATGGGATAATGAGTCGTCCTCCCCGACGCACGTGACGCTTGGGATCGGCGCTGAAGTCACAGCCGAAGCGCCCGACGCGCTGACGTTGATCGTCCTTCCTCTCCAGGAGGGTGATGCCGACGTCGATGCCGACAACGACGGCGATCCTGATTTCCTTGGTAGTGACGCTTTTGCCATCACGGGCGGATCGGGCAACGACACCGATTCCGACAACCCGGCGGATTTCGATCCCTATATCGGATCGGGAAAATTCGATGTGACCATCAGCAGCGTGGGGAAAACGCAATCCGGCACGACGGGGGGATTAAATGGAGAATTAATTTCAACGGCCGGGGAGTACAGCGGTCTGGTGCGGGTGACGTACACGTATGACGTCCCCGAACCGATGACGCTGGCATTGCTCGGTGGTGGAGGCGCAGTGCTGTTCTTCCGACGGAAGCGTCGGTAGAGCGACGAACAATGCGTGGACCTTTTTGAAAGGCGGCCCCAAAGGGGTCGCCTTTTTTTTTCGGGGATTTTGTGTCATACTGTCTCGATGCGTCGCGTGTATTTCATCCTGGGTTGCACCGCCTGCGGGAAGGCCGCCGTCGGACGAGAACTGGCCCGGCGCCTCGGCGCGAGAATCCTGAGCGTCGACTCGATGAAAGTCTACCGGCGGATGGACATCGGAACCGCCACCCCCTCCCCGGAAGCGCTGGCGGAAATTCCCCACTACGCCGTGAATGTCGTGGAACCCTCCGAATCCTATTCCGTCGCCCAGTACGTCGCCTGCGCCGAGGCCGCCGTCGAGGACACCCGCGCCGCCGGGGCGATTCCCCTCGCGGTCGGGGGCACCAGCCTGTACATCAAGGCGCTGACGGAAGGATTATTTGAAGGCCCCGGGGCCGACGAAACCGTCCGCGCGGAACTGACCGCCCGCGCGAAAGAGGAGGGTTCGCGACGGCTTCACGAGGAATTAACGCGGGTCGATCCCCCCGCGGCCGGGCGCATTCACCCCAACGACGAAAAACGCATTCTTCGCGCGCTGGAGGTGTTCCGCGTCACCGGCACGCCGATCAGCGAATTGCAGACGCAGTGGGACTCGCCGGCAGGTCGGTTCGACGGCGTGTTGATCGGCCTGCGCCGCGACAAAGCCGACCAGTCCCGCCGGATCAACGCCCGCGTGAAACGGATGGTGGACATGGGGTTACGGGAGGAAGTGGAGCGTCTCCTCGCGGAACCCAAACCGATCAGCGAGCAGGCGAGAATGGCGGTCGGATACGCCGAACTGATCGATCATTTCCAGGGACGCTGCTGCTTCGAGGAGGCTGTGGAACGGATCAAAATCAACACCCGCCGGTTGGCGAAAAAGCAGCGGACATGGCATCGGCGGTTCCCCGACGTCACCTGGTTCGACCTCCCCGAAGACGACACCGTCGAGACCCTCACCGAGCGAATCCTCCAAACCGTTCGATTCGAATAACGCCTCGGATGGTTTACCACAGAGGCACGGAGGACACGGAGAAAGAAGTCGTGAGTCAGTAGCGAAACAACCGAACAGTAGCTTCCAGCTTCTCGCTCCTGTCTTCCTCCGTGCATTCCGCGTCTCTGCGGTAAACGCTAACGCCTTTCTAAAAAAACTTCTTACGATAAGAAAACCTGTTGCAGGAACGTTCGGCGCACGTATAATTTGCGCAGGTTGTGTATGAAATCAAGTGTCGGCGGGGAGGTTATATTCTCTCTCGCCAGAACGGGAATCGAATCGGCGTCGGCTGATTCGGGCGCATGTCAAAACGAATGGAACCAATCGGTGTGAGTCATTGAAACGAAAGGATTGAATCATGGCGGATGAACAAGTGGTCAAACGGATTGATTGGAGCGAAGTTTTCAGTTTCCCCCACATCTTCAAGAGTTTCAAGATGGCCAGTCACCCCAGCAAGCTGGTCCTCGGTTTGCTGGTGATCGTGCTCGTGGCAGCCGGCGGGTACGTTCTGGACACCGTCTGGAGCGTCGGCGGGGGAACGGTGCGTGAGAAGGAAATTCTCATGTATGTCGCCACTCCCCCGGGCGAGTACCAGCGCGGACTGGAAGCCCACGAGAAAAAACAGCTTTCCGACGCCGCGAACCTGAAAGCCGACGCGCACAATCAGCGTCACGGGTTGATGGGCTTCCTCGGCGCGTGGTCGCAGTCGTCCAAGGGACGCGGCGGGGTGGCGATTGAAGTCTTCCGCGCCAATCTGGACAAACACAACAAGAACAACGAAGCCGACGCGTCGTACGACACCGTATCGGGCGATCAGATGCTCAAACGCGCCAAGGACGAAAAACAGAGCGTCTCCGAACTCGTCGACGACGCGGACGATAAATTCTCCGCCGAGATGAAGAAGATCGACGATCTTCTCGACGACGTGGATGAGGACGCCGAAAAGAAAATCGAAGAGATGAAACTCGCCGACGAGAAGGAAGACGAGGCGATGGACGACATCGCGTTCGCGATGGCGGCCGCCGAGCAGGCCAAGACCGCCCGTCGCATGCAGTTCGCCCGCGCCAAGCGGGACGTCAAAGGCGTGGGCATTTACGAGAGCTTCATCGACTACCAGAGCGATTGCGTGCGCAACGCGATCCTGTCGATCCGCCACCTGAATTTCCTCGGCGGACTGACGGAATATCAGAAAATGGTGCAGAGTCGCCACGTCCCCCCGGCGTCGCTGGAGATCGATTCGGGTCTGCCCAAACCGATGGAAACGGCGCCGAAGGACGAAACCGCCGGCGCGGTGGTGTATCTGCTGATGATGGCGGAAGGCTTGCGCTTCCTGATCCTCGAGCATTGGGTCTTCGCGACGATCCTCCTGCTGTGGATGCTGATCGTCTGGTCGCTGTTGGGCGGCGCGATGTATCGCATCGCGGCCGTGCAGTTCGCGCGTGAGGAAAAAATCTCGATCCCCCAGGCGTTGAAATTCAGCCTCAAGCGGTTCCTGAGCTTCTTCAGCGCCCCGCTGGTTCCGATCGTCATTATCGTCGTCGTGGCGCTGCTGCTGACGCTCGGAGGACTCATCGGAAGCATCCCCGTCGTCGGATCGCTGTTCATGGGGCTTCTTTTCGGCCTGGCGATTCTGCTGGGCGTGGGCGCCGCGTTCATGCTGATCGGGCTGCTGGCCGGTTGGCCTCTGATGTATCCCACCATCGCCGCGGAAGGGTCCGACAGCTTCGACGCGATCAGTCGCAGCTTCTCCTACATCTTCGCGCGGCCGTTCCGGGCGTTGCTGTACGGCTTCGTCGCGGCGATCTACGGAACGATCACCTACCTGTTCGTTCGCTTCTTCGCGTACCTCAGCCTGCTGCTGACCCACACGTTCGTCAAGATCGGCGTGCTGGGCGGCGGCGACGCGCTGTCCACCGAGGCGGATAAACTCGACGTGTTCTGGCAACGACCCGATTTCTGGAACCTGCACACGTTGAACACGCACGCCACGGGATTCTGGGGCGACTTCTGCGGCGTGCTGATCGCGATCTGGGTGTTGATCGTCGTCGGACTGGTCGCCTCCTACCTGCTGACGTTCTTCGCCAGCAGTTCGACGGCTATCTACTTCGTCCTCCGCCGCCGCGTGGACGCGACGGACCTGGACGACGTGTACGTCGAGGAAGAGGAAGAAACCCTCGCGCCGGCGGAGGATACCCCCGCCGAAGAGGAGAAATCCGAAGCCCCGGCGGAAGAATCCAAGGACGACGAGGAAGAAAAGGCCTGACCCGCCTTTTCCCGATTTATTAAGAATCCCTTTCGTTTCTCCCGGGCGGCGAACGCAGGTTCGCCGCCCGTTTTTTGGATTCCCGTCCCCGGGAGGAAACAGTATGGTTACCGAAACGATGCGGGCGATCCTCTTTGACTGGGGCGGGGTGTTGATCGACGATCCCGCGGACGGTCTGGTGACGTACTGCGCCGAACAACTCGCCCTGCCGAAGGAAATCTACACCCGGGAGTATCGGAAATATCTCCCGGATTTCCAAAAGGGGTTGATCGCGGAGCAGGACATGTGGAAACGCCTTTGCGGTCACTTCCGGATTCCCCCGCCGACGCCGCCGTCTTTGTATCGACGGGCCGTGGAGCATGTGTTTACGGAACGTCCGATGGTGTTTCAACTGGCCCGGACGCTGCATCGGAAAGGATACAAGGTCGGTTTTCTTTCCAACACGGAAATCCCCGCCATGGAGTATTTCATCAGCCGGGGATACGACTTTTTCGACGCGACCGTGTTTTCCTGCGCGGAGCACACCGCCAAACCGGAACCGCGGATTTACCGGATCGCCTGTCAACGGCTGGGGACGGAACCCCACCGGGCGGTTTTCATCGACGATCGCCCGGATTACCTTCAGGGAGCGGTGCGGGTGGGAATGCAAACGATTCGCTACCGGACATTGCCCCAGGTCGCCGGCGAGTTGCGTTCCCTGGGCGTACACTGGTGAACGAACTATATCATAGACAAGGGATATAATTAGGATAGGGATAAGGATCCTCCGGATCCTGCGCCGATACATTACGCTTCCGAAGAAACCATGAAAGCGCGAGAGCTGAACAACCTGGGCGTTCCAAAAGGTCCCGCGATGAAAGCGGCGCTTCAGGCCGTCGGCGAAGCGGACAAACGCGGCTACACCCCAGCCGCCCTGCGGGAAACCGTTCGCCGTGTCGCGGAATCTCCGGAGAGCTTTACCGACGACGACACCTGGGCGGAGTTGGCCCGGGCGCTGCTGTCGGTGCGAAGCGCCCGCGCCCGGTACGAATCCCGCGACGAACCGGCGCCGTGGAAGCCATGGGGCGAAAATCTCGACGACAACGCGATCCAGCAGATGCTGCACGCCGCCATGCTCCCCGTGTCCGTGCGCGGGGCGCTCATGCCGGACGCCCACATGGGGTACGGCCTGCCGATCGGCGGGGTGCTGGCGACGGACAACGCGGTGATCCCCTACGCCGTCGGGATGGACATCGCCTGCCGCATGAAACTGACCGTGCTGGACCTGCCCGTCTCGGCGTTGGCGAGTCAACGGGATCGCCTGCGCAACGCCCTGCAGCGGGAGACGAATTTCGGCGTGGGGGCGGAATTTCGCGGAAAGAACCGCCGCGAACATCCCGTGATGGACGCCGACTGGTCCGTCTCGCCCGTCACCGCCCAAAACAAGGATAAAGCATGGTCCCAACTGGGCACCAGCGGTAGCGGAAATCATTTCGTCGAATTCGGCGTGCTGACGCTTCCGAAGGACGACCTGGGTTTGACGGCTGGGGAATACCTGGCGCTGTTGAGTCATTCCGGCAGCCGGGGTACGGGCGGAAACGTCGCCCAGCATTACAGCAAACTGGCGATGGACACGCACCCGGAACTGCCCCGCGAACTGATTCACCTGGCGTGGTTCGGTATGAACACGCAGCCGGGCCGGGAGTACTGGGCGGCGATGGAACTCATGGGACAATACGCGGCCGCCAACCACGAACTGATCCATCAGTATATCGCCCGGAATCTTCGCGTGGACGTGCTGCTGGACATCGAAAACCACCACAATTTCGCATGGAAAGAGAATCACGACGGTCGGGACGTGATCGTGCATCGCAAAGGCGCCACCCCGGCGGGGGTGGGGATGATCGGAATCATTCCCGGGTCGATGGCCACCCCGGGTTTCGTCGTGCGCGGCAGGGGATCCTCGGACGCCCTGCATTCCGCCAGTCACGGCGCGGGACGAAAGATGAGTCGCAAAGCCGCCAAGGAAACCTTCACCTGGTCGGACGGCAAGAAATTCCTCGCGGATCGAGGCGTGGAACTGATCTCCGCCGGCCTGGATGAAGTTCCGATGGCCTACAAGGACATCGAAACCGTGATGGCCGCCCAGAGCGATCTCGTCGAACCGATCGCGCGATTCGACCCGAAACTCGTGAAGATGGCCCCGGGGGGAGAACGCCCTGAGGATTAAATGTCAGAAGTCGTGGCACCTTCAAGCGAGTCTGCCCTCAGGGCCAAGTCTCGCTTGTGGGTGCTTCGAGGTAGCGGCACCCACAAGCGTCGAAGCGACGCTTGAAGGTGCCACGAGCGTGAGGTCCTTCGACTGCGCTCGAAGACTCGCTCCGCTCAGGATGACAATATATGCTTGTTAAATTATCCGTCCGAAAAGGGACAAGTCGCTCGCGTCGGTGATGCGAACCTCCGCGTAGGTGTCGATCAATGATTCCGGCCCTTCAAAAAGCACCACGTGGTCGCCGCGGGATCGGCCTTGCAGTTGTACGTGATCGCTTGTTGTCTGACTCGACGGTTCCTGACGGGCGTCTTTCTTTTTCTCTTTGGCGCTCTTACCGGTAATCAGCACTTCCAGAGTCCGCCCGATATATTGCCGATGATGCGCCAGGCCTTGTGTTTTTTGAGCCGCCAGCAGTTCCAGGTTGCGCCGGCGCTTCACGGCTTCGGGCACGTCGTCTTCGTATCGTTTCGCCGCCGTCGTGCCCGGGCGGGGGGAATATTTGAAGATGAAAGCGTTTTTGTACCCCACGCGCCGGATCAGATCGACGCTGGCGGAGTGGTCGGCGTCGGTTTCGCCGGGGAAACCCACGATAAAATCGCCCGCGAACACCACGTCGGGGACGATCTGACGGGCCGCGGAGATCAGTTCGTCGTACTGCGCCCGGGTGTATCCGCGATTCATGCGCTTCAGCATGGCGTCCGAACCGCTCTGGGCCGGGGCGTGAATGTACGGGCAGACGTTCGGTAAATCCCGCATCGCTTCCAGCAGATCACGGCCGAAATCCACCGGATGCGACGTGACGAAGCGTAATCGTCGCATCCCCGCCAAGGAACTCAGCCGCGCCAGCAGATCACTGAAGCGTGTGGTGGTTTCACCGTTTTTGTGTCGATAACGGTTGACGGTCTGTCCCAGCAGCGTGATTTCGCTCCGTCCGCTGACGAGCATTTTTTTAACTTCCCGCTCGACGGCCTCCGGGGAGCGGCTGATTTCCGCCCCTCGCACATAGGGAACGATGCAATAGGTACAGAATCGGTCGCATCCTCGCATCACGCGAACGAACGCCTGGGATTCACTTGGGCAACACGCCGGATCGCGCGACAGGTCCACCGCTTCCAGCGCCTCGACGGCTTGGAGATCGATGGATGTTTTTCGATCCGGATCCAGCGCGACAACGAAGCGCCCCGCCCGGGCGGCCTCCAGCAGCGCGGGCAACTCGTGAATCCGCCCCGGCCCGCAGAGAAAATCGACGGCGGGATATCGCCGGGCGAGACTTTTGCCTTCCCGCTGGGCCATGCATCCGAGGACTCCGACGATCAGCGAACGGTCGGCCTTGCGCTTCGCGTCCACGCCCAGGCGGGAGTACACCTTGTCCTCCGCGTGCTGACGAACGGAACAGGTGTTGTACAGCACCGCCTCCGCGCCCCGCCGGGCGGCGAGAATTTCATGCCCCGCCGACTGCAGCAGTCCGACGATCAGCTCGCTGTCCAGCCGATTCATCTGACAGCCCAGAGTTTCGATGTAAATCTTCATTCTTCGTGGCACCTTCAAGCGTCGCTTCGACGCTTGTGGGTGCTTTTCCGATTATGAAAGAAAGCACCCACAAGCGAGACTTGGCCCTGAGGGCAGACTCGCTTGAAGGCGCCACTTGGTTTGCTTGAAGTCGTGCTTTAAATTATCGCGCGTAGTCCACGCAGCGGACTTCGCGGATCAGGGTCACGCGCACCTCGCCGGGATATTCCATTTCCTCCTCGACGCGCTTGGCGATGTCGTGGGCGATTTTCTGCGTGAGGCGGTCGTCCACGTTCTCCGGATCGACGATCACGCGCACCTCCCGCCCGGCCTGGATGGCGTAGGCGCTCTTGACGCCCTCGAACGCGGTGGCGATCCCTTCGAGTTTCTCCAGCCGCTGCACGTAGCGCTCCAGGCTCTCGCGTCGCGCGCCGGGGCGCGAGGCGCTGATCGCGTCGGCAGCCAGCACGATCGGCGTGTAAGGACTAGTCGCTTCGATATCGCCGTGATGCCCGCCGGCGGCGTTGACGACTTCCTCCCGCTCGCCGTAGCGCTTCAGCAGATCGGCGCCGATCTGCGGGTGCCCGCCCTCGACTTCGTGGTCGACGGCCTTGCCGATGTCGTGCAGAATCCCCGCCCGGCGGGCGATCTGCCCGTTCAAACCAAGCTGGTCGGCGATCACCTGCGAGAGATATCCCACCTCGATCGCGTGCTTCAGAACGTTTTGACCGTAACTCGTGCGGAATTGCAGGCGCCCCAGCAGTTCGATGAGTTTCGGATGCAGGCTGCGGATGTTCGCTTCGAGCATCGCGTTTTTGCCGGCGTTGAGAATTTCCTTGTTCACGTCCTTCTGCACGCCGGCGACGACTTCCTCGATGCGCGTCGGGTGGATGCGCCCGTCCTGGATGAGTTTCTCCAGGCTGCGACGGGCGATCTCGCGCCGCACGGGGTCGAACGCGCTGCACACGACCACGCCGGGCGTGTCGTCCACGATCACGTCCACGCCGGTCGCCTTCTCGAACGCGCGAATGTTGCGTCCCTCCCTGCCGATGACGCGGCCCTTCATGTCGTCGGAGGGGATATCGACCGCCGAGACGGTGTGATCGGAGGTATGGTCGGAGGCGTAACGCTGAATCGCCTGCAAAAGGATTTCGCGACTTTCCGATTCGGCGGTTTCACGGGCTTCGGTGAGTTTCCGGTCGATCAGCTTCGCGGCGTCGCCTTCGACGTCCCGGGCGACCTGTTCGAGCACCTGCTTGCGAGCTTCGTCCTGGGACAAACCGGCGATTTTCATCATTTGGGCTTTCTGCTGCCCGATCAGGTCGTTTAAGTGGCGGTCCTTCTGGGCGATGGATTTTTCCCGTTCCGCGAGGGCTTTTTCGGAGGTTTCGAGCATGCGTTCCTTGGTGGTCAGGGTGTCCATCTTGTGATCGATGCCGTCCTCGCGTTTGGCGACGCGTTTTTCCTCCTCCCGCAGCTCGCGGCGGGTGGTTTCGGTTTCCTTGTCGAACTGGTCGCGTCGTTTGAGATACTCGCTTTTGGCGCCGGCTTCGGCCTGGGCGCGAATTTTCTGGGCGTCGGCTTCCGCGGCGGCGGTCAGGGCGCGGATTTCAGCTTCGATCGTCGCGCGACGCATTTTTTCGGTGTAGAGCTTGGCGACGAAAATAATCGCCGCCCCCACCAGGAACGCCACCACGGCGATCACCGCCGTCAGACCCGCCGGAACGGTTAAAAGCAGACTTGCCGTCATCACGATCTATCCTTTCGAGTTCGGGAATGAACCGCCGAAAGAGTCCGTGAGGAACGAGTCGAGAAAGAGGCGGCGTCATCGCGCCGCGGCGTCGAGCAATCGGGCGAAGTTCACGTCGTTGGGAGCTTGTACGAAGTGCGTCGTCAGACCAAAGAGACACCTCTTCGGATCGGTATGGCAACCCATCCGAGATTCACTTCCGCATTTTCCCCGGGAAAACCCGCGGGAATACACGTCAACACCCAAACGTCTGCATATTCCACAGTACCAATTCCGATTTTCGTGGTCTTCGCGAATCTATGGCCCGAATCACCGTGCATCAATCCATGCACGGCCAGGTCCCGCCGAACGAAGCACGACTGCGCGTGCCGTCCGACGATGATCGGCGTTCCACGTAGCGACACCCTTTGGTACATCATCAGGGTTTCCCCGGAGGGCGGTGTCTGCTGCGTATCGATCCTCGGGACTACCACCATGGAGTCCGGACCTGAACGCCGCTTGCTCGACGGCCTGGGTCGTTCATCACAGGCACAAAGGCCCGGAACACTCAGCCGTCATTCCATACAAAATTGTCAACTACATATCTATCGGTTTGCCAACCATCTTGGCTGAATGAAATCATACCGGATTCGGTACATACAGGTCAAGTCCGTAAGGAAGTTTGTTTGCTTTCCCGGTTCCCCCTATCGAATTATAGGCGTACATCGGCTATACTTGTGGGTTATGTGTGGTATTACGGGAATGGTTGTATCTGCCGGCGACGTGAATCCGGCGGTTCTGACGCGAATGCGCGACACGCTGACGCATCGAGGACCGGACGACGCGGGAATTTGGGTCTCCTCCGACGGTTCCGTCGGTTTGGGGCACCGTCGGCTGAGTATTCTCGATTTGTCAGAAAAAGGCCGTCAGCCGATGACCGACGAACTCGGTAGGGCGGTGATTGTCTATAACGGGGAGGTGTACAACTTCGCCGATCTGCGCCGCGAGCTGCAATCCGGCGGCGTGCGCTTCCGCTCCGACACGGATACGGAAGTGATCCTGCAGGCCTATCTCGCCTGGGGGGAAGCGTTTGTGGATCATCTCGAGGGGATGTTCGCCATCGCCTTATGGGACGTCGCCCAGCGGAAGTTGCTTCTCGTGCGCGATCGGCTGGGCGTCAAACCGCTGTTCTACGCCGTCGAACCGGACGGTGTGATTTTCGGCAGTGAAATTCGCGCGGTGTTGGCGTCGGATCGCGTCAGCCGGGACTTATCCCCCGAAGCCGCCTGGGATTACTTCAGTTACGGCTACGTGCCCACTCCCGCGACAATCTACCGCCGGATCTTCAAACTCCCCCCGGCGACGATGCTGCGCTACCAGGCGGGGGACCTGGAACTGGCGAAATACTGGGGGCCGAGTTTCGAGAGTCTCGGCGACTCGCCCGAAACCGCTCGTCGGAAACTCATCGAGCATATCGACCGCGCCGTGGAGGACTATCTCGTCGCCGATGTGCCGACGGGGGCGTACCTGTCCGGCGGGGTCGACAGCAGCATCGTCACGCAACGGGCGGCCGCCATCTTCCGCGAGCAGGCGGCGACGCATCGACTGGGCGGAACGAATCTGCACACGTTCACCATCGGGTTTGACGTGGAAGAACACTCCGAAGTGCAGTACGCCCGACAGGCGGCCCAGCGATACGGCACGGAGCACACGGAACTGATCGTCTCGCGTGAGATGGCCCACGAACACGACGAAACGATCCTCGGCCTGTTCGACGAACCCTTCGCCGCCAGCAGCACGATTCCCATGACGTTTTTGGCGACGTTGGCGCGGCGAAAGGTCACCGTCGCCCTGTGCGGCGAGGGCGGAGACGAGACCTTCGGCGGGTATAGCTGGTATCGAAACTGGCTGGAATTTCAGAAGCCCGGCTTCTGGAAAACCCCCCTGGGCAAAGGCGCCTGCCGCACGCTGGAAACTCTCCTGGGACGACGGAAGAAAAAGTGGCGGCTGGCGGGGATGGAATCCGTGGAACTCTATTCTCAACTGATGGGCGCGGTGGAGGCGGAGGACAAGAAACACATCTTTTCCGCGGAACTCACCGAACACCTGCAAAATCGGGACAACGCCGCCTACTTCCGGCAACACTGGCGCGAAGACTTACCCCCCATGGCGAGAATGCAATACGTGGACCTGTGCACGTTCCTGCCGGACCTGAACCTCACCCGGGCCGACCGGACATCCATGCGTGTCAGCCTGGAGCTGCGCGTCCCGCTTCTGAACCACCACCTGGTCGAATACGCCGTGGGACTGCCCCAGGACGTGCGCAATCCAGACAACGAATTAAAAGGCCTGTTCAAGCGGGCGGTGCAGGACCGCCTGCCGGAGGAAATCCGCACGCGGAAGAAAAAAGGCTTCAGCGCCCCGGTGAAACAATGGTTCACGCCGGACGATCTCAAGCGTCTGATTCAAGAGGTACGTTCGGAGCAGCCGGACCTGGCACGGGCCTGGCTGGCGGGGGATCTATCGAAGCGGATTTCGATCTTTCACGGCTCACGCGGATACAAGTTGTGGGTCTTTTTACAATGGTTGAAAAAAAACGGATAATTATTCTTTTTGCGTGGTGGTCCACCCGGTCCACCACGACAGGAAATAACGTGGCGGAGCAGGTGCTCCGCCACGCAAACAAAAAAAACGCATAAATAAGGGAACGTAACCGCGAAACCCGCGTCCAATCTTCGGGTTTCACGGACATCCATATGGTATAGTACACGGTAAGGTTATGAAGTTCGGGCGGGTGAAATCTCGGCTGGCGGTGATAGCGGCGTTGGTTCTCTGCGCCGAACCGGCGATCCTCTCCGCGCAAAACATTCAAGTCGTGAGAATGGCCGTCGCTCCCGCCGTTGTCGAATCCTCCCCCCTTCCCGCCAACGCCATGCCCCTGGTCAAGAGCGATCCGGAAATGACGGACTGGCTGGACAAAGCCCGTTCGTTGATCCAAAAAAAGGAATACGCCGAAGCGATCAAGATTCTGCAGGCCCTCATCGACAAACCCGACGCCGGTTTCGTACCGGTGCAAAAAAACGCCCGACTGTTCCTGCCCCTTCGCGACGAAGCTCTCCGCCTGCTGGGCGACATCCCGTCCGCAGGCCTGGAGAGATACCGCCGGCTGTACGATCCCAAAGCCCGACGCAAGCTGGACGACGCCGTCGCCGCCGGTGACGTGCGGGGGATCAAAAACGTCGTCGATCAATACCGCCACACCGGCGTCGGTCCGGAAGCGTTGGCGGCGCTGGGACAATGGTACTTCGACCGCAGCCGCTTCAACCAGGCCGCCCGGACGTGGCGGCAATGCGCGGCGAAGGCCAACGACTCGTCCAGACCGTTGTGGATGTTCAAGCTGGCGGTCGCGCGGCGCCTGGCGGGAGATACGAAAACGGCGGAATCCCTGGCGAGCGAACTTCAGAAAAATTTCCCGCAAGCCCGCGCGACGCTGGCGGGACGGGAGCGAAATCTCTCCGAGGCGCTGAAGGAGTACCTGACGATCCCCGTCCCGCGGCGCCCCGCGGCGGCGGTATTGCGACACACCTATCCCGGCTGGGGCGGCCTGCCGACGGGCCGGGCGCTCATGCCCGACACCCACGCGGTGCTCCAGCCGTTCTGGCGCTATCCGCCCGTGACGGAAAAAACCCTCGCCAATCCCGCCGAGGAACTGCAAATCGACTCCGCCGTTTCCGGAAACATCAAACAGGTGGAGCTGGAGGGCGGGTGCGTCTTGCTGCGCGTCGATCAGCAAAATCGTCGCGTCACGTTTTCCCTGCCCCCGCTGCTGCGCCCCGTCGTCGTGGGCGACCTGGTGATCTACCGCGACGACGATCATGTCGTCGCCCTGGACGCACAAACCGGCCGGAACGACGCGAATCGGGGATGGAAATCCCAACCTCTTCCGATGACGCGAAAACTCCAATCCAACCCGACGCGCGATTCCCGCCGGGCCTTGGTCTTCCATCCGGGAATTGCGCAATACACGGTCCCCGCGCTGTTCGACCGAGGACGCTACAGCCTGACCGTCGGCGGCGGACGCGTGTACACCCTCTGCCATTTCCCCCAGCCGGGCGTCTGGTTGAGCCGCAACCTCGGGGGCGGATCCAACGTCGAGCTTCCCCCCATGCAATCCTCGCTGGCGGCGCTGTCGCTGCGGGGCGAAGGCAAGCTCGACTGGATCGTTGGCCGGGCGACCGCTCCGGCGGCCGGCGGAGATCCGTTCCTGCACGAGTGCATGTTCCTGTCCCCCCCGACGTACGTGGCTTCCCCGAACCGGCTCGGGGAAGGACAACTCTATACGACGGCGCTGCACGGCGAGGCGTTCTATCTGGTGTGCCTCGACGCCGCCGACGGAAAACTCGCGTGGAAATCGCAGATCGCCCAGACGCCCATCCTCCAGGGGGGTGGATACGGCGCGTCGATCGTGTGGCAGAACCTACCCGCGGCGCCTCCGGCCGCGGCGGACGAACGGGTGTTCGTCACCACCAACACCGGCGTGACGGCCGCCTTCGACGCCCAGACCGGTCAGCCGCTTTGGGCGTACCAGTACGGCGACGCCAGGGTGAATCCCAACATCCTGATGACGCGGCCAGGGGGGCTCATGCACTCCGGCGTCGAATCGACGCGGGGAGGCGCCAATCCCATCCTGATCTGCGGGGAGAAAGTCATCGTCATGCCCGCCGACGGAAGCGAGGTGCAGGCGTTTTCGGGGGTCGACGGAAACCTCCTCTGGAAATGCGCGCGAAATCGTCATCTCGTCGCGCTGGGGAACGATCGCGTCTGCCTCGCGGGACGCGGTGTGACGATCCTGCGCGTCCGGGATGGAAAGGAACTCTGGCGCAACGGCGCGATCGAATGCCTCGCCGATCCCGTCGTCACGACGGACGGCGTCCTCCTGCCCGCGAAAGGAAAACTCTGGCGCGTGGCTTTACGGGACTACACCGTCACCTCCAAACCCCTCCTCGCGGACGGCCTGCTGGGCAACCTCGTCAG
>JAFGJE010000216.1 GCA_016929245.1 Phycisphaerae bacterium
ATCATTAGAAATTCCATGTATCGTTGCTACAGTGTCTATTTTATGGATGATTTATCTCGATTGGGCGCGTTGATCGACCTTGCGGAGCGCGTGGGGATTGTCATCCGCCGCGCGCCGGCCTCCACGCTGGAGAGTTCCGAGCATCCCGGAGGGGCGTGGGTGCGCCTGCGGGGCAAGGAGATGCTGTTCCTGAACCCCGCCGCCTCCACCGCGGACCAGATGAACGTAGCCGTCGAAGCGCTGCGGGGCAGGGCGGAACTGGCGGATCAGTTCATCCCCCCCGAACTCCGCGACCTGCTCGACGCACCGGGGGATTCCTGATGATGCGAACGGAAGATATATCCTCCCAAGGCCCGGCCGGGCGTTTCGCCGCGACGCGGTGGAGCGTGGTGCTGGCGGCCGGCGGCGAGACGGACGCGACCGACACCCGCCGGGCGCTGGAGGAATTGATGCGGGCCTACTGGTTCCCGCTGTACGTGTTTCTCCGTCGGCGCGGCGAGTCGGCCCAGCAGGCCGAGGACCTGGTGCAGGGATTTCTCACGCGCATGCTGGAGAAGCGCGACCTGTCAGCCGTAGATCGCGCGAAGGGGAAATTCCGCTCGTTTCTGCTGGCGTCGCTGAAGCATTACCTTGCCAACGAATACGACAAAGCCCGCGCGAAAAAACGCGGCGGGGGAGTGGAGGTCGTCGCGCTGGATTCCCTTCAGGCGGAGGCTCGCTATGCCGTTGAGCCGTCGGATGATATGACGCCAGAGCGACTCTTCGACCGCCGCTGGGCGCTGGAGGTGCTCGAGCAGGTGCTCCGAAGGCTGGAGGAGGAATACGCCGACTCCGGTAAAGCCAGGCTCTTCGAGACGATCAAGGAGTGTCTCACCCCGCAGCGCAGCCGTCTGACGCACGCGGATTACGCGCAGCGGCTGGGGATGTCTCCGGGGGCGCTGAAAGTGGCGGTGCATCGTATGCGCAAGCGGTACAGGCAGTTACTGCACGACGAGATCGCCCAGACCGTCGAATCGCCCGACCAGGTCGAGGAAGAAATCCAATATCTCCAAAAAAGTCTGTAACCTTTTGAGCCTTTTGCTTCTTTTAGGAGTGAGAAGAGTTTGTTTCCAGTATTGTTTTGAGTGGCGGGTGCCGTGGTTCGCGGAGCGCAGCGGAGCAGCCACGTTATTCGTGAAGCGTGGTTGCTCCGCTGCGCTCCGCGAACCACGGCACCCGGCGAGAATAAATTCTTATCTCTGTGTTCTCTGAGTCTCTGTGGTAAATTGTATGAAAAAAGGGAATCCATAATGACGGAACAAAACAAATGTCCTCAGTGCGGCCGGATCTTGCCAGCCGATACCCCGCAAGGACTTTGCCCCGCCTGCCTGCTGAAGCGCGGCCTGGAGACGAACACTCTCGATGAAACCGTCGACAGCAAGAAGCCTCGCTGGACGCCGCCGAGTGTGGAAGAACTGGCCGGTGTGTTCCCGGAACTGGAGATTCTCGAGTTCATCGGCAGGGGCGGCATGGGAGCGGTGTACAAGGCCCGGCAGAAAGATTTGCACCGCACGGTCGCGCTGAAAATCCTGCCTCCGGAGATCGGCCGCGACGAGACGTTCGCTACAAGGTTCACCCGCGAAGCCCAGGCGATGGCCCGGTTGAGTCATCCCAATATCGTGACGATCCACGATTTCGGAACGGCGAATTTCACCGGAAGCGCAAACAACAATCCAACAAACGAGCCCCCGCCGTCAGGCGGGGGTTTCCCTGGAAATTCCAATGACGGACATTCCGAAGAAACCCCCGGTTTACACCGGGGGCTCGTTTCGGATTCCGCACCGCTGTACTTCTTCCTCATGGAATACGTGGATGGACTGAGCTTGCGGCAGGTACTCGACGCCGGCGGGGTGGAACCCAAGGAAGCCCTTGCCATCGTGCCGCAAATCTGCGACGCTTTACAATATGCCCACGATAACGGCATCGTGCATCGCGACATCAAGCCGGAGAACATTCTCCTCGGCCGCGACGGGAAAGTGAAAATCGCCGACTTTGGCCTGGCGAAGCTGATCGGGAACGCAACGAACGAGCCCCCGCCGTCAGGCGGGGGTTTCCCTGGAAATTCCAATGACGAAAATTCCAAAGAAACCCCCGGTTTACACCGGGGGCTCGTTGATGGGAAATCACCGGACATGGACGTCACCATCGGTGATAAGGTCATGGGCACGCCGCAATACATGGCCCCCGAACAGACCGACCACCCCGCCGACGTGGACCACCGGGCCGATATCTATTCCCTGGGCGTGGTGTTCTACCAGATGCTCACCGGCGAACTGCCGCGCGGACAATTCCAGCCTCCCAGTAAAAAAGTTCACATCGACGTGCGCCTGGACGAAGTCGTCCTACGCGCCCTGGAAAAAGACCCCACCCGACGCTACCAGCAGGTCAGCGAAGTCAAAACGCAGGTCGAGACGATCCTCGCTTCCGGGTCGGTGGAAGAAACACCTAGGCAACCGAAGGGAACCTTGAATATCGACGCCTGCTTGGAATTCGGAAAATCCCGGCGGGGCGTGCGAGATAAGAAATGTATTCCCCTTGTCGGTACGCGCAATGGCAAACCGGTTGTCAATTGGCCTGGTGTACTCGGAATTAGCGCTGTAGTGATGGGTATCGCCGTGCTGCTGGCGGCAGGTTTGGATTTCTTTACAGGCGGACAATATCGCCCGGTATCTTTTGGGATTGTTCTTGGCGCGAGTTTATTCCTTTCCGGAATGTTCATACATATTCGATTCGCCCTTCAACTGCCGGTGGATCGGTTGACACCGTTGGACTCGCCACCCCCACAGGACGATTCGGGAGAAGATCGCGGGTCAGCAGCACCGCACGACGCTTCGGAGCCGCGAATGTCCAAACTGGCGGTTATCGGAGCGATCTGGGCGCCGTTTGCATTTATCGTTTTTTTTACGATGTTCATGGGATTTCGCGTTGTTCCCGCCGGAACAAGCCGCGAGCCGACCTTGTTGCAGTGGGTGCTTCGGTATACCGTTCTTCCCCTGGGAGTCACGGCTCCGTTCGGCACGACGATTCTGGGGATCATCGCGATAACGAAAATTCGTCATTCCCTCGGTAGACTCTACGGCTTGGGGTTGGCGGTCTTAGATGCGCTGTTGTTTCCGCTGTTGGTGCTGAATGTGCTGATCGGCGTGTGTTTTTCCCGCCTGGCGACGGTGATTCAATTCAGCAGCAATGAATCGGACAACCAGGCCATCGCCCTCGGCGCGACTTTCTTTGTCTGTATTGTCGTGGATATTGTCGTATTCCTTCTGGTTTGGCGAAAAGCGAAAAAAGACGGCATTCCATCGAAACGGATAGTTGTCGCTAAAACCGTGTTCTCCATCGTACTGGTGTTACTGTTGGTCGGATTGGCGATGTTTGCCGGCCGTTTTATGTCGTATACTCCCAAACCGGGCATCAATCCCGACGCCGCCGGTTACTTTCCCAAAGCGATAATCAGTCCCGGAACCCACCGATCAAAATATCTTGTCCATGATGATAAAGATGTACATTACGTGTTCTATTATCCCGGTAAGTTCGGCGCCAGCAGCAGCGGTTCGCACAACACCCATTCCCTGCAATGGATCGACAAGGGTTCCATAAAGCTCTCCAACGGCAGAACGTTTGGTTTCCTTCGCGAATCGGTCAACGAATTTTTCCTGGACGTCAACGGAAAGGAATTCGATCTTCGTAAAGGGCGCGTGCTGGTGTTGCAGGATGACGGTTCGGTGGAACAGTTGAAGCTGTTTCCTACTCTCACGCAAGCCGGGAACTCTAAAGTGTTGGCGGAACAGATTTCCTTCATCGCCCCTCATGTGGATGAAAAGCACGCGATTCAGAAGCAGACGGACAAAATTCTCAGTGCAATGTGGGATGGGAATCAAGAAGAGTTGGAATCCCTCTCACTGGGCGCAGCCGTGGGCTGGCTGTCAATTAAACCTGAGGACTTACCACAAGAAGTGAAATCCAATGTCTCTGGTGACATGTTCTCCGGACTTCACCGGCCGTCGTTGGAGAAGCAGGTAACAGCCGTTCCGCTAAAGGCCCTTTTCACAAACAAAGCGGAACTGCTTTCCCACCCCCGCCGGGTTTTGATTTCAGGGCAGCAGGCGATAGTCACATTGGAAAAAATACATAAAACAGGATTGATTCATTTAACGGTTTGGAAATCTTCAGCCGGCTGGAGACTTCTGTACGTTGGCGCCGGACCGCAACCGGAAAACATGGAAGAACTCATTGAAGAGCTTCCTCAAATTGCCGGATTGTTGAATGTTGTGACCGGACAGGTGCTGGCTTATCTGTCCAAACAGAATCTACCCGCCTCCCAGCCGGTATCCGGTACGCTGGAATTTCGGGTTGTTCCCAACCCAGTCGGCTCTTCACGCATGCCGGTGCTGCCTATGTTTATGGATCAGGATCCCCAGAAAGGGTTTGTCCAGGCTGTCCTGGAGGAACTCACTCGGCGCGGGCCTGGTTGGCGGCGGGCGAAGGGGGAGGAATTTCAGTGGTTTGAGATAGTGGGCGAGATCACGAACCCCCAGGCCGTCATCGGAAAGTATAAGGGCAAGAAATACATCCTGCTGGAAACCCGACGGCCTTATGTCATGCTCTCCGAGAAAGGCAAGAGTACGTGGCGGCTGAGGAACGTCTGGGCGGCGACGGATGCGTTCGGTCAGCCGGCTGTGAAGTTTACATTCGACGAGCGCGGCGCGGAACTCCTCGCCGCTCTGACGAAGGCCAACCTCGGCAATCAACTGGCGATTCTCGTCAACGGAAAGGTGTACTCCACTCCGACCCTGAAATCCCCGATTCTGCGCGAAGGCATCATTGCCGGAAAATTCACGCAACAGGAAGTGGAGCAACTGGTGAAAATGTTGCAGCCCTCATCCGGCCCTTCGGGCCATCTTCTCCCGGAGGGAGAAGGATCCAAAACGCCTCCCCCTCCGGGGGAGGGTAGGGAGGGGGCCAAGCGCGCCGAGGAAAATGCACCTTTAGCCCAGCCGCCCTTCAAACAACTCCAATGGCGTGACGCGAAAATCCCTGATGGGGATACCAAAAACATTCCCGTGATCCTCGACCTCGCCAGCGGAACGATGTTGCCGATTCCGAACGTCAAAGGCGATACGGCGATCATGGCTGCCTTTACCCGCATGGGCAAAGGGGATATTGGATTTGATCGCGTCATATTCACCCTTCGCGGCGGAAAGCTGCTGACGCTTGACGGCGACGAGTTGAAACCTAAAGACACTAAATTAGACGCGTCGGCCTACGACCTTGCAACGCTCCCGGCTGAAGTGATCGTCCGAACGGGCAGTAAAAAGGAATTCCGTCTTCGCGTGATCAACGTCACGGATGACAAAAAAATGCTGCACCTCCGGTACGCTCCGAGATGGCGCGATGTGATCATCCCCGACGCGGACACGAAAAATGTTCCCATCGTCCTGGACCTTGCCAGCGGGGAAATGCTCACGCCTCCCGAGGGAGATGGAAAGGAAATTCTATCCTACTTCCGCCGGCTGGGAAAAGGCGATATCGCCTTCGACCGTGCAGTGATCCTGCTGCGCGGCGGAGAAATTACAACCCTCAAGAGGGAAGTGCTGACACAACTGAATACCAACGAAGATTCGTCCTCCTACGATCCGGCAATCCTGCCGGAGGAAGTGATCGTCCGAACGGGCAGCCAAAAGGAATTCCGCCTTCGCGTGATCAACGTCACAGACGACGGAAAACTGCACATCCAATACGCTCCGATGATGGATGAGCGAAAAAAGGATCGCGGAGCAGTAACTCCATCCAACGCCGTTTCCCAGCCGACAACCCAGCCGGCCGGTAAGACGCTGTCGTTTCGTGTTGTGCCGTATTCACCGACGTCCGGACAAAAAACAGCCATCGATGAAAAAACGATGCAGGAATATCTCCGCGGCCTGGCCCGGGGGCGCGTGGGGTTCTGGTGGGAGAAGGAGAAAAACCAATTTCCGACGAAGTACATCTGGCTGCCGTTGCGGGAGAAGGACGGCGGATATCATCAAATGGTGACGGGCGAGTATAAAGGCCGGCGGTATTTGCTGGTGTCCAACAAATTCTCACTTCTGCGCCCGGCGGTCTGTTGGAAGAAGTGGAGTCTGGTAAACGTGTACTCACAGAATGATTCGTTCGGCCACCCGGCTGTCGGTTTTCAGTTCGATGAATCAGGCGGTGAGCAATTTTACAAGCTCACCTCCAAGCACATACATCAGCCGCTGGCGATCCTCGTTGATGACGTAGTGTATTCCGCCCCGACGATCATGTCCGCCATTCGCGAACGCGGCATGATCACCGGCCAGTTCACCCAGCAGGAGGTGGACGATCTGGTTAAGGAATTGCGAATCGGAATGAAGCCGATGTCCGCCAATAAGGCGGGGAAAGTGAAACCAGCGAGTAACTTTCAGCCCGTGATCGAGCGAACCGTGAACCAGTGGATGCCCGACAAGGATATCCCAAACTGTTACCTTGATCTGGATACCGGGAAATTTGTCTCGTCAGCCGGGATACCTCTCAAGGGCATGAACGTCTTTAACAAATGGTTTCGGACGGAGGGAATCGACGTCGTCGCGAATCGAATGAAGCCCAGCCCGGGCCTGACGGGGTTGGATATGACCGCCGTTCCCGTGACGGACAGTATCTGGGACAGTTCCACTCCGGGGAATCTGCAACAGGCGATGTCCTATTGCACACCGGGCAATCCGGTGTACATGGTCGCCAAGGAATTTCCAACGACGTTCGTCATCAAGACGCGTGAGGGTTCTCTCGGCCTGCTTCAGATCACCGGATTTACAGACAATCCCAGAGGCACGAAGATTCGCTACAAACTGCTGAAGGATTCCTCCCCGCTTCCCGCGACGACGCAGCCGACAACCACACCAACGTCGAAACTAATGAACGCACGCCAAACCGCCGAAGAGTTCCTCGCGGCTGTGGCGAAGGGGGAGGATCGTAAAGCCATCGAGATGTCGCATCCGAATAGTGCCGTGCCGCACCAAATCAAAGATTTCGCCACCATTCCCGATCTAAAAAAACTTCACGTCGCCGATATGGTTGCCGACGACAACGACGCCCTGGGAACGACGACGGCTTTCGAATATACGGATCGCGGGAAAACGCAAACGTCGGTTCTGCTGATGGAACTGGTTCTCTCGCGGGGAGTATGGATGATCAAAGAAATCGATCTTGAAACCCCGGATTCGGCAAAGAGAAAACGAGCCGGCTTCCTGAAGAAGCATCCCAAGGCCGTCGGTGTTCCGTGATGCAAGGCGAACAGGAACGCGAGAAACAATATGATTCGAGGATCGTGACGAATTTCAGGGTGGGACTTGCCTCTGGTAAGGCGGGGTCGATTTCGGCCTCGCCTTTGCCTTTGCGCCGCGTCCGCTACGGAAAAGATCACACAAACGCGGTGGGAAGGGATTCCCACCTCGCGTTGCATAGAGTACCATAGTTGTCATCCTGAGCGACGTGGCACCTTCAAGCGAGTCTTCTCGCTTGTGGGTGCTTTCGGGATCGCACCCACAAGCGAGAAGACTCGCTTGAAGGCGCCACGGTGCCTACCCGTGAGGTCCTTCACCCCTTAGGGGCTCAGGATGACAACAACGGTTTATCCTAACCAAGGGAGTGCGTATGTCGTCAAAACATTCGCTGGACGAGAAGGTGTACGAAGCGGAGGGTCGGCCCGTCAGCATGGCGGACCTGTTGGGGTACTTCTCGCGGATGGGGGCGATGCGGGTGTCGGACCTGCACGTGAAAATCGGCTGTCCGCCGACGTTTCGCAAGGACGGAACGCTTCAGCCGATTAAAGGCCCGGCCTTAACGGCCGTCACGGCCGAGGCGCTGATCTTCTCCATGCTCTCCGACAAGGAAGTCGCCCTGCTTCAGGAGAAACGCTCCATCGACAGTTCGCTGATTACCGAGCAGTTTCAGTTTCGCCTGAACGTGTTTTACGAGAACGACGGCCTGGCGGCGGCGATTCGGGCGCTGGAGTCGGACATCCCGCCGGTGGAGAATCTCGGATTCCCCAACGCCGTCTGGAAGGATATCGTGGAGATGCAGCAGGGGCTGGTGCTCCTGACGGGGATCACCGGGGCCGGGAAGAGCACGACCATCGCCTCGCTGCTGGCGTACATCTCCGCGACGCGCCGCTGCCGGATCATCACGCTGGAGGATCCGATCGAATACCGCCTGCACAGCCGGCAGGCGATGATCTCGCAGCGCGAGGTGGGGCGCGACGTTCCGACGTTCGAGCGAGGGCTGCGCGACGCGCTGCGGGAAGACCCGGACGTGATCTTCGTCGGCGAGATGCGCGACCGCGAGAGCACCCGCTGGACGTTGACGGCCGCCGAGACGGGACACTTGGTATTCTCCACGCTGCACACGCGCGACACGCGCGGGTCGATCACGCGCCTGCTGGACATGTTCCCCGCCAACCAGCAGGACGAAATCGCCTGCCAGGTGTCGCTGGGTCTGAAATACTGCATCGCCCAGAAGCTCCTGCCCAGGGCGGACGAAAAAGGGCGTGTCGTCGCGATGGAAATTCTCAACAACACCTACAGCGTGGGCAACCTGATCCGCCTGCGCAAGCTCGAGCAGCTCTACTCCCAGCTCCAGATTCGCACCCGCGATATCCCCGAGGAGCGAATGGTCACGATGGAGCGGTCGCTGGCGAGACTCGTTCATGCCGGAACGGTCACCGCCCAGGAAGCGGAGAAGTGGGCCGAGGACCGAAGCGCCTTTCTCGACGAAATGAAGCAGACCAAACCGGATTGACAGGTTTTCCGGAAAAAATTCCGCTTCCCTCTTTTGCGGGCTGGATTTTCCGTTTTTCCCGTTTATAATTACTTTCAGGAAGAGTTTTTGCGGTAACGCGGGAACGTGGGATTGGATCGGGCTTCCTCCGGGAAAGTTCAGTACGGGGTGGGGTGAGAAGGGCTGTTTTTCTCCGCCCCGGATTGTCTTCGGGAGGGTTGTTTCCTTGTTGGGAATCGGAAACGTCATGCCCGCGGATTTCACGTGCACCGCGAAGGTTTTGTCGCGTTTTGTGTCGATTGGGTTTACATAGGTACATCAATTATTCCGATGGAGAAGATATGTCCCAACGCCATCCATCCTCGGATCCTCCCTTAGGCGGACCCTCCTCTTCCAACAATTCCTTCCCTTCCTGGCTGAGCGCGGAAGAGACGCATTCCATGATCAGCCGATACCGCGCCATTCTGGCGGCCGTCCCGGACATCATCATGGAGGTGGATTCCAACAAGGTCTACACCTGGTGCAATAAAGCCGGCAGGGAATTTTTCGGCGACGACGTGGTCGGGCATGAAGCCGCGGAGTATTTCGTCGGCCCGCAGGACACGTATAAAGCGGTCGCGCCCTTGTTTGAAGGTTCCGAAGACACGATCTACGTGGAAAGCTGGCAAAAGCGCCGCGACGGCGAAAAGCGCCTGCTGGCCTGGTGGTGCCGCACGTTGAAGGACGATGACGGGAAGATGATCGGATCGTTGTCCACCGCGCGGGACGTCACGGAACGAAGAAACGCGAACGAAGCGATCTTCAAAAGCGAACAACGTCTTCAGGCGGTGTTGAGCAGCATGCCCATTCTGCTGGACGCGTTCGACGAAAACCACCGAATTATCGAGTGGAACCGGGAATGCGAGCGTGTCACGGGGTATTCTGCCGAGGAAATCGTCGGCCGGGACGGCGTGTGGGAACTTCTGTATCCCGACGCGGACTACCGCCGAACCATGCTGGAGGAGTGGAAGCGTCGGGGAAACAGTTTTCTCAACTGGGAATGGGATATCACCTGCAAGGACGGCGGCGTGCGGACCATCGCCTGGTCGCATTTGTGCGAGGAATATCCCGTACCCGGATGGGCGAGTTGGGGCGTGGGATTCGACGTGACGGAACGGAAACGCACGGTAAAGCAACTGCGCGAAAGCGAGTCGTTCCTGGAGACGATTTTTAAAAACGCCCCGTATCCCTCCCTGATTTCGGATGAAACCGGAACCTTGATTCGCGTCAACCAGGCCTTTTGCGACCTTACGGGGGTCACGGAAGAGCAGATCGTGGGGAAATACAATGTCTTTCAGGACAATTATCTGAAGGGAAAGGGATATCTCGACCGGATTCGTGAAGTGTTTACAGAGGGAAAAACCATTCGCTTCGAGCTGGAGTATGATATGAAGGCTCTAAAAGAGATCGATCACTCGAGTTCGAATCGTGGGGTTCTCGATGTCATTGTTTCCCCGATTCTGGATGAAGCCGGAAACGTCAGGAACGTCATCGTGCAGAATCAGGACATCACGGAGCGGAAAAAGACGGAGGAGAAGATCCGCGAGCTGAATCAGTCCCTGGAGCGGCGCGTGCGGGAGCGCACGGAGGAGTTGCGCCGGGCCGTCCACCTGATGGCCGGGCGGGAAATCCGGATGGCGGAAATGAAGGACGCGATCCGTCTGCTGCGCAAGCAGTTGATCGAGGCCGGCATCGAACCGAAGGCGAACGACCCGTTATTGAATGAGCATGAAGCTTCTTTCAACGATTCGTAAATACAACGCATAGAGGATTGTGGGCATGAGGCGATGGATGGTGATGTTTGTGATGCTCGTTTCGGCGCCGTCCGCCGTTTCTTCGGGAAGGGGGGATTTCCTTCGTCCCGGGGGGAACGTGGTTGCGATGGCGACCGCGTTTCCCGGACGTTTCTCCGGCGGGCAATTGGCGGCCTTCGAATGGCTCAACCCGCACACGGAGGAATTCCACCAGGTGGCGGTGTATACTCTGATTCCCCTGATCTTGTTTCTGATGATTCTCTGCGGATGGTTGTGGGGCCTGTGGCGGCGGGGACGGCGGATGACGGACACCCTGCAACACGAAATCGCCGTGCGCCTGGAAACCGCCGAAGAAGCCAAGCGGCTGTCTCGCTTACCGTCGGAGAATCCCAATCCCGTGTTTCGCGTGGATTCCCGGGGACGCGTTCTGTACGCGAACAAATCCGCCGAAGTCCTGATGAAGGAATGGGAATCCCAGGCGGGACAGACCATCGCCGATTGCTGCCTCCAGAATATCCGCCGCGCCATGTCCTCGGGACGACACGTGCAGGGGGAGTGTCAGGTGGGAAAACGCGCCTACGTCTTTTCCATCGCGCCGTTTCCGGAGGGGGGATACGCGAACCTGTACGGGATGGAGATCACGGATCGACGATCCATGGAGGATTCGCTGCGGGATGAAATTCTGCGTCGCAAAACCCTCATGAACGCCAGCCTGAACGGCATCGCCATCGTCAGCCGCGACTATCGATTGCTGGAAGCCAACCCGCGCTTCGCCGAAATGCACGGATACGCCCCGGAGGAAATCGTCGGTCTGCATGTCTGGGACTGGGACGCGGAGTTGTCCGAAGAGGACGTTCGAGAGAAATTCGCGACGCTGGACGTCTCGCACTTCGTCTTTGAAACGCGCCATCGTCGGAAGGACCAAACGGTGTTTCCCGTGGAAGTCAGCATCTCCGACGTCCTCATCCGCGAGGAACACATCGCTTACGTCGTGATCCGCGATATCACGGAACGAAAAGAGGCGGAAGAAGCGCTGCTCAAAAGCGAAGCCAAGTATCGCACGGTGGTGGAAAAGGCCGGTGAAGCCGTCTATCTTCACGATAAAACCGGAGTTATCGTCGATGTGAATCGAAAAGCCTGTGAGGGTCTCGGATATACCCGCGAGGAACTGATCGGGAAACCCATCATGGAGATCGACCCGAACGCCTTCCAGACCGAAATCGTGACCCCGGAGATCTGGGAACGGGTCTGCGCGGGGGAGCGATATAACTTCGAGAGTTTTCATCAACGAAAAGACGGAAGTCGGTTTCCCGTGGAAGTCACGCTGGGCGCGGTGGAACTGCCCGAAGGATTGATGATCCTCGGAATCGTCCGGGACATCACGGAACGCCGACAGTCCGAAGAACAGTTGCGCATGACGCAATTCGCGGTCGATCACGCCTCCTATGCAATTTTCCGGACGGATCGTGAAGCGAACATTCTCTACGTCAACGACGCCGCCTGTGCTTCGTTGGGGTATTCCCGAGAGGAACTGCTGACGAAATCCATATACGATATCGATCCGGATTTCACCCCCGAGAAACGTGCCGGCATGGAAGCGGATCTGCGCCGCGAGGGAATCCTTACCTTTGAAGCCCGTCATCGGCGCAAAGACGGAATCCTTATTCCCGTGGAAGTCAACGCCAATGCCGTTGTCTATCATGACCGATTTTCCTTATGGGTTTTCGCCCACGACATCACGGAACGCCAACGGTCGAAGGAATACATTTCCCAGTTCGCCCGAATGGTCGATAACGCGCCCAGTTGCATCAACGTACTCGACGGGAAGGGACGCGTTCTCTACGCCAACCGGAGATCCTTCGACGTGCACGGATATACCCGGGATGAATACATGGCCTTGACGCTCGCGGAGATCGACGATCCGGAAAACGCGAAACTCATCGCCCCCCGCATCCGGGAAATCGAGGAAAAAGGACAGGCCCGGTTTGAAGTTCGTCATCGTCGCAAGGACGGTTCGACGTTCCCCCTGGACGTCTACGTGCAAAACATCACCTGGATGGGTCAGCCGGCGTTGTTGAGCATCGGCTCCGATATCACCGAGCGCAAACGCGCCGAAGAAGAATTGCGGCGACTCAACGAGGAACTCGAACAGCGCGTCGCGCGGCGAACGGCGGAACTGGAAGACCGCGTGAAGGAAGTGGAACAGCTCAACATCGCCATGATCAACCTCTCCGACGACCTGCGCAAAACCAACCGCCACCTGGAGCACACCGCCCGTCGCCTGGAGGCCGCCAACCGGGAACTGGAGGCCTTCTCCTATTCCGTCTCGCACGACCTCCGCGCCCCGCTGCGGGCGATGGACGGATTCAGCCAGGCGGTAATCGAGGATTACAGCGACAAACTGGACGAAACCGGACGGGACTTCCTTCAGCGCATCCGCGGCGGGGCGCAGCACATGGGGAAACTGATCGACGCCATTTTGAACCTTTCCCGCGCCAGCCGGATTGAAATGGGCGCCGCGGACGTGGATTTGTCCACCCTGGGGGAGAAGATCATCGCCGAACTGCGCCAGGCGGAACCTCACCGGCGGGTGAACGTGGCCATCACTCCGGGACTCACCTGCCGGGGCGACGAAAATCTCCTGCGACAGATGCTGGCGAATCTGCTGGAAAACGCCTGGAAATTCACCTCGCCCCGCGAGGAAGGCAAAATCGAGTTCACGATCCTGAGCGACGAGCGGGCCGCTTCGTTGGGACGGGCGGGGCAAACCGTCCACGTCGTCCGCGACAACGGCGTGGGATTCGACATGCACTACGCCTCGAAGCTCTTCGGGGCGTTTCAGCGCCTGCACAGCCGGGAGGAATTCCCCGGTACGGGCGTGGGCCTGGCGACGGTGCAACGCATCATCCAACGTCACGGCGGGGAGGTCTGGGCCGAGGGCGCCGTCGACCAGGGCGCTACTGTCTATTTCACCCTCGGCAAACGGGAAGAGGGGTAAGGATAGTTGCACGCGGGGAAACCATCATCCGACCGCCTGGTGGACGAAATTCACCAGCGTGACGATGTCGAAGACCGGCAGGTGGGTTTTGTCGCGGATGGCCCGGGACGCCGGCGGCAAGTCCGTGCATTCCAGCACGAACGCGCCGACGTTCGGATTCTCCCGCCGCAGTGTTTCGGCGACTTCGACGATCTCCCGCACGAAGGCAGCCGGGTCGAGTATGGCTTCAGGATCATCGCGAACCGCCGCGAACTGCGGAGTATCTGCCACGTCCGCGACGCGGAGAATCGACAAATCGTCGATCCCGACAGCCGAGAGGTGCTGCGGCGTGAGAGATTGTTTGTCGGCGGTGATAACGCCCACCACCTGATCGTCTCGCAGCATTCGCTTGACCATCGGAACCTGGAGCAGGCTGGACGTGAAGACCGGAATATCAACAGCGTCGGCGAGTTCGCGCTGCCAGATCGCGGAAAATCCGCAACTGGTGGTGATCGCCCGCACGCCTTCGGTTTGAAGTCGCCGGACAGCCGCGATCATGTTCCCCAGCACCGCCCGGCTGGGTTCCAGAACCACCGTGCGAAAATTCGCCCCTTCCACGCGGAGAAAGCGAATCGGGAACGCGAACGTGGCTGGGTGAACGATATTGCCCGGTAAGGTTTCGAGTTGCGAGAGCGTATTTTCGCCGCCGGCTTCCCAGGCTGTCATTCCGATGACGGCGTCATTTCTTTGTTTCGTTTTCATCGTGTGATTATTCCCTGGATTGGTTCGATTCCGTTTCCTCCGAAGCGTTTCGGCCGCCGAGGATCGCTCCACAAGCGCCCAAAACCAGCACCGCGCCCAACACGCCCCAGAACGAAATCATTTCCCGCCAGACCACCATGCCCAGAACCAGGTTCAGCACCGGAAACGACAATTCCAGCAGGGACGCTTCCGAAACGCTCAGGTACCGATATCCCCGCGTGCCCAGAAGCTGTCCCAGCGTCGCCGCGCCGCCGACTCCCAGCAGCAGCGCCCCGCCGAAATATCCCACGGAACAGGGCACGAGATTGGCCGGCGTCACGACGATCCAGATTCCCATCACGCACTGGGCCAGGTAAATGGAATAGGTCGAATCCGTGTCGTGCAGTTTTTTGATGACGCAGTTGCTCAGTCCCGCCAGGATCGCCCCGCCGATCGCCAGGCCTTCAAACAGCCCGATGCGGGTCCAGCAAATTCCTTCCGCCCGCCCGGCCGCGACGAAGTACACCCCCGCCATCGCGACAGCCACCGCGAACCAGCGAAAGAGTGAAATCCGTTCCCGCAACAGCACCGCGCTGAAGAGGCAGGCGAAGATCGGCGAGGAATAGGACAGCACCGTTCCCTTCGCCAGGCCGATCTTCGCGACGCTCAGGAAGAACAGAAACACGGCCCCGCCGCTCAGCAGCCCGCGCAGGAGGAGCAGCTTTTTATTGACGAAGCGCAGCGAAATTTTCCCCGCCATCGCCAGCGTGCAGACGATGGCGCCGCCGATGACGAAGCGAAACAGCGTCGTCTTCCAGGAGTCGATCCCCATGTCCGAGACGCGCTTGATGAACACGGACATCACGACGAACGCGACGCTGGAGGCGAAGATGTACGCCGGACCTTTAATTTTCTCCGCGCGGAACATGGGCAAACTCCCGTCATCCTTTTTCGTTTTTCGTCACGCCGTCGGTATCGGCGAAACGCGTTTCACGTCGCCCGTCGCCAGGAGAGTCTGGAGCGACTCGGCGCTGAGATCCGCAATGCCCAGCGCGCGGGTGGTGCGGGCTTCGGCCCGGTAGTCCCGCTTTCCAATCGCGCCGGCGATTTGGATCAGCGAATCGCACACCGGCGTGGGGACGGAGAGTTTTTCGCCCAGGGACGACAGCAGGCACAGGCCCATCGGCACGTCCTCGGTGATGTAGCGCGTCTCGGCGTCGGAAGGACCCTTCGGCCCGCCGACCTCGGCGTAGTGGCGAAACGCGACGTCCGGATCGACGGACTGATCCTCGTACGTGCGATAACAGAATCCTTCCAGGAAGCTCTGCTTCGGCAAATCCATCGCCTCTAAGACCGCGAGTCTTTCGGCGTCCAGGGCGTACAGCAGGTTCATGATCGACGGCGTGAAACTCTCGCGGTACATCCAGTATTCGCCTTTGGAATGCTCGATTCGCGCGACAGCCATGATCGCCCCGACCGTGTGCACCACCAGGTTCGGGTTCGACAGCGCCGATTCGAGAATGTTCCGACGAAGACAGTAACTCGGCAGCAGTTCCCGCAGTTTCGCGATCCCTTCCGCCTTCCGCGCCGCCGGCAGGAAGCCCATCGGGTTGCGCACGTTGATGAAGCAGATATCCACCTGGCCCGGTTCGGCGCCCAGCCGCGAATCGAACGGGATCGACTCACCCTCGCAATACAGGATGTCCTTGCTTTTCGTTGCCCGCAGGAAATACAGCGACCCGCCATACCCCGGCGCGAGGACGACCAGTTGTCCGTTCCGCAGGTACGGGCCGACGCGCTCGGCGAGGATCGGGTGCGCGATCGTGCGCGTCAGGATGAACACGACTTCCGCGTCGGCGAAGGCGGCTGTCTCGTCGTCCGTGACGCGATGCAGCGGCACGGTGTGTCGTTCGCCGTTATAGGTGACCGTCAGTTCCGGTTTGGCCCGGAGCCGGCGGAAATTGTCATTCGGCATGAATTCGTACAGCGTCACGGCGTGGCCGTCCTTGGAAAACATGGCGGCATGGGCCGATCCGGAATTTCCCGCGCCTACAATCGTGATGTTCATTCGTACTGCTCCTTACGTCATCAAATGTTTAAACCCCGTCGTCATCATCTCTGCGGCCAGCGAGGCGATCATCAACCCGCTGACTTTGCTCAATACCAAAAGTCCCTGCCGGCCCAGTCGTCGCTCGATGCGGCTGGCGAGCAGCAGCATCACCACCAGCGTCGCTTCGGCGGCGGTCACCGCCAGGCCTACTGTCAGCTTGTCCCACCCGGCGGGGTGTTCCGCGCCGAGAATCAGCAGCGCGCCCGTGACGCTGGGTCCGACGATCACGGGAATCGCCAGCGGCACGATGGCGACGTTGTCCGCGGGGTCGCCCGCCGGCGCGACCCGCGCGTCCCGCACGAGCGACAAACCCGCCAGGAACAATATCGCACCGGCCCCAACGCGAAAGGCGTCCAGCGTCACGCCGAACGCCCGCAGCACGCCCAGCCCGAAGATCAACAGACACCACGAACTGACCAGCACCGCCAGGGCGGCTTTGACGACGATGCTCCGCCGCCGACCCGCGTCGTCGTCGCGCGTCAGCGACAAAAACGCCGACACCACGAAAAACGGCGCGAGAATGAACAGCATCTTCAGATACGTAACCGTCAGCAGGGGAACCATGTGTCAATTCGTGTTTTTGTCATTTTGTAATGTCTGTGGATTACACTTACTGATAGTAGCCACGGGCGCAAGCCCGTGGACCTTGCCGTCATCCATTTCTCAGGAGTCCCGTAGGGACGATTGAAATTAACGAAATCATTCAATCGCCCCTGCAGGGCTCCAGGTTTCAAGGGTTGGTTAAATTCCACGGGCTTGCGCCCGTGGCTACTGTCAAGGAGGATTTCCGGTTTACTCCATCCGCAGGACGTCGCTAATGGCGTTCATCGCCCAGTCGATCTCGTCTTTGGTGATCACCAGCGGCGGGGCGAAGCGGATGACGTGTTCGTGCGTTTCCTTGCAGAGCAGTCCTTTGTCCTGCAGCGCTTCGCAGAAGCGCCTGGCGCCGCCGGCGGAATTGTGCAGTTCCACGCCGATCATCAACCCGCGCCCTCGGATGTCCTTGATGTGCGGGCTGTCGATCGTGCGAAGTTGATCCATGAAATACGGGCCCAGTTTCGCGGCGTTTTCGATCATGCCTTCCTCCACGAGCACGCGAAGCGCCGTCCGCGCGACGGCGCAGGCGAGAGGATTACCGCCGTACGTGCTGCCGTGGTCGCCCGGCTGAAACACGCCCAGAACCTTGCGGTTCGACAGGACCGCGGAGACGGGATACAACCCGCCCGACAGCGCCTTGCCGATTAACGTCAGGTCGGCTTCCACGCCGTCGTGCTCCTCCGCGAGCAGCTTGCCCGTGCGCCCCAGGCCCGATTGGATTTCGTCGGTGATCAGCACGACGTTGTTCCGGTCGCAGATCTCCCTCGCGCGGGCGAGGAACCCGTCCGGCGGGATGATGATCCCGCCTTCGCCCTGGATCGGCTCGACGAGGAATCCCACGGTGTTTTCGGTGATGGCGTCTTGCAGCGCGTCGGCGTCGCCGTAGGGGATGATTTTGAAGCCCGGCGTGAAGGGCGCGTAGCCGTCGCGGTACTGCTGCTCGGAACTGAAACCCACGATCGTGATCGTCCTGCCGTGGAAGTTGTTCTCGCAGACGATGATCTCGGCCTTCCCGTCGGGAACGCCTTTTTCCCGGTAGCCCCATTTGCGGACGGCTTTGATGACCGACTCGACCGCTTCGGCGCCGCTGTTCATCGGCAGGACCATGTGGCTGTGCGTCAGTTCGCAGAGTTCCTTGTAGAACAGGCCCAGTTGGTCGTGGCGAAACGCCCGCGAAACCAGCGCCAGCTTCCGCGCCTGTTCGACCAGGGCAGCGACGATCTTCGGGTGACAGTGTCCCTGGTTGACCGCGGAGTAGGCCGACAGCATGTCCAGGTATTTTTTGCCCTGCACGTCCCAGACCCAGATTCCTTCCCCGCGCGAGAGCACCACGTCGAGGGGTTTGTAGTTTCGGGCGCCGTATTGATCTTCCAGGGCGATGCATTGCTTGTGGCTGATGGATTCAAGGATTGTCATGGTAATTCTCCCATTCGTTCTTTGTTATCTCCTCAGGAGCCCCAAGGGCCTGAGCGAAGCGCAGCGAAGTCGAAGGAACTTACGCCAAGGTACTCGTAAGGTCCTTCGACTTCGGTCCTCGCTTCGCTCGGACTCTTCGCTCAGGATCACAATACGTGTGATTTCCTGGAAATCCAGTATGACGGAAGAATCGAAATTTGAGAGTGTGTGAGAATTTTTTCTGGCGCTCGGTTATTCTTTTGTTTACAGTGACTTGCAGTAGTTGTTGGTTACTCTTTTTAGGAGCA
>JAFGJE010000217.1 GCA_016929245.1 Phycisphaerae bacterium
ATCATTAGAAATTCCATGTATCGTTGCTACAGTGTCGAAATTTCCCGCGAATTCCCGGAGATCAAGTTAAGTGAAAGGAGAAATCCTGGAATCGAAGCGCGGTGGGAAAATCAGGTTCCCACCGCGCCGTTTGATGCCTGTTTTTGCGTCAAGCGATGAAATAGTCTTCATCCAGAACGGATCGGAGTTTGTGCAACGCGTGTTTTTGGATCTGTCGAACCCGTTCGTTCGTCAGTCCGATGCGTCTTCCGACCTGGGCGAGGGTTCTTCCCTTGCCTTCCGACCCGATGGCGAACCGATCCATCACGACGATCTGCTCGGTTTCCGTCAGGTTGGCGCGGTTTTGGATGAGAATTTCCCGCAGCGACTGGACGGAATCCTCCTGCTGCATTTCATGCTTTTTGACGTCGTAATCGCTGCGTTCCATGTCCGGTTCAAACAAGGCCGGAAAATGCTGGACATATCGGCCTGTCTTCGACGCGAGGCGATTGAAGCTTTTCAGGATCGCCCGACAGGCGTACGTCGAGAATTTGAATCCGCGCCGAACGTCGAATTTATCGATGCTGCGCAGTAAGGCCATGTTTCCCTCGCTGATCAGCTCGGAAAAATCCACGTTCGGAATCCGCGTTCGCCGGGCCATCGCCACCACCAGCGCCAGGTTCGCTTCCGTGACGGCGGACTGGGCTTCCTCCACGCGCCGGAACCACTTGCACATTTCACGGGCGCGGGAGAGAGTCGCCTGGGACTGCTGGGCTTCCACCAGTTCACTCAGGCGGTAGCGGGCATAATTGAACCGCAAAAACAATTCCGACTCTTCCCCGGCTTTCAGGCGAGGCTTTGTGGTTTTCTTCGGGGAATCGAGAATTTCATCCGACTGGACGAAATCCGTCCATTCCGGCAGGTGCAACTTCGAGGCTTTGGCGCCGAAAAACCGCTCCTCCGCGTCGGGTTTTTGGAACGACGGGTGCGGCATATACGAAACCGCCTTGGGAATTCGTTCGTACAAGGCTTGCTCCCGCTTGGACAGCCGAAGTACAACGCTGGAAACATCTTGATTTTTAATTGTGATGTTCATGTTCTCACCATCCCTTTCAATATCTTGTTTTTAATCCCTAGATACAGTGGGTTTCTGATTCATTATATTCATAACCAACTGTAATCTAATTATAGTATATAAGACATACATATTGTCAATATAGTTAGTGGAAAAAGAATAATTTTTTTCCATTTTAATGTAATTTTACCGTACAATCACCTAACATTCGAGGAGAATACCAAGAAACGGGGAGGCAAATTTGTTTGGATCGCGGAATTCCTGGTTAAGTGTAAGTCGTTCAGGAATTCTCCAATGTGGAAGTCCACAAGTTCACATTCCCTTGAAAAAGGCTAAGTCGGTTTGGTACGATAAACAGCAAGAGGATCACATGAATTTCCAACGAACTACGTTCGTCATTGCCGCTTTGATTCTTTCTTTTCTGGCGGTGGGTCTCTGCCGGGGTCAAAGTTCTAAAGTCAAAAGAATCTCCAGCGGAGTTTCCGGTATGAGTGTGGGAAGATCATCCACCGTAAGCAGTTTTCAAGCCTATTCCGCCGGAGCGTCGAGTTACGGCAATTTGTATCAGGCGCCGGAAGGCGGCGGAGCGCTTCGTTCTTCCATGCAGAATATCAATACCTACAAGGCACGGTCCGGGAATCCCGCCTCCGCCTTCGGAGGCGGAGCCTCCGCGTTGAAATTCGGTAAAAGCACGAAAAACATTGCCGGGGGCGCCGTGCAAACCCCGGGATTCAACGATCCCGCACCGGCATTGCCTTCCGCCGGGGGCAGGGCGCCCGTGCTTGCGGGTTCCGGTGCGGCGCCTTCCCTCGACCGGCAAACTCCCTCATCCTTGGAAGATGCCGGATCGTTGGTGACATTTACCATGCCGGCGGAGGATTCCGGACAAGCCTATGCCGCCGCTCTGGGAAACTCCCAGGCCGACGAGAAAAAGGAGAAGGAAGAATCCATTACAACCCTCGTTCCCACCCATGGCGGATCCCGGCATTACCGTCGATTGATTCGAGAAGGGGAAGAAGCCTTTCGTAAAGAAGATTACAAAAAAGCCGCCCGGGCCTTCGGAATCGCCGCGGAAATCTCTTCGCGTTCCAGCGAAAGTCAATTGAGCCTGATGCATGTGCATTTCGCCACCTCCATCAACGAATACAATCTCCCCTCGTTGTATTTACAGCGAGTTTTGAAAGACCTCCCGGAATTACCCTTAATTCCCGTCCATCCGCGAAATTTCTACGGTAACGTCGGCGCGTTTGTGGAAGACGTGATTCAATTGGAAGAATACGTCAAGCGGAATCCCGAGGACGCCCATGCACATTTAATTCTGGCCTATATGAAATGGCGACAGGAACAACCCAATCAAGCCGTCGCCGCTTTGCGACGGGCATGGGAACATCGAAAAAACAACCAAGAGCTTTCCGACGCCGTCCAGACGTTTTGGAAAGGCCTGGTCTATTCCGGCGCGGTTTCCGGAAAGCTGACAGATGCCCCGGTCGAGACGGGTACGGAATCCCTTCCCGGAATTCTTCCCACTCCGATTCCTCCACCCGGGATATCCGAATAAAGTGGAATGGAACCTCCGTATCTGATTATTTGATTCGGAATCATCCTTCTTTTGTCTTTTCGCCGATAATAAATTCGTCGGAACCCGTGTAGATTCGTGATCCCGGCGAAAAAGGTACAAACGCTTGTACCGAATCGAGTTGCCGTGTAAAATCGAATGCGCGTGAAACGGATAATGGTTTATCCCCGCAACGGGACGCCACCGATACGAACGAATTGTGAAAATCATCAAGCTTCATTGTGGAAAACGAAGAAACCAATAATTCGATACCATCTTCAGAACTGACGGGACTGGAAGCCTTTGTCGTTCGTCATCGCAACTGGTTGAGCGTTGTGGTGCATCTGCTTCTTTTCTCTTTATCGCTTCTGATGGCCTACATGATCCGTTCGGACGTGGTGGTCGGGAATCCGGATTATTCCTGGAAGAGGAGTTTACAGTCGTTTGTGTATGTTCTTCCTTTTTTCCTGATCATTAAAAGTCTCGTGTTCTGGCGGCTGAGATTGTTCCGGGGAGGGTGGCAGTATTCGAGTATTCGCGATATCTCCCGTATTTTGCTGGGGGCCTGGATTTTTGTTCTGATCGCGTTTGTCTGTCACGGTATCTTTGTTCAAATTCCCGCCTGGTATGAACGTATTCTCCCGCCGATGATAGGCCCGTATTTCAAACTCATGCCCCGGGGTGTTCTGGTATTGGATTTTCTGGGCACCGTGTTTCTGGTCAGCACCGCCCGGCTGGGCTTTCGCATTTACCGCGAAGAGCTGCGTCCTGTTTCGGAAGAAGGCGTCTGCCGCGTGCTGGTCGTCGGTGCGGGCAACGCCGCCGAGACGATTATCCGCGAAATCAACCGCCAGCGCGTCGAGCGTTTCCGCGTGGTGGGTCTGGTGGACGACGACCCCAACAAGCGCGGGATCCTGATCCACGGCGCGCCGGTGCTGGGGAAAACGGACGACATCCGCGATATTTGCCAGAATGAGGACATCGAGGAAATCATCATCGCCATGCCCTCCGCGACGCAGAAGGAACTTCGTCGCGTCATCGAACTGTGCAGCGGCACGAAGCTCAAGTTCCAGTCCCTGCCGGGTGTGGGGGATTTAATTAACGGCCGCGTGACCGTCTCGCAGATTCGCCCGGTGGACATTAACGACCTGCTCGGTCGCGACGTGGTCGAACTGGACACCGAAGCCGTCGCCCGGTTCATCTACAACCGCGTGGTGCTCGTGACCGGCGCCGGCGGAAGCATCGGTTCGGAAATGTGCCGCCAGATCTGCCATTTCGGCCCGGCCCACCTCGTCCTCGTCGAACAGGCCGAAACGCCCATGTTCGATATCGAGAACGAACTGAAAAAAGACCACCCTGAATTACGCATCACACCGCGGATTTGCGACATCTTCGACCGCGACCGCGTGATGACGGTCTGGGAGGAATGTCAGCCCGACGTCGTCATCCACGCCGCCGCCCACAAACACGTGCCGATGATGGAACTCAATCCCTCCGAAGCCGTGAAGAACAATATCCTCGGTTCCCGCAACGTCGCCGACGCGTCCTGCAAATACGACGTGTCGGAATTCGTGACGATCTCGACCGACAAAGCCGTCAACCCCTCCAGCGTGATGGGCTGCTCCAAACGCGTCGCGGAAATTTACACGCAATCCCTCAACGGCCGCGAAGGCTGCAAGACGCAGTTCAAAGCCGTTCGCTTCGGAAACGTGCTCGGTTCCGCCGGCTCCGTCGTCCCGACGTTCCGCCGTCAGATCGCCGCCGGCGGGCCCGTGACGGTGACGCATGCCGAAATGACCCGATACTTCATGACCATTCCGGAAGCGGCGCAGTTGGTTCTGCAAGCCGCCGCGACCGGCCAGGGAGGGCAAATCTTCCTGCTGGATATGGGCGAACCGGTGAAAATTGCCGACCTCGCCAAGCAGATGATCACCCTCAGCGGGTTCCGTCCCGGTGAGGATATCGATATCGTCTATTCAGGCATCAGGCCGGGCGAAAAACTCTTCGAAGAACTCCGCACCGAGGGTGAAGACATCGAACCGACCGTGCATCCGAAAGTACTCGTCTGGGCGCATCAGCCCGTGCCGTGGGACCGCGTGCAGTCGATCATGAAGGAATTCGAATCGCTGGAAAACTGCCCCGACCGCGATACCATCGTCAAAGCCCTGCAGCGGGCCGTGCCGGAATACGAACCGCTGAATCCGCCCAATCAGTCCGCGAAGAAAGAACAAGCCGACTCGTCGGATACCGAAACCAATTCAACCGCGGAATCATAAACCTCCGCGTCGCGAAAGGATGTTCCGTGAGTAACGAACCCATTCCGTTGTCGAGTCAGGATATCACGCAAACCGAAATCGATGCCGTTGTAGGCGTGCTGCGCGGAGACCGACTCGCGCTGGGCCCGCATATGCAGGCCTTTGAAGCCGCCTGCGCCAAACGCGCGGGACGAAAATACGGCATCAGCGTCAACAGCGGCACGAGCGGCCTGCATCTGTGCGTCCGGGCGCTGGGAATTTCCGACGGCGACGAAGTCATCACAACGCCGTTCTCCTTCGTCGCGACGACCAACTGCGTCCTGTTTGAGCGCGGGAAACCCGTGTTCGTGGATATCGATCCGGAGACCTATCAACTCGATCCCAACGCGATCGAAGCGGCGATCACCCCGAAGACCAAAGCCCTCCTGCCCGTGGAAGTGTTCGGCAACACCGCGCATTTCGACGCCTACGAAGCCATCGCGAACAAGCACCACCTCGCGATGATCGAAGACTGCTGCGAAGCGCTCGGCGGCGTGTTGAACGACCGGCCGGCCGGGAATTTCGGCGATTGCGGCTGCTTCGCCTTCTACCCGAATAAACAAATCACCACCGGCGAAGGCGGCATGATCGTCACCGACCGCGAGGATATTCGCGACCTGTGCCTCTCGCTGCGCAACCAAGGCCGCGCCACCGACGCCTGGCTCAGCCACGCGCGCATGGGCTATAACTATCGCATGAGCGAGATCACCGCCGTGATCGGCGAAATCCAAATCTCCCGCCTGGGCGAAATCCTCGCCAAGCGCCGCGCCGCCGCGATGAAATACGACCAGGCCCTGGCCGGGCTGGTCGAAAAGGGATTGCTCCATCTGCCGCCCATGCAGCAGCGCGAGCAGGCAAGCTGGTTCGTCTACGTCATTCGCCTCGCCGACAACTACACAGCCGACGACCGCGACGCCGTAATGGCAGGCCTGCAGGAGCAAAACATCGGCTGCAATTGTTACTTCACTCCCATTCACTATCAGCCCTACATCCGCGAACTGCTCGGGACGAAAGAGGGTGACTACCCCATCACCGAAAAAATCGCCGCAAGAACCATCGCATTACCTTTCTTCGCCAATATCACAGAAGCGCAGGTTGGCCGTGTGGCGGAAACTTTGGAAGAGCTTCTTTCCGAGCGATAGCAATCGCGAGTTATTTCGTTATTGCTGCTTCACCGTTATTCAGATTTCGAAACAGCGCTGTAATAGTTTCCATATAAAGATATGATATCTTCAGATTTCCTGAAATATCCTGGGCTGGGTAGGCGAGTGTAACTGTTTTTTCTTTCTGCACTTGACTTTTCCGGGAACAGCGGTACAATACACATTCTGCTCTATGCTCAGGGGTGGTCCTTGAGCTTTGCTCTTGCTCTCGTTATTGCGAAAACGTTGGAGGTAAAAAGTGGTCTGTACTAAATCGACTAAAAAAGACTCCTCAATTCCTGCCCGTCGTCAAACGATAACAAATCGACATAATTAAATTTAGGAGTATCTATTTGTACTGTGTAAATTTCTAAAGATTTTTAAGTCATTTATACGATTATCTTTCCATGGGAATAGTCCCATGGAAAGGAAG
>JAFGJE010000218.1 GCA_016929245.1 Phycisphaerae bacterium
ATCATTAGAAATTCCATGTATCGTTGCTACAGTGTCGAAATAAAACTGGTTTTTTCGCACTAATTAAATGCCATAAACAAAATAATAATGACAAATCAATATGGCTATCTGCAAGAAATTCCGACATTACGTTATCTGATGACTTAAAATATTCACGTTGGAAAATTAATCCATGCGAGAAAGTAACTGGAGCCTATTATTTAGAATCAGTTGATGATGATATTTCAAGCAGCAGATATCTCATGATAAATCCTAATTCAAATCAAATATATTTAGATTCACTATCTGAAGAAAACATCTCTTATGCATCTTGGTTATTGCGCGATAATGAGGAAGGATACATTATTGAATCTTCAGTTCAAGACGGACTTGTTCTTTTAGGTCAGATCAATAGTAAAAATATTTCAATTGGACATATTAATGATAATTCTGATTCCAACAGTACATCAACTTTCAAAAAACCCCTTGAGACTTCTTCGTGGAAACTATTTGAAATAGAAAAAGAATGGGTGTCAATTGACCTTCCAATTCTTTCGCATATTCAGGATTTTCAAGTATTTGTTCCATCGGGAATAGACATAGGATATCGAATATTTTCGAAACCTACTCTTCTCAAAGAATTTTTTAACAAAGAAAATAACTTTTGGCATGAAGCAGCGAAAGGAGATTGTCATTATAAGTATGTATTTCCAATAATTGAATCTGCTATTAAAAATGCAAATGATAAATTAGAAAAACTTGCTTTGCTTTGTCGTGAAGATCGTATTGATTTCAAAGAGGCTTATAAACAATTACTAATTTCGCTTTCGAAAGACAAATTGCCTATTACTTCTTGTACGGCAATTGGAAAACGTTTTTCTGATTTGTGCAAAACCGGAAATAATGAAACTGCTTGGGGATATATTGGTGGTCATATTGGAGTTAGCGATAATCCTGAATTGAGATCACATTTTCTTGAGGGGATGCATTTGGCCTTTATTGAAAAGAATGATTTTTATAATGAACTAAATAAGCATGGGAATAATGTTATTGAGTCTATATCCGCAATATCCTCCGATGTGAAAAAAGAAACAACAAATATAATCAAAAGAACCCATAGAATAAGAAATAATTTATTACACTTTTATAAAATTCAACGTGATAAATTGCGTGAAGAAGAAATTCATTTTTCCGAAGAATTAGCTTCACGAAATACAAGGTTGAAAGAACTAGAGGATCTTTACCAAACAAAACTTCGTCTTGAATCCCCTGTTAAATATTGGACGGATTTTGCTAAAAGCAAACAAATACGAGGTATTTTTTGGTTTATTGTTTTTTCTCTTATTCTTAGCGGAACAGCTCTTGGCATCACATTGTTAATTATAAATGTCCTTAAAGGGTCTGACTCCAATCCTGAAACAATAACACCATCATTTATTAGAATGTCATTATTAATTCTTTCTGTATTTGCTTTACTCGTATATGGAATGAGAGCATGTCTAAAACTCGCAATGAGTAATTTCCACCTTAAAAGCGATGCTTTTGAGAGAGCAAAATTAACAGAGTCATATCTTGCTATTATTGAAAAGAATCCAGAGGCTATTCCAGACGGGCAACGAGAGATTATTCTTCAATCGTTATTTGGACGTTCGGATACAGGATTATTGAAGGATGACGGTCACCCAATAATGCCTATTATATCAAATCTAAGATCATTAGGACAATAGAGAGAGCGGGTAACTTGTTTTCCGCCGATTATGTTCTCCGAAAATTGGTGAGTAACGAGTTACATACCCTACTCGTTACAACCCCACAATTTCACATAGCCGCTCCACATCGATGTGCTTTTGCATGTGCTCCGCGAGGAGGTTGTATTGGGTTTCCCGGAAGTCCGCCAGGGACTGGGCGTTTTGGGAATCAACTTGATCGGCGAGGTCCGGGTTAAGTCGGCGTAGAAAGGCGTGGCGGGCGGCGGGGTCGTCGAATAGGCCGTGGAGGTAGGTTCCCCAGATTCGCCCGTCGGCGGCCTGCGCGCCGTCGGTGTCGTTCGTGGGCAGGCCGTTGCGGGAGGCGATCTGGAGCACTGGCGCTTCCGCGCCCGTCGTGCGCGACAGGCCGTTGTGAATTTCGTATCCGTCCACGGCCTGGTTCAGACCCAGCCAGGTTCCTTTCGTGCGCGTGAGCGTCTTGTCGTCCCGGAGCGTGGTTTCGACGTTCAGCAGACCCAGCCCCGGCGTCTCGCCGGGCGGGCCTTCCAGGCCTTGCGGATCGAGAATTTTTTCACCCAGCATCTGATACCCGCCGCAGACGCCGCCGACCCGCCCGGCGTCATCGAGGTATCGTCTTATAAAGTTTTCCCAGCCGGTGTCGCGAAGCCATTGCAGATCGGCCCGGACGTTCTTGCAGCCGGGCAGGAGCAGCAGATCGTATCCGTCCAGCGCGCGGGGCTTGGCGAGGTAATGCAGATTCACGCATGACTCGCGCTGCAGCGGATTGAAATCGGTGAAATTCGAGATGTGAGGCCATCGCAGCACGGCGATGTTGATTCGTCCGCCGACCGGCCCAGCCGGCGGATCGATCACGACGTCCAGCGGCATGCCGTCTTCGGAATCGATATCGATGTGATAGAACCACGGTACGAGGCCGAGGATCGGCAGGCCGGTTCGCTTCTCCAGCCAGTCGATGCCGTCGTCGAACAGCCGGGCGTCGCCGCGGAAGCGGTTGATGATCACGCCGGCGACGAGCCCGCGATCCTCCGGCGGGATCACGTCGAGGGTCCCGACGATCTGGGCGAAGACCCCGCCGCGGTCGATATCGGCAACCAGCACCACCGGCGCGTCGGCGTCGGCGGCCATCCGGAAATTCACGAAATCCCGATCCCGCAGGTTCACCTCCCCGCAGGACCCCGCGCCTTCCATCACGATCAGATCGTATCGCTCCCGCAGCCGGCGGAGACTTTCGCGGGCGTTGTCGAACAGCACGTCGGTGTCGCGGAAATAATCGAACGCCTCGGCGTTGCCGATGGGCTTGCCCCGCACGATCACCTGCGCGGTCGTGTCGGCGGAGGGTTTCAGCAGGACGGGGTTCATGTCCACCGTCGGTTCCACCCCGGCCGCCTGCGCCTGGACGACCTGCGCCCGGCCCATCTCGCCGCCGTCGAGCGTGACGTGGGAATTGTTCGACATGTTCTGGGCCTTGTACGGCGCGACGCGAACACCCCGCCGGTGGAACACGCGACACAGGCCGGTCACGACGATGCTCTTGCCGACGTCCGAACCGGTTCCCAGAATCGCCAGGCACTTCGCGAGGGGCGTGGATTGGTTCCGTGCTTCCGGGGTCATTTGAGCGCCTGTTGCCGTGCGGCGTAGGTGTAGAGAAGAACGTTCAGCGCGACGCGATTGGCGTCGTCGGGGGCGTAGCTGGCTGGGGGATTGGGGAATTCGTTTTTCGGAAACGGCGTTAAGGAATAGCGACTCAGAATCGCCACGAGCCGGCCTTGCTCCTTGACTGCCCACAACACGGGCGGGCCTTCTTGTCGTCCGGCGGATTTCGCCGCGGCGGGGGTGAATTTCACCCGCGTCAGATCGCTTCCGACGTCCCCGGCGAATCGGCCCGTGATCAGCGGATCGTCGGGCGCCAGCGGCGCAAGGGATTGCGATCCGAACATGGCTTCGAGCATGGTCTTCGCCTGGGTAAAAAATTCCTCCCCGCCCCTGGCGGGATCGATCAGCACCATTCCGCCGCGCTGGAGATATTCCTTCAGCGCCGCCCGCGCCGGCGCGCCGAATCCCGCCAGGCGCGTGCCCGTTAAGTGCACCAGCGCCACGGCGGGGTTGTAATCCTGTCCCGCGAAGACGTCCTGGCGTTTTAAGCCCACGCTCAAAGCCCCCGCCAGCGCGTCGGACCATTGGTCCTCGGTGTTCTCGAAGATGTCCCAGTCGCCGGCGTGGTGAATTCGGCCGAGGATCAGCAGTTTACGGGGCCGAAACTCCGGCGCCATTCGCGTCGGCGCCGGCTGGGCCGCCAGGAGTTCCTGCCGGGCCCGGCAGAGGGTCAACACCGCCCATGCCGTCGCGATCGCGTCGTTCTCCGCGAGCGCCTGACCTTCCCAGTGTCCCTCGGCTGACTGGCGATCCAGCAGCAGCGCCGCGAGTTGCCCCGGCAGCGACGACCACTCCGGCCGGGACGTCTTGAGCGACGGTTCCGCGAGCAACAGCAGATATCGGTAGGCGTATTCCGGCGCGTCGCCCCAGTACCATTGCGGAACGGTTTGGAGATCGAAATGTCCTTCCAGCCAACGGGCGACTCGGCCGAACGCTTCCCAGAGGGGATTCTTCGCGTGGTTGGGCGGCGGGAGCTGCTTGCGGTCGATCAGGACGCCCCACATCACCGCGCCGGCGGCTGTCGCGGAACCGTGCGAATACCCCCGCAGCGAAGAGGAGGATCCGGGGATGTACTGGTAGCCGTATCCGCCGTCGGGATTCTGCGCCGCCAGAAGGAACTGCTTCGCGCGATCCCATACGGTCGGGGAGATATCGACGCCCAGCCGGTCCGCCTGCTGCAGCGCCAGCATCGCCAGGGCGCCGTTGAACAGGTCGGCCGGGGCGTCGGGCGTTTCCCCCCAGCCGCCGTCGCCGCGCAGGTGGTCGATCAACCACTGCACGTCTTCTTCCAGCGCGAGACGATAACGGTCGCCCAGACGGGCGTAAATCATCGCGCGAAGGGCGCGGGCGGTGGTCCATGCGGGGGAGGATTCGGTGAGGGAATCCAGCAGCGCCCGCGTGCCCGGCGCGTCCGAATCGCCGCCGGCTTCCAGCGCCGCCAGCACGACCAGCGCCTCGCCGGCGCCCTGCTGATATCGGTACGACCTGCCGAGAAGTTTGCCTTCGTCGGAGGTATGCTTCGCCAGGCTTCGCAATCCCTTCACGACGGCGCGGTCCAACTGGCGGCGCGAAAGGGTTCGACAGGTCGGCTTCGTCGCCGGCGCGGTGCTTTGCGCCCGTAGCGGCGCGGAAAAACCCGCCGCCGCCGACAGGGCGATGACGACGCGAACCCAAAACATTTGCTTCCTATGCGCCATGAATTATTCCGTCAAAGCCAGTTTCCCCGGCGTGGTGTCTTCCACGCAGGCGTATCCCACGGCGTCCTGAAGGCGCCGGGCCGCCGAACCGTGCACCAGCGTCAGCAGCGCCGTCGTGAACGTCGCTTGCGGCGCGTGGTACTGCTTGTAATGCCGGGCGAGAATCTCCTCGCGATACTGCCATAACACCGCGGGAAAACGAATCTGTCGCGTCTCGACGTCGATGATGAATCGCCGCGGGTCGTCCACGAATCCGTCGAATCGCCGGCGAACGTCCTCGTGGATCGTTTCGGCGGCGAAAGGCGTTTGCGGCAAGGCCGCCCTGTGCAGGTTCGCGCACGGGGCCGCCACGACCGCCTGGTATCCCCCCAGCAGGAAGATCGCCTTGTCGATTTGGACCATTGTCATCTGCCGGCCGTTTAAGGGGAACAGAAAGCCCTTCAACCCCCCGGCGGATTCCTGCTTTTCTCCGTGCAGGCGCATCGCCAGCAGAATCGACCACCCGGCCCGCGCGTTGTACCAGTAGGCGAGACGATCCGGGTCCGTGGAATACAGCGCCGGGGTGGCGTCCGGTCCGGTGATCGCCATTTGCCGAAGCTGCGTTCGCAAGGCCGGTTCGACGCGCTTGTAGGTGTCCACGTCGATGAATCCCTTTTTATCGACGCATTCCTTCAGCACGACGGAAAGGTGTTTCACGTCCGTCGAGGGCGTCACCCCTTCCACCCGAAGCGCGACGACCGTCGGTTTGCCGTCCTCGCACCCGGCGAGGACCAGCAGAAGAATTCCCCACACAATCCCGGGATATCTTTGTATCATAATGCGACGATTGTACGTGCGAAACCCCAGGCGGAACAACCCCCATGGCGCAAAAGGCGGACACGAACGACAAAGCCTCCCCCGACTCCCCGAAACCCAAACGACGACGGAAATGGTTTCGGGGCCTGCTGCGCTGGGGGATTCGGTTGATCGTTCTGGCGGTGGTGCTGGTCGTTCTGGCGCGACACGTGGGGGCGCCGCTCTACTGGCGCTGGGCGACGAAGGCGTTTCTCGCGGATTACTGGACCGGGCCGGTGCGGATCGGAAGCGTGGATTTCCACCTCGCCGACGGTACGGCGATTTTATCCAACGTCTCCCTGCGCGATCACGCGGAACGCGAATGGGTGCATATCAACACCCTGACGTACTATCTGCGCGATTGGCCCAGCCTCAGACCGATCCTGTACGAAATCCGCGTCGACGAGCCGGCCGTCACCGTGTATCTCGACGACGGACAGGTGAACATGCCCGTCAAAGGATCGACGCTCGATGACATCCTGGAAGACGAATCCGTCGGCCTGCCGGATCCTTCCGCCCCGGAAGGAGAATCCTCCGCTCCGCCGAACGAACCCGGCCGCTGGGATCTGGAGTATTACATTCACATCGAGAAAACGTTCCTGAACGACATTTCCCTGGTCGTCGTGGAATCCGACCCGCATTTTCTTCGCGGGAAGATTCAGCCGACGGAATCCCGCCTGCTTCGGAATCTCCGGTTTTACGGAACCGCGTCGGCCGGCGGCGATATTTCGTTCACTTACGGCGACCGCCTGGACACGCGCGCCCGCGCGGAGTTTCGCCTGAATCTGTCAAAACTGGTCGTCCGGGATTTACGTTCGCTCTTGCGGCAACCCCCCCTCCGGAACGGCCCGCAGGTCAAACCTCTCATTGTTAAAGACGTAAACGTGCCCCAGGTGACCTACCACAACGGAAACCTGGAGATTCCGCGGTTTTCCATGAACGTCGGGAAGGGATTTCTGCGGGGGAATCTGAACATGCGCATCACCGCCGATGCGCCGATCACGTTCACCGGCGACGTGCGGGCGCATCGGATTCCGTTACGATCGTTCTTCGACGCCTACGATCCGACGCGGGAAGTGATGTACGGCTACGCTTCGGTGCTGATCGACGACATCGCCGGTTCGACGCGCGACCTGCGCGACCTGGAAATGGACGGGGCCGTGGCGATGGACGATTCCGACCTCGACCGGGTGCACGTCGTGGGAGACGTGTTCAGCGCGATGCACGTCAACGAAAAGCATATCCGGAACGGCACGGACCTGCGGGTGATCTTCGAGTTGCGCGACGGCGTGATGTCGCTCGCCAAGGCGCGGCTGGGCAACAATATCGTCGCCGTGATGGCCGAACCTTACGGCACGGTGGACATCGTGGATCGGAAGATGAATCTTCGCGTCATCGGCGGGATGCTGCATGACCTGGGGAAAATTCCCCTGATCGGATGGGTCGCCAACATGGCCAATCAATTGACGGCTTTGCGCGTCACGGGCGACTGGAGTCGGCCTGTGATTCGCGTCGAACCGATCCGCAACGTCACGTCGAGCATGGCGTCGTTCTTCAAGGACGTCACCCGCACCGGCGGGGAGCTGACCGGATTGAGGGAGGAGGAATAACCGTCCTGAAGCCCGAAGGGCTGACAGCGTTTAGCCGTGGGTGAGCGCAGCGAACCCACGGAAAGGATGTTATGAAGACAAGCCCCAACGGGGCGGCAGTAAAACGAGGGGATCAAATCATATTCCTGATTCGCTGTCGTCCCGTTGGGACTTGATGATAAAGAGAATGGTTTCCGGGGGTTCGCTGTGCTCACCCCCGGCTAAACGCTGCCCAGCCCTCCGGGCTTCAAAACTTCTCCGACCGGAAGGCAAGTCGGGCATTTTGATTAAATCCCATTGATATGCCGCCGCGGCCGCGTGCGTAATAACGTATTGCATCTCTCGCTTCGTCGGGGTATAGGGAGGATATGACGGTTTGCCTGACGGAATCGGAACGCGAAAACATACGTCACCTGGTGTATCTCGCCCGCGAGGAAGACCTTGGCGGCGGGGATATCACCGGGCGCATTCTCCCCGCGGACCTGCGCGCCACGGGACGGTTCATCGCGCGGGAACCCATGGTTCTCTGCGGGGGCGTGCTGCTGGACACCGTCGCCAAAGAATACAACGAGATGATCGAGATGATCCTCTGGCAGGAGGAAGGGGCGTTTCTCGAAGCCGGAGACATCATCGCCGAATGGACCGGGCCGGCCTGGGCGGTGCTCGCGGCCGAGCGGGTGGCGCTGAATTTCCTCCAGCGGTTAAGCGGGATCGCCACCATGACGCGAAAATTCGTCAATGCCGTCGAAGGAACCGGCGCGGCGATCTACGACACCCGCAAAACCACGCCCGGCTGGCGGCAGATCGAAAAGTACGCCGTCCGCGTCGGCGGGGGAAAAAACCATCGCCGAGGCTTGTACGATTCCGTCATGGTCAAGGACAACCACCTCCACGCGATGCTCGCGGGGGGAATTCCGCATCCGCTGCGCGAGATCGGCCCGGATCTGGAAGAGCTTCGGAAGGAAATCGAACACGACGGATTCGTGGAAGTCGAAATCGATCAACTGTCCCAACTGCCCGACGCGCTGAAACTGCCCGTGGACATCATCCTGCTGGACAACATGATGCCCGACAAGCTCGTCAAGGCCGTCCGGATGCGCGACGAAGCCGGGCTGAAGGGCAAGGTGGAACTGGAGGCGTCGGGCGGGATCAGCCTCCGGCGCGTGCGCGAGGTCGCCGAAACCGGCGTGGAGAGAATTTCCTGCGGTTCGATCACGCATTCCGCGCCGGCGGCCGATATCGCGCTGGATATCGAGGTTCAGAAAAAAGTGGCGAGTGAAAAACGTTGGAACGATTGAACGCCGGCGAGATCGAAACCGATCTGGGGACGAAACGAATCGGACGTTGCGTGCTGTGCTTCGGGGAGGTGGATTCCACGAACGACGTCGCGTGGGACTCCCTGCGGCAAACCGGAACGGACGGCTTGGTCATTTTCGCCGAGTCGCAGCGTCGAGGCCGGGGCCGGCAGGGACGCCCGTGGATCAGCCCCCCGGGGAAGAATCTCCTGATGAGCGTCCTGCTGTGTGAAGCTCTCGAATCCGTTTCCTCCGAAGCGGTCACCGTCGCGGCGGGTCTGGCGATCGCCGAAGCGATCGAACGGGAAACCCACCTGTCCGCGGAGTTGAAATGGCCTAACGACGTGCGGATCGGCGGGGCGAAGGTCGCGGGGGTGCTGGTGGAGCGGCGCGTCGAGAACGGCCTGGCGGCGATGGTGATCGGCATGGGGATCAACGTCGCGGCGGCGCCGGCGGCGGACCGGGTGGACCAACCGGCGACGTGCCTGACTTTCCCCGCGGCGACGGAGGTGTCTCGGACGACCCTGGCGAGGGAAATTCTCAGACGGCTTGACGTTTGGCTGGAACGCATCGCCGCCGGGAAGGTCGCGGATCTTCACGACGCCTGGATGGACCATTGCGACATGTTGCACGAGCGCGTTTCCGCCGTCTCCGGCGGGCGGGCGTACGTCGGCAGGGTCGTGGATATCCACCCGCTGCGGGGACTGGAGATCATCGACGATCACGGCCTGCACATCCACTTACCGGCGGCGAACACCACGCTTGGGCCTCTCCCCCGGCAGGGATAACCTCTCCTGTCCTTCGGCGGGGGATACGAAAGGGAAATAAAAATGTAAAAAAACCTTGCCGTTTTGGGATTTCCTGTTAGGATGATTCCCGCTCGCCGTCGTGGAGGAACGACGGCTGGTTTTGGCTCCGCTCGTGCTTTTTACCCCCCCTTATGTGCGTTGGATTCCTTATGATGCGGGAGGACTATCTATGGACAGGTGGAACTTGTGGGTTGTTTTGCTCGGGATAGGATTATTGCTCGTACTCACCTCCTATTGCCGGGCGGAGGTTTCCTGGGAGATCACACAGATTACGGATAATTCCTACAAAGATTGTGATCCCAGCCTCGCGGGCAATACGCTGGTTTGGCGCGCCTTTCTGGACGGATCAGAATCGGAAACGGAAATCATGTTGTATGACGGCCTATCGACAACGCCCATTACAACGAACCATTATGCCGACAGAGAACCACATGCTTCGGTGGATGGTGTTTGCTGGCGGGGGAAAATAGACGACGATTGGGAAATCTTCTATTATTCTTCCGGCCAGACTACGCGCTTGACGAATAATGCATATGACGACCTGTCCCCCCGCACGGCAGCCGGGAGGGTGATATGGCGTGGCGCGGGGGATAACGATATTTTTCTGTACGACGGCGTAAGCACGCAGCCGTTGACGAACAATGACCAACAAGGTGAGTTTCCCACCATCGGCGACAATGGTGCGGCGTGGATGGGACGTGATGACGGTGAGGATTGGGAAATATTCCTTTACACCGACGGACTCACGACGCGAATCACGAACAATGACGTGTACGATTGGTATCCTCAAATCGGAGACGATGTCGTGTTCTGGCGCAGGGAAGATCCCACAAACGGGTATGGACGAGTCGCCATGTACGACGGCGTCACCACCACGTTGCTGACCGACAATTCCCGCAACGACTATTCGTTGGTGGCCCGCGGGAATCGGTGCGCCTGGCAGAGCCTGGGTGATAACGGCAACAATGATATTTTTCTTTATACCGGCATGGAGGTTCAGCGCTTAACGGACGGCCAATACAGCGCCAAGACTCCCGCGATTTCCGAGGAACTCGTCGTGTGGAGCGCTCGGGTCGGCGAAGACGACGAGATTTTCGTCTATGACGGTGTGGAAGTCCATCAGTTGACGGACAACGAGTATGATGATGTGTCTCCCGTCGTCTGGGGACATACCATCGCCTGGGTCGGTGAGACCGGTGACGACGAAATCTTCCTCGCGACGCACACGCCCGAACCGGCGACGGCGGGTCTGTTGCTTTTCGGGTTTGCATGGTTGACGCGGCGCTCGGAGGCGCGTAGGATGCGCCGTTCCTATGATCACCATAATCGCCGCCATGGATGAAGACCGGTTGATCGGCCGCGGTAAGGAATTACCGTGGCGCCTGCCGGAAGAAATGAAACACTTTCAACGAACCACCTCGGGAAGCGCGGTCATCTTCGGGCGCGTCACCTGGGAGTCGATGACGACCACGCGACCCTTTCTCGACGGGCGGATCAATTTCGTCGTCACCCGCCGGCCGAGTCAGTGGCGGGGGAAGGTCGCCGAATCCGGATTCGACCCGACGTTCGGGCCTCATTTCGTGGACACGATCGAACTGGCGATCACCCGCGCCCGACGCGAGTTTCCCGAATACGTGGAGACCATCTACCTCGCGGGCGGACGACAATTGTACGAACTGGCATTGCGACGCAATCTCGTGGATCGCATGATCATTTCCCACGTCAAGGGAAAACATATCGGCGACGTCTACTTCCCCCCCATTGGCCCGGAGTGGACGCCGCGGACTCTTTTCGAGTCTGATACCTTCGATATAATAGATTATTCCCGAAAAGTATAGATTCTTTCGGCTCTTTTGCAGGACAATAGGGGGATAGGTCTAGTTTTTCTGTAAGCGTCTTTTTAATAAGGACTTGAAGAAAAACGAATTTCCCGCCTTCTTTGGCTTGTGCAAGTTTTTTTCCCGAACATCATTTTCCCCTTTACAAAAAAGACTATTCATGGTAGATTGAATTTAATCATAAAAGAATGATTATTTATTCGATCATTTCTTGTATTTAGTTTTGAGACTATTATGATTAAAAATATTCATCCAAAAACAGGATGTTTTCACATTGGGTTTTAGTTCCGTGATTGGAAACCTTTTTTCACGAGACAGGCGAATCATTCCATGGCTGCGACATTAAAGGATATTGCCCAAGACAGCGACCTCTCGATGGCGGTCGTTTCCAGTGTATTGCGGGGCGGGATTTCCGGCGTGCGCTTCAGTCGGGAGACCCGGCAGAGAGTATTCAAGTCAGCCGCCAAGCTGAACTACCAACCCAGGCGCACGGGCAATATTGGATTGTTGTATTGCGTCGGCGAGGACGGCAGAAAAAAGGAAAGGAACTGGATCGGACACGTCTCTCCGATGCTTTCCGTCCTGCAGAATCGATGCGCCGAAAAGGACCAGTTGCTGACGATGTACTGCTACTCGGCCGAGGAGTTATCCGAGGCGCTGCGAAGCTGCAACCTGCCGAAGATTCTTCGCCGGCGGAACACGGACGGGCTGGTGGTCATGGGCATCGTCACGCCCGAATTGATCGAAGGCATCCACGAAATCAACATGCCCTACGTGATGATGAACGTCAATGAGTCCGATTCCCATGCCGAAAACGCCGTGTTCTTCGACGACGTGTTCACCGGAACCCTCGCGACGAATTACCTGCTGGACCGGGGCCGAAAAAACATCCTGCACATCACCGTGGACTGGAACAATCATTATTCCGTCCGCTTTCGCCGGGAGGGATATGAACAGGCCTTACGGCAGCGCGGATTGAAGGGGCGATTGCTCTGCCGGCATCCCGATCAGCCGGAACGATTCAATGAGGAATTAAAGGCGATACTCACCGGCCCGGATCGTCCCGACGCGATTTTCGCCTACAACGACGCCGTCGCCGGTTGCTGCCAGGCGGTGTTTCTGGAACGGCGATTGAATTACGACGACGTGGCGCTGATGGGCGTCGCCTTCGGAAACAAGCTTGGGGCCGAATACCCGGGAATTTCCTATGTCAAACTGCCCGTGGCGGAAATGGTCGATCAGGCCTACATGAAACTGACGCGAAAACTGGACTCCGGCGAAAACACGCCCACCGTGTTCCTCCGGGGAACGATTGACGATCGCGGTAGCGTACCGGACAGATCGTGAAGGATTTTTAAAGAGATTGAGAAACGAGGACGACAAAAAGAGCCATTCCTTTGTGAAGGAAGGCGTAAGAAAGGAGATGGACGAATGAAAATGCATTGGACATCGGTTGGACTAACGTTGGTTCTACTAGCAGCCGTGGTCGGCGTCGGACGGGCCGATTACATGACCGGATTCGAGACGTCCGACGATCCCGGCTATATCGTGGGCAACACCGTTGTCGGCGTGGACGGCTGGGAGGAAAAGTTATCCGCGGCTAACGATATCACTTCGGATACTTTATCCAAGACAGGAACGCAATGTCTGCGTGTGGGATATCTTGACACAGCCAGCCAGGCCGGAACATACCATCCACTGAGCCTTGATACGAGCGGTGGAAAGCTGGTTCGTGTGGAGGGGTATATCGCCCAGGATGCGACCAACCCCTCGAAGGAAGGACTGTTTTACGTGGGAAGTGGAACGTCTACTTCCTCCTCCAATTCCTCAATGCAGGTCTGGTTCGACCGAAGTTACAACGGCAATCCGACGTTGTTGTATAAGGACGGCGGAACGACGATGTCGGCTGGAACATACACAGCCGGTGAATATTATCACATCGTCGGTCTTCTGGACGTTGAGTCGGATACCTGCGATTTGACCATCACAGGCCCGGGAATCAACCTTTCTGTGGAAGACCTCGCCTTCCGAAGGACTGCCAGCGCCGTGGAGTGGATCAATATCCAAAGCTATACTCCCTCGGGTATGGCGGGCGGATATATGTATGCCGACGACGTTTCAATCACGGTCGTTCCCGAACCGACGACGATGTGTTTGCTGGGCTTCGGCGCAGCCGGCGTGCTGCTTCGCAGGCGGAAAAAATGACGTGATCCCGTAACCAAATGAACGGAAGGATTCGGCGGCGTATCGCCGAATCCTTCCGCGACATTCTTGTTGTTGAAATGCGCGACGGGAAAAAAATTCCCCCTGTGGGCAAACGCATCTACATTCTTATTCACAGCCCAACGGGCTGATGGAGCATAGCCCAAGGCGGCGCCTTGGGGTATCGGGAATAAAATTGAAAGCCCTGTCAGGGCGCAACAGATTGTTTCGCCCTTACAGGGCTTCGATTCGTGGGAATTGGCCCACCCAGGGCGATGCCCTGGGCTATGCTATATACGCCTTTCAGGCGAAAGAGACATAAACACAATAAGTTTAGATGTGTAAAACGGTATCGATGCAAAAACTCATGTTTTTTATACTCCAAGATTTCCGTATGATAGATGCAGGAAAAGGAATCGATTGATAATGCAATTCCCGCTTCAATTACTGATCTCCGTAACCCGTACTCGCCGGATTGTTCCCGTTCTGATTGTTTTGGCCGCCTTGATTTCCGTTTCCTTTGCCCAGCCGTCGCTTCCGCCCGGTGGTGTGACGCTGCTGGCGGGAAATGTTTTTCGCCAACGGGTGCCGGCGCAAAAAGGAGAGAACCAGGCTGTCATGGTGATGGAAAAGACGCTGCCGTCTTATCAGAAGCATGGCGGAATCTTTCGCCTGTCCGCGCCGAAAACCTCCACGGCGACAGCCGCCCCGACGGATATCCGGCAAAACCAGGAAGCCGACGCCATCGACGGCAACGATCCCGCGACCCGCGCGGTCGCGGCGTTTCGATTCATTCAGCCGGTAAAGGCGGGCGATCTGCTGCTGATCCGCTTCCGCGCCAAAGCGCCCCGAAAAACATTTTTTCGCATATACATTCATGCCATCCCTCACTCGAAAGGCAGGCCTGTCTTCCGGGAGTGGAGCTGGTTTCCGCTGTCGGCGGATACGGAATGGCGGGAATTCTCCCTGCCGATGTACACGAAAACGGCCCTGAAGAAGAACCGCGGCCGACTGTCGTTCCAGGTGCCGATGACCTGTCGCGATCTTCAGATCGCCGACCTGGAGGTGATCAATTACGGCCGTTCGTATTCGTATGAGGATTTACCCCGCACGGACGTGATGACGTACCCCGGCCAGGAACCCGACGCCCGTTGGCGCAGGGAGGCCTTGGCGCGGATCGAAAAGATTCGCAAGTCCGACGTGACGATCACGGTGGTGGACAAGAACGGCAAGCCCATTCCCGACGCGAAGGTGCAGGTGGACATGACCCGCCACGCCTTCGGGTTCGGTTCGGCGGCCAACCGCTGGCCCTGGCTGGGCGAGGACAGGTGGGGTGAACATTTCTCCCCGGCCGACGTCGCCCGGTATCGAAAGGCGATCGAGGAATTGTGCAACGAGGTGACGATCGAAAACGGCCTGTTGCCCGGCGCGTGGGTGGATGAACAAGGTCGGGCGGTTTCGCTGCAATTCGTCGATTGGCTGAACGAACGAGGAATCGGGGTGCGAGGCATGATGCTGCTTCGCCCCGCATGGAGCTATTACGCCTCCACGTTGATCGACGAACCCGTCGTCGCGCCGCTCAAAGCGAAGTATAAAAACGATTCAGCCGGGCTGTATAAAGCGATGAGCGATAACATCATCATGGGGGAATTGTACAAGGATCATCAGGACGAGTTGAAAAAGATCCTGTACGATCAAGCCGACGAAAAACTCAACGTCCTTCGCGGTAAAATCATCGACTGGATCGCCATCAACCATCCGACGTACAGCAGCTCTCCGCTCGGGAACGCGTTTTCCGACCTGTTCGGCAACAACGAGTGGCAGGCGGACTTTTTGAAGCACGTCCACAACGTCGATAAAACGATGCCGCTGTATATCAACGAAGGCGGGATCGACCCGGCCGGCGACGAGACATGGCTGCGCGAAGAATACGGCCTCGCGCCGCGCAAGGTTCGCCGCGATCAACTGGAAAATCTCCTGAAACTGCTTAAAGCCGAGAACGCCCCCTTTGACGGCGTGGGCATGATGTCGCATTTCAACTGGTACATCACGCCGCCGGAAACGTTGCTGAAGATGTTCGACCGTTTCGCGCCATACGGGAAGATTATCATGACGGAATACGACGTCGATATTCCCGACGAGAAACTGCAGGGCGATTACCTGCGCGATTTCCTGATCGCGTTTTACAGCCATCCCGCGGCCCGGAGCATGATCCTGTGGGGCTTCTGGGATAAGGCCCATTGGTTAATCAATTCGCCGATCTACCGGCGGGACTGGTCGCTGAAACCCAGCGGTGAGGTGTGGAAACAACTGATCTATAAGGACTGGTGGTCCAACGAAAGCGGAACCACGAACCGGAACGGGAAATTCAACGCGCGCGTGTTTCACGGCGAGTATAAAATCACCGTGGAAGCGCAAGGCCGACGGAAAGAAATCAAAACCCGCTTCGCGCCAAAGAACACGAACGTGAAAGTGATATTGGAATAATACTACAGCGATAGAACGTGTCGTCCCTAAGGGGCGCGTGCCGAGAGAATCTTTCTCTCGGAATGGTCTTTTTTTCGCGGCCAAGATGGCCGCGATACGCGCGGGCCGGAGGCCCGCGACACAATCAACGGACGTTGACGAAAATAGAACCATGACGGCAAGAACCGACAACCGGACGGCTTTTACGCTGATTGAATTACTGGTGGTGATTGCCATCATCTCCCTGCTGGTCAGCATCCTGCTGCCGTCGTTAACCAAGGCGAAGGAACTCGCCGCCAGGGTCACCTGCGCGAGCAACCTTCGCGGAACCGCGACGGCGGCGATCATGGCGGGCCAGCAGAACGAGGGCAAGCTGCCCGATCAGTCGTATTGGTTCCTGCGAGAGGAAAACGGGGGGATTCTCACGGAGCTGGGATTAAATCCGCTTCGGAAGCTCAGCGCCTCGGTCACGAACGACCTGTTCGTGCCGGAGTTGATGCACGAGACCCTCCTGACGTGTCCAGCCTCGCAAAACGGCCCGGCGCCGTCCCGCCAGAACTGGCTGCGCGGATACGGCATCAACCGCTACGCCACCGGCAGTAACGATTACAGCCCGACGAATTGGAAGAAATGGGTTCAAAATCCCGGCGCCCCGGTGGAATACGACGAGATTCCCTCGCCGGCGGTGCTTTCGTTTTTCATGGACGGGCGATACGGCATCGCGGCGACGAACAAGGACTACTATTCCACCAGCGTGGAAAACTATGATTTCGGCACGCTGGACAATAGCGGTTATACGTTGGCGTTTCCCCATCAGGAAGAATTGAACGTCGCCTTCGCCGACGCCCACGTGGAGGGAATCCGCGAAGACGACACGTATACGGACGCGAAATACCGAAGTTCCATTGACCCGTTCTGGGGATTAAAAGTCTATCCCCCCGTCGAATAACCCTATATAACGTCGCCGCACGCCGGCGAGGTAGACCAAGGCCCTTCCACTAAAAATACGCGGCGGGATCTCTTCGGGAGATTCCCGCCGCGCTCTATTATTTTTCCGATCCCTGTATCCTTACAGCGGTTCTTCGCGTTCGTCCAGGGGCAGTTCGGGCAGCTGGAGATACCACGCCTGCTCGACCATCTCCAGGGCGCGGATTTCGTCCATCACCGCGTCGGTGGCGGGCTGGTCGAGGTTAATGCCCACCATCGCCAAACCGGATCGTTTCTTGCGGCTGAACGTCATGTCGGCGATGTTGATGTTGTGCTTGCCGAACGTCGTGCCGTATTGCCCCAGCGCGCCGGGACGGTCGTCGTTCAAGATCACCACGACATGACCCTCCGGGCGCATCTCCATTCGATAGCCGTCGATGGCGATGATCCGCGGGAACTTGTTCCCGAAAATCGTCCCCATGACGGAACGCTGAGTCTTATCGGTCGTGATCGTCACTTCCACCAGGCGGGAGATTTCCCGCATTTTTTCCGTCGTGATCTGCTCAACCTCCACGCCGCGCTCCTTCGCCAGGACGGGCGCGTTGATGACGTTGACCACGCGGTCCATGTGCGGCTGCAAGAGTCCCGCCAGCAGATAGGTCGTCAAGGGCGAGACGTTGTACTTGCTGATCGCGCCGCGGTAGATCACTTCGACCTTCTTCAGCGCGCCGGGCGTGATCCCGCTGATGAGGGCGCCCATGCGTTTGGTCAGTTCGACGTACGGCTGAAGGATATCCGGGAGGGCTTCGCCGAATCCGGGGGCGTTGACGGCGTTTCGCACCTCGCCGCCGCGCAGGGCTTCGACGAGCTGCTGGGCGGCGTCCAGGGCGACCTGGTCCTGGGCTTCCTCGGTGCTGGCGCCCAGGTGCGGGACGGCCAGCACGTTGGGATGCTGGATAAGGGCCTTCTCGGCCTCCGATTCGGGCGGTTCCTTCGTCCAGACGTCCAGCGCCGCGCCGGCGACCTTTCCGTCGTTGAGGGCCTCCAGCAGGGCTTCGGGTTGAATGATCCCGCCGCGCGCGGCGTTGACGAGGCGCACGGAGGGTTTCATCATCGCCAGTTGTTCCGGACCGATCATCCCGGCCGTCTCGGCGCTCTTGGGCACGTGCACGGTGATGTAGTCGGCCCGTTTGCAGATTTCGTCGAGTTCCTTGACCATCTCGACGGTTCCTTCCGGAGACGTACCGACGAAGAACGGGTCGTATCCCAGGACGCGCATCTCCAGGGCGTGGGCGCGTTTGGCGACCGCTCGCCCGATGCGCCCCATGCCGATCACGCCCAGCGTCTTGCCGGCCAGTTGCGTGCCTTCGAAGGCCTTCCGGTTCCACTCGCCGGCGCGCATCGACGCGTTGGCGGGCGCGATCTTGCGGCTTAACGCCATCATCAGCGTCAGCGCCAATTCCGCCGTCGAGAGGGTGTTTCCGTCGGGCGTGTTCATGACGATCACGCCCTTTTGCGTCGCGACGGGCACGTCCACGTTATCGACGCCCACCCCCGCCCGCGCGATCCCGCGCAGCTTGCCGGGCTCCGACAAAACGTCGGCTGTCACCTTCACGCCCGAACGAATGATCATGCCGTCGTATTCCCCGACGACCTTCGCCAGTTCCTCGGGTTTCAGGCCCGGCTGAATTCCGATCTCCACGTCGTTCTGCTGTTCCAGCCAGTCGACGCCGACCTTGCTCAATTTATCCGCGATGAGAATTTTCATGGGAATGCTCCAATCAGAAGAAAATGGACCACAGAGGCACAGAGATCACAGAGTTTTTGAGTTATGAATATCAGAATTCTCTTCATTCATAACGTCGAACTCATAACTCATAATTTCTTCCTCTGTGTCCTCTGTGTCTCTGTGGTACAGGTATTCGTTATTTCCACTCTTTCAACACTTTCGCGGCGGCCGCGACGCCCTTGCCGATCTCGACCTTCACGCCGAGGTCCGTCAGGGCGTATTCCAGGGAGGCGATCATGCCGATCGTGTCGAACGGGTCCACGTATCCCATGTGCGAAACGCGGATGACTTTGCCTTTCCAGGAATCCTGTCCGCCCGCGACGGAAAACCCGTACTTCTTCTGGAGGACTTTGCGAATACCGTCGTCCACGCCTTCGGGGAGGGAAATCGCGGTGACCGAATCGCTCGGAGATTGCGAACAGAGCTTCAACCCCAGCGTCGAGGCCGCCTCGCGCGTCGCCTTCGCCAGCAGCGCGCACCGCGCCCAGACCGTTTCGATCCCGATGGCGTTGATCATGTCCACGGACACCTTCAACCCGCGCAGCAGACTCACCGGCGCGGTGTAGGGCATGTCGTCGTCGGCGATGCTCTTGCGATAGGCCTTCAGGTCGAGGTAAATGCACGGCGCCTGGATCGCGTCGATGTTCTTCCAGGCCTTGGCGCTGACGGACAACATCGCCAGTCCCGGCGGGAGCATGAACGCCTTCTGGCTGCCCGACGCGACGATGTCCACGCCCCAGGCGTCGGTCTCCAGCGGCAGCGTGCCGCAGGAGGTGATACCGTCGGCGATCAGGATCGCGTCGGACTTCCCGACGACTTCGGCGATGGCCTTCAAATCGCACGCGGTCGCGGTGGACGTTTCACTGTGGACCACGATCACCGAACCATACTCGCCCGCGGCGAGTTTTTCCTTCACGACGTCGGCCGTGATCGGCGTGCCCCATTGGGTCTTCACTTCGTCCACGTCCAGGCCGTGCAGCTTCGCGACCTTCACCCAGCGCTCGCCGAACTTTCCGCCGTTGGCGACGAGGGCCTTCCGGTCGCGCGGACAGGCGCAGGCGATGGCCGCTTCCATCCCCGCCGTGCCCGAACCGGCGATCGTCAGCACGAGGTTTTCCGTGCGGAAGATCGTTTTCAAACCGGAGTTGACCGCGCCGAACATCTCGCGGAACTCCGCCGTGCGGTGGTGGAAAATGGGCTTGGCCATCTCGTTGAGGACTTCCGGCGGGACGTCCGTCGGACCGGGGGTCAAAAGGCGTTTCTTCAACATAAGAGACACTCCCTTCAGGAGTTGGGCGGCTGGAACCAGCTGACAGAGCCGCGGGCCCTTCCCACGGTTGTCTCACAGTCGCGAACCATTTTTCTATAAAAGATATTCGCGTCGGCGTCGGGGGAACAACGCAAGCGGCGCGAAGCGACAGAATTGTACCCAAACACCCCCAAAAAGGCAATCGCAAAATGACGTCACGAACAATTTGAAACTATAGGGAAGGTTGACCGTTCTATCGTCGAGGGGATAGACTCTCTTGTGTTCATGGAGCGGGAATGTTTTTGTCCCGATGTTCGACGTGCATCACCCGGCGGGACGGAGCCCCGCCGGGCTCATGTGACGGGAAAGGTTTTTATGAAGCGGATCGTACAATTCGGCGCGGGGAATATCGGCAGGTCGCTGGTGGGACAGTTGTTTTCACGGGCGGGGTATGAGGTGACGTTCATCGACGCCGTCGAGGGGATCGTCGAAGCGCTGAACGAACAAGGCCGGTACGACGTGATCGTGAAAGACACCCTCCCGGCGGGGGAATCGGATCGCATCGGCGTCACGAACGTGCGGGGCTTGCACGCCTCGCAAATGGACCAAATCGCCCAGGCGGTCGCGCGGGCGGATCTCCTCGCGACGGCTGTCGGACCGGCGGTGCTGCCGAAGATCGCCGGGACCCTCGCGGCGGGTTTGTCGAAGCGCACCGAACCGATCTCGATCATCCTGTGCGAAAATCTGCGCAACGCCGCGACGCACATGCGCGGCTGGCTGGGCGAACACCTGCCGGCGGGGTTCGATATTTCCTCCCGCGTCGGTTTGGTCGAAACGAGCATCGGCAAGATGGTGCCCATCATGCCCGCGGAGGTCACGCGGAACGATCCGCTGGTGGTCTGGGCGGAGGCGTACAATCAGATCATCGCCGATCGCGCGGGCTTCCTCGGAATCCCGCCGGACGTGCCGGGACTGGTGCTGAAGGACAATTTCGCCGCGTACGTGGACCGCAAGTTGTTCATTCACAACCTCGGCCATGCCGCCGCGGCGTATTTCGGTTACCTGCGAGGGAAGGTGAGCATCTGGCAGTGCGTGGAAGACGAGGAAATCCACTCCCAGGCGCGGGCGGTGATGTGGGCGTCCGCGGCGGCGCTGATTTCAAAATATCCGAGTGAATTCAACGAAGCCGACCAAACGGAACACGTTGACGACCTGTTGCGCCGTTTCGCCAACCAGGCCTTGAACGATTCGGTGTTTCGCGTGGGGCGGGATCTGTACCGCAAGCTCGCGCCGGAGGACCGCTGCATCGGGGCGTTGCGCCTGGTGGCGTCGCGCGGCGGGGACACGGAACCCATCGTCAAAACCATCGCCGCGGCGCTGCGATTTCAGGCGGTCGACGAGCAAGGCCTGCCGTTTCCGGGGGATGTGGATTTTCACGAAACCCTTCGGCGCGAAAGTCCGCGCTGCATGCTCGAAACGCATTGCGGCCTGAACCGGCCCGAAGATATACCTCTTGTTGAGCGCATTCTGACGGAATACCAATCCCTGGCGACATGAGCGCGGCGATTCCTCCGTCGAGTCAGGATTTCGCGCCGGCGGGGTGATGGTCCAGCACGCGGTGCAGTTCCTCGAGGACGGACTGGATTTGAACGGGTTTGGAAATGTATCCGTCCATACCGGAGTCGAGGCACCGTTCCCTGTCGCCGACCATGGCGTAGGCGGTCATGGCGATGACGGGCGTGTGCGTGCCGCGGTCCCGTTCCAGTTCGCGGATATGGCGCGTGGCGAGCAGACCGTCCATGTTGGGCATCTGCACGTCCATCAGCACCGCGTCGATATGTTCCCTCTGCCAGGCTTCCACCGCCTCGCGTCCGTCGGCCGCCGTGACCACTTCCGCGCCGGCCTGCCGCAACAGCGCCACCGCCAGTTGCTGATTCACGCGATTGTCTTCGGCCAGCAGGATGCGGCGTCCGAGCAGCTCCGGCGCGACGGAGGTATATCGGCCCGGCTCGGTGTCGCTCGCGCGGACGGAAGAGGTATGGAGCGTGTTTTCAATGGTATACAGAAGGTCGTCTTTTCGCAGCGGTTTGATGAGACAATCCTTGATCCGATATTTCCGCGCCCGGATTCGATCCACCATCTGGTCGGAGGACGACAGCAGGATGATCGGAATGCCGCACAGGGCGTCGTCGTGAAGCAGGGTCTCGGCCAGGTCGAAGATGGTTTGTCCCGTCAGATTCCAGTCGGAGAGAATCAACTGGTACGGCTGCTCCTGTTCCCGCGCCGCGTGGAGTTGTTCCAGCGCCTCGGGGACGTCGGAAACGGTGGTCGGGTTCATATCCCATCCGCGAAGCATTTCGTCGAGAATCCGGCAATTGGTCGCGTCGTCGTCCATCACCAGAACGCGCACGCCGTGGAAAAGATCGGCCGCGCTTTCCACGTCTTCGTGCCCGATCACGCGGGGGAAACCCACGGTGAAATGGAAGGTGCTTCCCCGGGCGACTTCGCTTTCCAGCCAGATGCGTCCTCCCATCAGATCCACCAGTCGGGCGCAGATGGACAAACCCAGTCCCGTTCCGCTTCCGGGTTCGCCGGTCAGGTTGTTTCCCTGCTCGAAGGCCTCGAAAATCGCCTGCCGACGGTCCGGAGGAATTCCCACGCCCGTGTCGCGCACGGCGAAATGCAACTCAACCCAGTCGTCGTGTCCGCGCTGGTTTTCGGGACGTTCCACGGACAGGCGGACTTCACCGGCGTCGGTGAATTTGATCGCGTTGCCGACGAGATTCGTGATCACCTGGCGCAAGCGGACCGGATCGCCCAGCAGATACGTCGGAACGTCGTCCTCGACGCGCAGGCGAAGATCGATCCCCTTTTGCTCCGCCCGCGGGCGCATCGGCGCCAGGGCGGCGGAGAGACATCTCCGAAGGTTCATCTCGGTTTCCACCAGTTCGAGGCGTCCGGCTTCGATCTTCGAGAAATCGAGAATGTCGTTGATGATCGTCAGGAGCGACTCGGCGGATTCATACGCGATTTCCAGGTACGATCGCTGCTGTTCGTCGAGTCGGGTTTGCAGCGCCAGTTCCGTCATGCCCATCACGCCGTTCATGGGCGTGCGGATTTCGTGACTCATATTGGCGAGAAATTCGCTTTTGGCGAGGTTCGCCGATTCGGCGGTTTTGGCCATCTCCCGCGTTCGGTCAATCGCCTCCTCCAGTTGCGCGTTGGCGCGCATCAGATCGCGTCCGGTGCGCTCGGCGAGCAGCTTGGCTTCCCGAAGCTGATCCTCCGCCTCCTTGCGTTGCCGATTCGTCAGCACGCGGGACGCCTGATCGGCGATCTGCCCGATGAACGACACTTCGTCGGGCGTCCAGGCGCGCATCACGCGCAGGTGTTCGCAGCAGATCACGCCCACGACCTTTCCGGCGACGCGGATCGCCGCGTCCAGCGTGGAAACGATGTCGTGGGGCAGGAAATAGTCGTCGCAATATTCCCGGGTTCGCGGATCGTTCCGGGCGTCGGCGGCGTCCAGAATGAACGTCGTATGCAGCGCCTGGAAGTATTCGGGATAATCGCCGATCACGAGAGTTTGCCCCGCCGAATGCGACCGAATGCTTCGGGTGAAGAATTCCCTGCATTCCAGCAGGTCTTTTTCCTCGTGGATCATCCAGACGCCCACGCGCGGCAGGTCCAGCGCGTCGGACGTGACTTCGGCGATCTTGCGGAACGCGTGGGCCAGATCGCCCTCGATAATGGACGTGTCGCCCGCCAGTTCCGCGATGGCGGATCGCTGTCGTTGCGCGCGATGCAGAATGATCTGTTTTTCCTCTTCGGCGTGTTTCCGCGCGGTGACGTCTTCCATCGACCCGTCGTAGCAGACGATGTCTCCCTGCCGGTTGCGGATGATTTTCGCCGTCACGGACGCCCAGAACACCTCGCCGTCGGGACGCTTCAGCAGAAGCTCCTCCCCCACGACTTTCTCGTTCCGGTGCAGTCTTTGGGAAAACCGATCCCGCGCCGCGGCGTCCACGTAAAATTCTTCGATGCTTCGCCCGACCACCTGCCGGGGATCGTCATACCCCAGGATATGCGCCATGGCGGGATTGACCATGAAAAGCTTACCGTCCGGGCCTGGGGTGCGACGGTACAAGCCGATGGGCAGGTTCTCAATCAACACGCTGTAACGCTTCTCGCTTTGCCGCAGCGCGTCGGAAACGCGTTTTTGCTCCGTGACGTCCTGGCCGGAACACAGCATGCCCGTCAGGCGTCCCTGTTCGTCGCGCAGAACCGCGTGACGCCAGAGAACCGCCTTGGTGTTTCCGCGACGGGTGAGAATCGTTCGTTCCACCGGTTCGGAGGATCGGGACAGACCGAACTGGAGTTCTCCGAACTTTTTGCGCTGCTGTTGGCGATCGTCGGGAGGAACGAACGTCTCAAAGAAATCGGTTCCGAGGATGTCTTCCTCCCCGGCTTCCAGGATCACGCAACCCTGTTCGTTCACCCGGGCGATTCGTCCCTGCGGATCCAGCACCAGGATCATCACGCCGGCGAGGTTCAGGTAATGCAGCGTTCGCTCTTTTTCCCTCTGCAACTGGATGTTGGTCGCCAGGAGTTCCTTCGTTCGCTGTTCGATGCGCTGCTGCAACGGTTCGTGGATATGATTCAGCTCCTCGTCCTGCTCGCGAAGCACGTCGAGCATCTTGTCCAGCACGCCGGCCAACCGTCCCAGTTCGTCCTGGCGGTCCATGTCCAGCGACTGGTTCCAGTCGCCCTCGGCTAGGATGCGCGTCGCGCGGCGCGTCAAAAGCGCCAGGGGCGCCTGCAGGGATCGTCGCCGAACCAGCAGCAGCAACACCCCGACTGCCGGTAAGCACAATCCCACCAATCCCGCGCGAAACAGAATTCCCCACCCGGTTCCCGTCGCCGGAAACGAAGGGAAAAAGCTGAACGTAGCCAGAATTCCTCCGACGGCCAGGATCCACAGGATCATCGCCGTCATCAGCGTATTTTTCCAGTCCATACCGAAGTACTTCATATACCGTGCTCCAGGTAGATCCGTTGTTCCCCGTCCTTGCCTGGCGTGTTTCCCATGGAAGGAATCCAGGGGGAAGGATCACCCGTTGTGCGATTGTCCGCGTGGTCGGTCTCCGCCCGGGGACGATGAATCCCAACAACCCCGGATACAGCACGACAAGGAAGTTTCGTTTCCCCGTCGTCGGAAAGGTTCTCCGTCCCCGTCAGTATTCCACATATTCAAATCGGACCCACCGAAACGCTTCTTTTACGTATTTTCAAAGATCAAAATATCTTATCCCCGCATACATCGCCTCCGTACCCTCCGGATTCCCTTCTCCGGGACTGTCCCCCTCGGCGGAAGTCAGGGGGAGGAATTCCGACAGCCGGGACTTGTTATTCCGGGCGAAATCCGTACAATTTCCCCCGGATTTGCGAGGAAATTTTCCCGTCGGCGGTGTTCTACCTTCGGGAGGTTTTGCTTACAGGGAAGTGCGATGCAGCCTATGATTTCATTGCCCAAATGTCGTCTTTCGACACCCGCGGGTTGTTTGTGGAGCGTTTGCGTATTGTGGGGATTGCTTCTGACGTCCGTCGGGTGCGACAACGACGTCCGGACGATTCTTGTGCAAACACAACCCGCCGGCGCCAAAGTATTTATCAACGGAAAGCTCGCGGGCGCTTCCCCCTGCAAGGTGCAATGGACCGACAAGCGTCCCGACGATCTCTGGGAATTGCATGTCATAGAAGTCCGGGCAGACGGATATCCGCCGCAACGAAAGGAAATCCGGTATCGCACCGGGGCGGCCTGGCTGCCGGAACGAATCGAACTGACCCTCTCGCCGATGGATACGGCTTCGTCGGACGGGACGTCGGAGGGACGGAACCTCGTCTGGACGCCCCAAAAAGAATCCTCAACAGCGGACGAATCTGCCGTCAAACCCTCCCCCGACGCCAAGCCGCGAAAGAAAAAAATCAAAGCAAAATCCCCCCCCAAGTCGGATCCACCCGGGGGAAAACCGAAATCCGCGTCAGCATCGAAGTCCAAATCGAAACCAAAAAACAAACCCGAACCCAGAATTCCCGACACCCAGCCGGCGGCGTCCAAAACCTCGGAACCGTCGTTTTCGATCTGGAGGCCCAAAGGCAGGGTGACGGAATCCTCCACCGAACCGGAATCGTCGGATGCTCCCCAAAGGCCGGATCCCACCGCGCCTCAGGCCGATCCATCGGAGGAACCCGCCGATTCCGCCCCGGCGAAAGTGTCCCGTCAAACGGTGATCTTAGCCCGGGGAAATGACGTTCCGAAGTCACCCGATCACCGTTCGCGTTCCGCGCCGGCGGAGCGTTTGCTCGCCTGTGAGATTCGGCTGGTTCGCCTTTCGGACGGGCGCGTCCTGTCGCAGGTGAGTTTGCAGGCGCCGTATCCGCGGCGGGAAAAGATGGCCGACGTTCTGGTGAAACTTCTCGCCAGGGACGCGCCCGACGACGCGACGGTGGCGGTCGGATGCCTCTCGAATCGGCGGGAGACTCCGGAGGGAAAAGTCCTCTGCGAGGACATGACCCGGGCGACGGTTCGGGCGGTTCGCCAGACGCCGGGCCTGCGGTACGTCGGGCGGGTGAACCTGCGCGACGTGATCCTGGATGAGAAAATGATCGAATCGCCGAAAATCGTTTCCGACCGTCGCATCGCGCATCTGTTCGCCGGCGCGGAGCACGTGATCGTCGGCGGCGCGGCGATGGCGATTCCCATTTCCGAAACCCCCAGACCGGCGGAAGAAGACGAAACCCTTTACGATCAACCCTGATCCGCGAATCCAGGTCACGCGCCGACGTTCATCGGTGTGGGGATGGGTAGTTCGATGGTGACGGTGGTTCCCTCGCCCGGCTGGGAGTCGATCCGCAGGGTTCCCCCGTGTTCGCGCACGACGGCGGTGGCGTATCCCAGGCCGATCCCTTTTCCGCCGATCTGAATTTCCTGCAGCGCCTGGTCCTTCGAGAGTTCCGAGCGCCGGGCGCGGGCGCGGAATTCCTCCCGCCGCGGGCTGTACGCCCAGTACGTCACGTAAGGCAGGTGATCGGGGGGAATTCCGATTCCCTCGTCCACGAACGATAATCGCAGCACGGGGCGCTTCCACCAGCTTCGTTTGCGACCCCCGGCGCAGAGGCTGATCGCGGGATCCGGCTGGGGCGTGTCGTGGCGGGGGAGGGGTTTGGCTTCCCACGCGCCGCCGGCGCTGACGTACATGCGGCTGGAGGCGCTCAGGGAGTTGTTGAGGATTTCCTTGAACGTCCAGTTGAGTCGTCGGATATCCACGCACACCGGCGGGGCGGCTTGCAGTTGCAGGTTCACGTAGGGACGGCGCATTTCGGGTTTGCGTCCCTCGGAGGGGTTGTAATACACGTCGGCCATCAGACGAAGGTTCTCCGCCGCCCGCCAGAAGCGGTACGGCTCGAACCGCCGCCCCCGCTGCTGGGCGGCCTGCCGGCGGGCGCGGATGCGTTCCGGGTCGGCCTGCACGAGATATTCCGTGATGAGTTTACCCATCTCCAGGGGCAGGTCGGCGCGCGGTTCGAAGAACGACCAGGCGGGATTCAGCGAATTCTGCCGCCAGGACCGCCACAGGTCGCGGATCAGCTCGAAAATCCGGACGTTCCGCATGTTGATGTCGTACATCCTGCCGACGTGCTCCTGCGTCCGGGGATCGGTAATTAAAGGTCCCGTACCGGGCAAGGCCGGGAGGAGCCGCTCGAAATTCCCGAAATCGTCCACCAGGCGGCGCAGCAGGTAGGTGTATTCGCTCTGGGAACTCAGCACGCGACGCCAATGGGCGAGAAAGTCGGATTCGTTGAGGGTTTCGATGTGCCGGAGATACTTGGACAAATCCTCGCCGGTCTGGTGGAGTTTTTCCAGCAGGCTTCGATCCGCCGACGGTTCCAGCCCCAATCGTCGCGCGTGCGTCGGATCGGAAAAGACGTGATCGCAAATTTCATCGACCGCCGCGGCGCGGGTTCGATATTCCTCGATTCCCTCGCGCAACAACGGCAGCGCGGCGCGAAAATATTCCGTGATCGCCTGATCGGTCTGTCCCCTGGCCTGACGACGATTCAACCAGCGCACCATCCGCGCGAAGTCCCGCAGCGACGTTAAACGCCATTTTCCCGATGTTCCCGTGTTTCTCGCCAAACCTGTCTCCGATGTTCCGTCTTTTGGGGCGGTGGGGCTCCGTCCCGCCGCCTCTTGAATTCAGAGAAGAACCCGGCGGGACGGAGCCCCGCCGGGCGGATACCTTTACGGAAACATATCCATCACGGCCTATCCGCCATGGGATTCAACGTTGTTCCGCCAGTTTCGCCGCGGTCTCCGCCAGCACGACCGCGTTATATCCGTTGGTTTCGGTGACGGTGCGCACGTGGCTGTGATCGTGAATGAAATTCATCTGGTCGATCATCAGGTCTCGAACGCTTTTCGAGTACACGTACTGCTTGTCTTCCTCGGGGCAATAGTGCAGGCGGATGCGCTTGGTCACGTAGCGCATCTCGCCCCGCCCCATCACCTGGCGATGCTCGTGTTCGTATTCCTCCACCACGCGGATGTCGCTGGTGGCGCAGTAATCCGACAATCGTTCGGCGCCCTCGTCGTCGACGGCGGCGTCGATCGTCAGTTGCAACGGCAGCCAGCCGTCGATCCAGATATCGCCCATTTCGCAGACCAGGTGATGGTTCGTGCGGTCCATGTGCGTGATCTGGTCGAACCCGTGATAGTGGTTCACGATCGCGCCGTTCTCGTGGCGCACGACGCATCCGACGCGGTCTTCCTGGGTCGTTCCGGGGCGCGTCTCGGCGTGGGCGCAGATGAGTTTCCCCTCGCCCAGCCAATGGTGGTACAGGTCGAAAAAGTGCACGGCGTGTTCGATGAAAATCCCCCCGCTGAGTTTCTTGTTCCAGAACCAGTGCTCCGGGTGCAGGCCGCTGTCCCCGGCGCAGTTGGTCAGGCGGGCCGACAGCACGTTGCCTAAAATGCCCGCGTCGATGATGCGCTTCACGGCGTGGGTCACTTCGTTGTAACGCAGGACGAAATTCACCGGGGAAATCCTGTCGGCCTGCTTGGCTTCGTTGAGCATTTCCCGCGCTTCGACGGCGTTCATCGCCAGGGGTTTTTCGCACAGGACGTGTTTGCCGGCCTTCAAAGCCGCCAGGGCGATCTTGTGGTGCGTCGAGGGCGGCGTGGCGATATGCACCAGGTCCACGTCGTCGCGCGCCAGGAGTTCATTCGGATCGGTGTACGACGCCAGGTTGAATTCCCGGGCGAAGTCTTCCGCGACGTTCTTGCGAACATCCGCGACGGCGACCGGCCGAAGACCGTCCATCTTCGAATAGGTGTCCAGGCAAAACAGCCCGAACGCGCCGCATCCGATCAGCCCCATTCCGAGGGTATCTTCGTTGCTCATTGTACCGTTCCTTTGTGCGCCGGGCTAAACCGGCAAGGTGGTGTGAATGAAAAAGTCATACGTTAAAGGGTTAGCGGCCCATAACGGCCCTGA
>JAFGJE010000219.1 GCA_016929245.1 Phycisphaerae bacterium
ATCATTAGAAATTCCATGTATCGTTGCTACAGTGTCGAAAAATTGGTGATTTTTTTTATTGCAACCCTCGCCCGGGGGATTCAATATCGTTTCGGAAAGGAGATTCGACCATGTCCGCGAACATTACCTGGATCGGGCACGCGAGTTTTCGCCTCGCCTGGGAAGGATGCGTGGTGTACATCGACCCGTGGAAACTCCCCACCCACCCGCACGACGCCGACGTGGTGTTCATCTCGCACAGCCACTACGACCACTGCTCGCCGGAGGACGTGCGACACGTCGCCACAGACGCGATGGAAATTCTCGCCCCGACGGACACGGCGGGGAAACTCCCCTCCGCCCGGGCGATTACTCCGGGCGAGACGATCCGGATCGGAGAACTGACCGTCGAAACCGTCCCCGCCTACAACATCGGGAAATCCTTCCATCCGAAGCAACAACAATGGTGCGGCGCGGTATTTACACGGGAGCAAATTCGCGTATACTACGCCGGCGACACCGACCGGATTCCCGAAATGAACGAGTTACAAAACGTGGACGTCGCCCTGCTTCCGGTGGGTGGAACCTATACGCTGGATGCAAAGGAAGCGGCCGAGGTGTGTCGGACGATGTCCCCCCGCCTGGCGATCCCCTACCACTGGGGCGACATCGTGGGTTCCCAAACCGACGCGCAACGCTTCGCCGACGCCGCGGGCGGCGGGGCGAGGATCCTTCAGCCGGGCGAAACCATTACGGTGTAAACCTATGACACATACAAATCATCGTCGAGACGTGCGAATCGTCGGTTACGACAAACGCCTGCTGTTCGCCCAGATGCAGATGCTGGCCGCCGTGCTGGTCTTACCGGCTGTGGCGCTGTCGCACGGCTGGATCGCCGCGGTGCTGGGGGTGCTGTTTTTCCTGCTGACCCTCAGCGTGTTCGTGCAGTTGTGGCGTCTGCGGACGACGGGACTGGTCGTGACCCTGGAAGAGATTCCCTCCGAGGAATCCGCCGAAGAAGTCCAGGCCGACGATGAAACCCCCGACATCCCCCTCGTCGAAGAAACTCCCGAACCGATCCCGGCGTCCGAGCCGGCTGAACCCGAACCGCACTGGGCGGACGTGGCGTATCCCGATCCGGACGTGGAACTCGGACTGACCGACGACCTCCGGGAAGAACCCGAAGTGCACTGGTCCCAATCCACCTACCCCGACCCGGACGAACAGGGGTAATTTCCCCGAAATCCCCCCGGAGTTCCTTCCGATAGAAATCCGGGAAACTCTGGAACACCATACCGGGAGTCCGGGAATGACCAACGCGCTGTTTCAACCCGACCTGATGCTGGAACAATCCGATTCGGAAAACCTGTACCGCGCCCTGCTGGACCGGGTCGCCGACGGGGTGTATTTCGTGGACACCCAGCGGCAGATCCTGTTCTGGAATAAAGCGGCCGAACAACTCACCGGATATTCTTCGGAGGAAGTCCTCGGTTCCTCCTGCGCCGATAATATCCTGATGCACGTGGACGACAGCGGAACCTGCCTTTGTCAGAACGGTTGTCCGCTCAGCGCCACGATGCAGGATGGACAACCCCGGGAGGCGGATGTGTATCTGCATCACCGGGACGGATATCGTCTGCCCGTGCACGTCACGACGATGACGATGCAGGATCGTCACGGCCGCGTCTACGGCGCGGTGGAAACCTTCCGCGACAACACCACCCACATGAGCGACCTGGAACGAATTCAGAAGCTGGAGGAAGTCGCCTTCCTGGATCCGTTAACGGGTCTGGCGAACCGCCGATACCTGGACGGGGTGTTCGTGTCCCGCTTCGCGGAACACAGACGACACGACATGTCCTTCGGCGTGATCCTGGCGGACGTGGATCATTTCAAACAATTCAACGACACGCACGGCCACGACGTCGGCGACCAGGTGCTTCAGATGGTCGCGCAGACGTTCGCTCACAACTGCCGGCCTTACGATATCGTCGGGCGCTGGGGCGGAGAAGAGTTTCTCGTCATCGCCGCCTACACCAACGGGCCGGATCTGCACCAGCTCGCCGACCGACTGCGCGTTCTGATGAACAACTCCCGGTTACGGGCGAAGAAAACGGATCTTCACGTGACGGCCTCCTTCGGCGCGACGATGGCCCACCCGAAAGATGACATGCCGAAACTGATCCAGCGTGTCGACGCGCTACTGTATCGCAGCAAAGCCCAAGGCCGGGATCGCGTCACATTCGAGGAATAAGTTTTCAATACCACATCCGGGGAGACTTGGCTGGGGTGGGTCGGGGTTATCGCCCGACCCGCCATCAGCCGTAGAGCCTGACGAGAGAGAAACCTGATGATCCCGCGGAAATGATTCCACGGGAGAGTAAACTTCTTCTTCCACCTTCACGCACAAACGGACTCCGCGTCGCCTGGATGAAATTCGGAACATCCCTCGCCGTAAACGCACCGGGAAGTATCGCACGCATTCCGCGTGAAGGCTCCATATCTTCGAGTAGAATCATCATAGAAAAAAACGACAAAAACGTCAAGAATAAAGGAGGAAATCCGGACGAAATCCACGTACATCCGTGTACCCTTCGCGGAGATTGTTCGTCATCCCCCATACCCTAACTTCCCCTTGAATACAACCTTACGAAATATCTTTCGTTTTTTTCTTGTGTTTTTGCTTTCAGATTCCGATAATTCTTTAGACACCATGATTCGTTACCGCACCAATTCGGCCCTACTAGCACTAACGCTACAGGCCCTTGGACTGCGCTGACGAATCGCGGTGTCTGGAACATTTGGATTTCGCTTCCATTCCCGCGTTCGTCCCGAATGCGGGTTTTTTTAATAGGTAACGTCCCGCTCACAGCCGCCAACCTTCGGGAAAACAGGGAAATCGTGACGTATCGCGGATCGCGAAGAGCGGAACCGAAAAAATGAAAAGCGAATCTCCGGAGACACGCATGGCCGGTTACGACTTTAAAACAATTGAAGAAAAATGGCGGACCTACTGGCAGGACCACGGCACGTTTCGCGTGGACAATCCGGGAGAGGAGGGGTTCGCCCCCGAAAAACCCAAGTTGTACGTGCTGGACATGTTCCCCTACCCCTCCGGCGCGGGGCTGCATGTGGGGCATCCGGAAGGATACACCGCCACCGACATCGTCTGCCGGTACATGCGCATGAAGGGGTACAACGTCCTGCACCCGATGGGGTACGACGCGTTCGGGCTCCCGGCCGAGCAGTACGCCGTCGAGCACGGTGTGCATCCGCGCGAGACGACCGAGGAAAACATCGCCAACATCGAACGACAGATCAAGATGTTCGGCTTCAGTTACGACTGGTCCCGCCGACTGGCGACGACCGACGTGGACTACTACCGCTGGACGCAGTGGATTTTCCTGCAACTGTTCAACAGTTACTACGATCCCGAAGCGGCGGCCGCCCGACCGATCCGGCAACTCATCGACCGGCTGCTGTCGGGCGAATTGCTGGTGGACCTCGCCGGGCGCGTCGTGTTCCCCGAACCGGGCGAGGAAATCAGCGGCGACATCTTCGGCATGACCGGAACGCACCGGAAATTCGCCGAACTCGACGACGAGGAGAAACGCGCGGTCGTCGACGATCATCGCCTCGCGTACATGGCCGAGGTGCCCGTCAACTGGTGCCCCAAGCTTGGAACCGTCCTCGCCAACGAGGAAGTGACCAACGAAGGACGCTCCGAACGCGGCGATCACCCCGTCTACCGACGCAGCCTGAAACAGTGGATGCTGCGCATCACCGCCTACGCCGAACGCCTGCTGGCGGACATCGAAACCGTCGACTGGCCCGAACCGATCAAGATCATGCAGCGAAACTGGATCGGGCGTTCCGACGGCGCGGAAGTGGACTTCCCGCTGGAGTCTCTCGGTACGGACGAGTGGTTTGAGGAACGAAACGCCGGTGGTTTCCCCACCGTCGAGGAAGAGGAGGTCATCCGCGTCTACACGACCCGTCCCGACACCCTCTACGGAACGACGTACATGGTTCTCGCGCCGGAGCATCCGCTCGTGGAGCAGATCACGACCGAACCGCAACGGAACCAGGTGCGAACCTACGTCAAGGCGGCGAAGAATAAATCCGAACTCGACCGCATCGCCGACACGAAGGAAAAAACCGGCGTGTTCACCGGCGCGTACGCGATCAATCCCGTCAACCGCCGGAAAATTCCGATCTGGGTCGCGGACTACGTGATGATGGGCTACGGAACGGGCGCGATCATGGCCGTCCCCGCCCACGACGAACGCGACTTCGCCTTCGCGATGAACTTCGACCTTCCGATCACGCCGATTCTCAAGCGACGCGACGAAGCCGACGCGCGATACTTCGTCGGAACGGGACACGAGGAATCCGCGAAAATTTACGAGGCTTTCAAGCACAACCCCGACGCCTTTTCCGCCCTGCGGGGAATCGACTTCGGACCGGTCGTCCACGAAAGCGACGACAACACGCCCTTTATCCCCAACGCCGCCCACGAAAAATTCTTCGACCTGGACGACTCACCGAAGCTCTGGATTTTTGTAGGCCCAACGGCCCATCAGGACGCCGCGAGCCTGGCGGGACTTTCCTCCTACGGCCGGGCGGTCCCGCGATGCAATCCCTCGATGAACGAGGAACACGAATACATCCACAGCGGCCCGCTGAACGGCCTGAGTCCGGCCGAAGGGAAAAAGAAGATCACCGACGACCTGGAAGCGGCCGGCATGGGCAAAGGCGCGGTGAATTATAAGCTGCGCGACTGGTTGTTCAGCCGGCAGCGGTACTGGGGCGAACCGTTTCCCATCGTCCACTGCGAAACCTGCGGCACCGTTCCCTTACCGGAAGATCAGCTTCCCCTGACGCTCCCGGCGATGGACGATTTCCGTCCCGACAGCACCGACAACCCCGAAGCGCCGCCCCAGCCGCCGCTGGGCAAGGCGACCGACTGGATCCGTACCGCGTGTCCCAACTGCGGCCGACCCGCCACACGGGAGTTGAACACCATGCCCCAGTGGGCCGGGAGCTGCTGGTACTACCTGCGCTATCTCGACCCGAAGAACTCCGAGCAGTTCGTCTCTCCGGACGTGGAACGCTACTGGATGAACCATTCCAAGGACGGCGGCGTGGATCTTTACGTCGGCGGGGCGGAGCACGCCGTGCTGCACCTGCTGTATTCGCGGTTCTGGCACAAGGTGCTGTACGACCTGGGGCACGTCAGCACGCCCGAACCGTTCCACAAGCTGTTCAACCAGGGTATGATCCGCAGCTTCGCCTATCGCGACGATCGCGGCGTGTACATCGGTTATGAGAACATCGATTTCCGCGACGACGGCGCGTATCACAAAAAGACGAATCAGAAGCTCTCCGAGAGCGTCGAGAAGATGTCCAAGAGCCTTAAAAACGTCGTGAATCCCGACGACGTGATCGAAGAATACGGCGCGGACACGTTCCGGTTGTATGAAATGTTCATGGGCCCGCTGGAGGCGTCCAAACCCTGGAACACCCGCGACGTTCCGGGCGCGTATCGCTTCCTCCAGCGCGTCTGGCGGATGTGCCTCGGAGACGAGGAAAACGGCATCAGATCCCTTCTCGTCGATGAAACCGAAATGGAAAAGGGCGTCGAAAAGGCGCTCCACAAGTTGATCAAGAAGGTCGCCGAGGACATCGAGGCCATGAAGTTCAACACCGCCATCGCCGCGATGATGGATTTCGTGAACACCTGTTACAAAGCCATGGCGATTACTCAATGCCAGGTGATTCGTTTCCTTGGGGTTCTGAATCCCTTCGCGCCGCATATCACGGAAGAGATCGCCGAGCAACTGGGCCGGACGGAAAGCATCGCCTATGAATCCTGGCCGCCGTTTGATGAGAGGATGATCGAGGACGAGACCGTCGAAGTGCCCGTGCAGATCAACGGCAAGGTGCGCAGCCGCGTGACGGTGCCCGCCAAGGCCGACGACGACGCGGTGCTCGAACTCGTGCTGGCGGACAGGAAAATCGCCCCCCAGGTGGCGGAGAAAAAGATCGTCAAAAAAATCGTCGTCCCCGGGAAACTCGTCAATCTGGTGGTGAAATAAGACGTTTCAACGATTCGTCCGCCGTCCGTCCGAGAGCGTCGGACCGCGACGTTCCAAACGCGCCCGGTCGATCAGCATGGCGATCAGGAACATCACCCAGAACACGACCGCCATTCCGATCACCACCGGAAGGGAGATCAGGCTGATGGTTTCCAGCGCGCCGGCGGGGGAGGTGGTCATCAGTTTGTGGTAGGGTTCGTAACACGCCACGCCCACCAGCACCGCTCCCAACGCCGCGATCAGCGATTGCAGAATCGCCGCCGTCCACGCCCAGCTGATGCTGATGCGCTGGCGGCCGGCGAGAAAGATCAGCACCAGCGCCAGGACCATCCATCCGAGTCCCACCAGGTCGATCACGAACCCCGTGTCCACGAAAAACACCTTCACGACCTTGGAGAGGGTCGGTAAGTTCATCGCCGAGACGGCCGAGTCGCTGATGAGATTCTTCATCATCGTCCGGCTCATCCCCGCGACGAACGCCCAGACGATAAACGCCAGCCCCGTGAAGGCCAGCGCCAATCCAACGTCCAGCCGGGTTGTCCGTCGCTTTCGCACGAGCATGACGACATTACACCACGGACGACGCCTCGCGTCAAAGGGTTTGTCAGCGGAACCGGTGGCGGTGTGCGAGGATAAATCATGGCGGCCTCAGGCGGCGGCTTTTTCTTGTGTCCAGTAGGTTCGCCACAGGCCGCTGTGATAGATGG